>NZ_CP115465.1:45000-345000 GCF_027912535.1 Brevundimonas sp. NIBR11 | reverse complement strand
CATCCCCCAAGTCTACAATAACCCCGAGGTGGTCGAGGTCCAGCCACTGGACGGCGCCGGCGGCTCCTTCCAGTCGATCAAGAACGTCGATCCGACCATGTCCCAGGCGGACCGGGCGAAGATGGGCGCCCCGCGCCAGCAGTTCGTCCAGGCCTCGATCATCGACACCACGCCAGGCTCCGTCACCATCCCGACTGACTATTCCCGCGAACTCGTCGACGCCCTTCGCCAGCCCTACACCGTCGCCATCGACGAGACGGCCGTCGGCAAGCTCGGCGTCAAGCTCGGCGAAAAGGCGCTCTACAACGGCCAGACCGTGACGGTCGTCGGGATCACCCGCGGCTATCCCAACATGATGCAGGCCACCGTCATCATGTCGCGCGATACGCTTCGCATGGTGGGCCAGGCCGATACCGGCCCGCGCGTCGGTCCCCTGATGGTCAAGCTGCGCGACCCGTCTCAGGCCCAGCGCGTCGCCGCCGAGCTCAACACCCAAGGCGACGGCCAGTGGAAGGCCTGGACCCGTCAGGAGCTCGCCGACGCCAACGCCGGCGCCATGTTCGAGGAAGGCATCCTGGTCATCATCATTGGCGGCTGCGTGGTGCTGGGCACCATCATCGGCGTCGCCATCACCTGGCAGACCCTGCGCGGCGCCATCATGGCCAACATCAAGGAGTTCGCCTCCCTGCGCGCCCTCGGCGTCGGCATGGGTTCGCTGAACCGCATCGTCATGGAGCTCAGCTTCTGGGTCGGCTGCGTCGGCGTGGTCGCCGCCATCCTCCTGACCATGGGGCTTCAGGCGCTTGCCATGATGGGCGCGGTCATCATCGCCCTGCCTCCTGTCCTGCTGCTCGTCGTCGGCGGCGGCCTGATCGTGATCGCCATGGTCTCAGGCGCCCTGTCGCTCGGCATCCTCAAGAACAGCCAGCCAGCGGACCTGCTGCGATGATCGACTTCACCCCGCACGGCGCCCCGACGCACACAAAGGTCCACGGCAAGCACGGGGACTTCGCCATCGAGGCCAAAGGACTGGTCAAACGCTTCAAGTCCGGCAAATCCTTCGTCGAAGTGCTGAAGGGCGTCGACTTCGACGCCCGCCACGGCGATCTGACCATGGTCATGGGACCGTCCGGGTCCGGAAAGTCCACTCTGATCGCGGCCCTGTCGGGCCTCTTGCGCCCCGAGGAAGGTCGGGTCGATGCGCTCGACGTCGACGACCTGTGGAAGCTGTCCCTCGGCCGGATCGACAAATTCCGCCTCGACCACTGCGGCTTCATCTTCCAGGGCTTCAACCTCTTCCCCGCCCTGACCGCCCTGCAGCAGGTAGAGATCGTGCTGAAATTCCAGGGTCTGTCCCCGGATCGTGCGAAGAAGCGCGCCACGGAAGCCCTGACCGAGGTGGGCCTGGCCCACCGCCTGCATCAGCGCCCCGCCATCCTGTCGGGCGGCGAGAAGCAGCGCGTCGCCATCGCCCGCGCCCTGGCCAAGGACCCGAAGATCCTGTTCGCCGATGAACCGACCTCGGCGCTGGACGGCGAGAACGGCCAGGTGGTCATCCGCCTGCTCCGCCGCGCCGCCACCGAACACGGCGCCGCCGTCATCTGCGTCACCCACGACCCGCGCCTGGAGGCCTGGGCCGACCGGGTCATCAAGATCGAGGACGGCGTCATCGTCTCCGACGAGCGCCACACGCCCAATCCCGACGCGACCCTCGCGTCCCACCACTAAGACTTCGTCCCGAGGACCTTCTCCATGCCCGCCTTCCTGAAGAACAAATGGCTCTGGATCGGCATCGTGCTGATCATCGTCCTCGTGGTGGGCTTCACCATGGTCCAGGGCGCCAACGCCTCCAAGGAAGCCGAGGCCGAGAAGGCCGAGGCGACGCGCGAGGTCAGCCCCTACGCCGCGATCGCCAACGGCAAGGTCGACATCGAGGGCGGCATCATCCAGATCGCGGCCCGTCGCGGCGGCGTCGTGCGCGAAGTCCTGGTGCAGGAAGGCGATCAGGTCACGGCCGGCCAGATCCTGGCCCGTCAGGAGGACGACGAGGCCCGCCTGTCGCTCCAGACCGCCTCCGCCGATCTCGCCGCCGCCCAGAGCCAGCTCAACCTGATCCAGGTCGACATCCGCACGGCCCAGCGCGAGTACGACCGCCTGGAGCGCCTGGTCTCCACCAACTTCGTGGCCGCCCAGCGTCTCGATCAGGCCCGCGACGCCATCGCCCAGGCCCAGGCCCGCCTCGGCTCGCAGCAGGCCGCGGTCCAGACCGCCCGCGCCCGGCGCGACCAGGCCGCCTACAATGTCGAACTGACGGTGATCCGCTCGCCGGCCGACGGCCGCATCGTCCGCCGCTACGCCAACCCGGGCGCCGGCGCCTCGACCCTGAACGTGTCCAACATGTTCGACCTGGAGCCCAACGCCCCCCGTATCGCCCGCGCCGAGATCGTTGAATCCGACATCCCCAACGTCACCACCGGTCAGGCGGTCGAGATCACCCCCGAGGGCGATCCGTCCAAGGTCTACGTTGGCACGGTCCTGCGCCGCGCCGCCGTCTTCGGCGCCCGCAAACTGGCCTCGGACGATCCGTCGCAACGCTCCGACGAACGCGTCGTGGAAGTGGTCGTCGCCGCCGGGGACGCGCCGCTCCTGATCGGCCAGCGCGTCCTGGTGAAGTTCATGAAGCCCGGCCAGGCCGCCGGCGCCACCCGCACCCCGACCGTCGGCGTCCCCGCCACCCGGTCCATGCAGACCCCGGCCCGCGAGGGGTGACAAACAAAAGGCCCTCTCCCCTTGCGGGAGAGGGACGCGACTTCACCCAAAACAAAAGCCCCGGTCCTGCGACCGGGGCTTTCTGCGTTCTAGTCCTTCTTCCCGTATCGGAAGGGTACGAAGTTCGATGGGTGGCTGACCACCCGCTCGCTCTGGCGAGGCTGTCGATGGCCCACCAGCATCCCGCCCCAAATGGCGAAGGACATCATGGCGTGCTGGAGGTTCTTCTCCTTGTCGTTCATCTTGGCGTCTCCTTTCGCTGAACGATGAAAAGAGACGCGTCGTGCTCCCAGGGGTTTTCACCCTCTCAGTCGTTTCGCGTCGTCTTCAATGTGTCACACTCAGTTTGAGACGCAAGCTTTTTAGTCCGTTTTCGGAGTAGTTTTCGCAATCATGTCGTCCGCTGTAGCGCCGCCGCCACGCTCCATCGCCACCCCGTGTGTGCAGGTCTGCATTGTCGACGGGCCCTCAGGGCTCTGCCTGGGCTGCTACCGGACGCTTCAGGAGATCGGCGGCTGGTCCCGCCTTACCGACGAACAACGCGCTGAGATCATGACCGAACTTCCGTCGCGAGAAGCGAACATCGACCCCGCCAAACTGGGTCTCTAGCTCTTAACCCTTCGTCAGCCACGTCGCTTCACCGCATCCCAACACCGGTCGTGCACTGTGATGACAGCCGCAGAAGCGGTCGGTCCCGAAGGTGTCCCGAGTTGCGTCTAGATCTTCAGTCCGCGATCGTCATGGGCATCGCGACCCTGTCCTCGCTGAGCGTCGCCTGGTGGCTGACGCACCAGGAACCGCGCACGGCGGCGGCCGCGGAGGCGCCTGCGCATCACATCCAGCCGGCCAGCCCCACCGCCCCGGGCCAGCCCGCCCAGATCGCCCGCTCCGCCGACGGCCACTATTGGGCCGAGGCCGATATCGACGGCCGCGCCATCCGCGTCCTGGTCGACACCGGCGCGTCGGTTGTCGCCCTGACCCGTCAGGACGCGCTGCGCCTCGGCCTTCGCCTGACGCCCGCCGACTTCACCCAGACCGTCGAGACCGCCTCCGGCCCCGCCAAAGCCGCCGCCGTCGAACTGGACCACGTCGCCGTCTCCGGCGCCCGCGTCGACAAGGTCCGCGCCCTGGTCGTCGAGAAAGGCCTCCCCCACTCCCTCCTGGGCATGAGCTATCTGGGCCGGCTGTCGGCGTTCGAGGCCCGCCCGACCGGGCTCACGCTGCGTCCCTGATTGCAGTCTCTGCAGAGTTTCAGCACGGTTTTGGCTGGGATTGCATATCATCCGTCACCGAACTCGCCGGTTTCTGCAGTCTCTGCCTAGCCGAAATCGCCACGAACTCACCGTTTTGCGGCCGACTGCAAATCGCGACTAAAACGCCTTCAACATCACGGAGATAGCCGTCGCCAGCATGTAGACGGCGAACACCCGGCGCAGGACCCTCTTGTCCAGCCGATGCGCCAGCCGCGCGCCGTACGGCGCCACCAGGGTGGTCAGCACACCCATGGCTACCGCCGCCGGGACGTTGACGTAGCCCAGGCTCAGCGGCGGCCGTCCTTCCGCCCCGAACCCGAATACCACGAAGCCGAGGGTCGCAGCAGATCCGATGGCCAGGCCGAACCCCGACGCCGTCGCCACGGCCTGATGGATCGGCCGCCCACACAGGGTCATGACCATCCCGCCAAGGCTCCCGCCGCCGATCCCCATCATGGCGGACAACAGCCCGACCAGCCCGCCGACCCCGCGCCGCCACCAGCCTGTCGGCATCTCCCGCCTCAGGGTCACATGCTCGGGCAGTAGCCCCAGCTGCGCCGCGACCAGGATCAGGCAGACGCCATAGACCACCGCTAGCCCCTCCATGGAGGTGAAGCCCGCGATCGCCGCCCCGATCAGAGCTCCGCCCGCGACCCACGGCGTCCAGGTCTTCAGGATCTCCTCGTCCACCGCCCCGTGCGCTCGGTGCGCCCCCAGCGACCGCCACGACGTCGCGACGATGGTCAGAAGAGAGGTGCCGATGGCCACATGCAGATTGCTCTCCCCGCCCAGCCCCAGCACCGAGAAGGCATAGAAGAGGGCGGGCACCAGAACGGTCCCGCCGCCGACACCGAACAGGCCGGCGATCAGTCCGCCCGCCAGTCCCGCCGCCAGGATCGCGGCGGCCAGCAGGGCCAGTTCGTTCAGGGGAATGGAAGCCACGACGGCGGTCTAGACCCGCCCGCGCGGGATTAGAAGCGCGCCGTCAGACCCAGCTGCACCACAGGGAAGAAGGCCTTGTCCTCGGCGTCTTCCTGGATGTCGCGCGCCTCCTGCTCCAGCCGCGCCCGAAAGGCCGGATCGTTCGACAGGCTCCCGCCCGACGACGACAGGCCGACTTCCGGCTGCTGGCTCCAGGCCACACCGACGATGCCTCGAAAGCCCCAGCGACCCTCGCGATAGAAGCTGTCGTCATAGCCGATGCCCACGAAGGGCGCCGTGTCCGACAGCTTGACCCGCCCGCTCAGCGTCCCGACTTGCTGGGGCGTGAACGTCGCCCCGCCGATCTCCACCGGCGCCGTCGGCTGTCCGTTGAGATTGATTGTCCGGTCCCCCACATACACCCCGCCGGAGATGAGGAACCCATTCAGGAACGGATGCAGATCGACGAACCCCGACACCGTGTCGAAGTCGAACCTCCCCGAATAATCCACGTCGCTGTAGGACTGATCGAAATCGTAGCCCAGCGTATCGATCCCGCCACGAACGGCAAAAACCGGCCCGAGATTCAGCTGCACCTCGGCGCCCACCCCGGTCGTTCCGGCGTTCAGGGCGGCGGTGATGGGGGATCGGGGATGCCGGCTCTGCGCCTCTGCGACGCCCGCCGTGCAGGCCAGAAGTGTCAGGGCGATCAGTGTGATGCGGGTCATGCCCGCAGGCTTGTCCCGGTTATGCTTAAAGGATCGTCAACCGGGTCAAGCGGCTTCCCGCCGCGCCCCGGCCTCGCGTACGGCGTCCATGGCCCGGTCCACCACGTCCAGACCCGCGCCCGGCTTGATCGCCTCGACCGTCAGGATGCGGCGGAACGCGCGCGCCCCCGGCCGTCCATGCATCAGGCCCAGCATGTGCCGGGTCATGGCGTGCAGACTTGTCCCCTCCTCCAGCCGCGCGGCCAGATAAGGCCTGTACCGCTCGATGGCCTCGAACGGCTCCACATCGGGCGCCCCCGCCCCGAACAGCCGCCGGTCGACCTGCCCCAGCAGGGCCGGCTCGTGATAGGCGGCCCGGCCCAGCATGACCCCGTCCAGTTGCACCCCATCGGCGGTGTCCAGATGCGCCTCCGCCTCGTCCAGCGAGGCGATGCCGCCGTTGATGCAGACCGTCAGATGCGGCCGCTCCCGCTTCAGCCGCCGCACCAGGGCGTAGTCCAGCGGCGGTACGTCCCGGTTCTCCTTGGGCGACAGGCCCTTCAGCCAGGCCTTGCGCGCATGGATGATGAAGGTCTTGACCCCCACGGCCGCCGAGGCGTCCACCGTCGCGAACAGGCTTTCGGTCGGATCCTGATCGTCCACCCCGATCCGGCACTTGACCGTGGCGGGCACGTCCACCGCCTCGCGGATCGCGGCCATACAGTCCCCCACCAGCTCGGGCTCTCGCATCAGACAGGCGCCGAACCGCCCCGACTGCACCCGATCCGACGGGCATCCGACGTTCAGATTGACCTCGTCATACCCCATGGCCGCCCCGATCCGGGCCGCCTGCGCCAGTTGCGCCGGATCGGACCCGCCCAGTTGCAGCGCCACTGGATGCTCGACCGCATCGAACCCCAGCAGCCGCTCGCGATCCCCATGGATGACCGCCGGCGCCGTGACCATTTCGGTATAGAGCAGGGCCTTCGCTGACAGGGCGCGGTGGAACGCCCGGCAATGCCGGTCGGTCCAGTCCATCATGGGCGCGACGGACAGTCTGTGGGCGGGATAGGTCATCGTCGGCGACCCAATACCCTCAAGAGGCCCGAAAGTCAGCCTTCCAGCACCCGCTTCACGATCGCTTCCGCGGCCTCCACCGCGCTGACGGCCGTGGTGTCGATGACGATTTCGGCGGCTTCGGGCGCCTCGTATGGGCTGTCGATGCCGGTGAAATTCTTCAGTCCCCCCGCCCGCGCCTTGGCGTACAGCCCTTTCACGTCCCTCGCCTCCGCGACCGCCAGCGGCGCATCGACGAAGACCTCTAGGAACTCTCCCGGGCCCATCAGCTCCCGCGCCATCCGCCGCTCGGCCCGGAACGGAGAGATGAAGGCGGTGATGACGATCAGGCCCGCATCGGCCATCAGCCGCGCCACCTCGGCGACCCGGCGGATGTTCTCGACCCGGTCCTCCTCGGTGAAGCCCAGATCCCGGTTCAGCCCGTGACGGACGTTGTCCCCGTCCAGCAGATAGGTGTGCCGCCCCAGGGCGTGCAGCCGCTTGTCCACCAGGTTGGCGATGGTGGACTTGCCCGCCCCGGACAGTCCGGTCAGCCAGACGACCGCCCCCTTCTGTCCCTTCATCGCCGCCCGGGCGTCGCGGTCCACGTCGATGGCCTGCCAGTGGATGTTGTCCGCGCGGCGCAGGGCGAAGCGAATCATCCCCGCCCCCACCGTCCGGTTTGATATCCGGTCGATCAGGATGAAGCCGCCCAGATCGCGGTTCGCTTCGTACGGCTCGAAGGCGATCGGCCGATCCAGCGACAGGTTGCAGACCGCGATGTCGTTGAGCTCCAGCCGCTTGGCCGCCAGCTTCTCAAGCGTGTTGACGTTGACCCGGTGCTTGATCGCCGTGACCTGGGCCGTCGCCGTGCGCGCCCCGACCTTGAGCAGGTAGGAGCGGCCGGGCGACAGGGCGTCCTCGTCCATCCAGACCACCGTGGTCTCGAACTGGTCTGCGACCTCGACCGGGCTGTCCGCCGCCACGATGACGTCGCCGCGCGAGATATCGACCTCGTCTTCCAGCGTCAGGGTGACCGACTGCCCGGCCGCCGCCTCGGCGAGATCCGCAGGCATGGCCACGATCCGCGCGATCCGGCTCTCCCGGCCCGCCGGAAGCACCCGCACCCGATCGCCGGCCAGCACCGTCCCGGCAGCGATCAAACCCGCATAGCCCCGAAACTCCGGGTTCGGACGATTGACCCACTGCACCGGCATCCGGAACGGCTGGGCCGCCGCATCGTCCCCGACCTCGACCCCTTCCAGCCACTCCAGCAGCGTCGGCTGATCGAACACCGGCGCGGCCGCGACCACCCCCTCTCCCGTCAGCCCCGACAGGGCGATGGGCGTGACATCGTCCAGTCCGATGCTGTCGGCGAAGGCGCAATAGTCCTCCACGATCTCGGCGAACAGGGCGGGATCCCACCCGACCAGATCCATCTTGTTGACCGCCAGCACCACCTTCCGGATGCCCAGCAGGGCGCACAGGTACGAGTGCCGCCGCGTCTGGACCAGCACGCCCTTGCGGGCATCGATCAGGATCACTGCCGCGTCGGCGGTCGAAGCCCCGGTGACCATGTTGCGGGTGTACTGCTCGTGCCCCGGCGTGTCGGCGACGATGAATTTCCGCCGCTCGGTCGCGAAGAATCGGTAGGCCACGTCTATGGTGATCCCCTGCTCCCGCTCGGCCGCCAGCCCGTCGACCAGCAGGGCGAAGTCGATGTTCGCCCCCTGCGTCCCCACTTTCAGGGAGTCGGCCTCCAGCGCCGACATCTGGTCGTCGAGGATCGTCTTGGTGTCGTAGAGCAGCCGCCCGATCAGGGTCGACTTACCGTCGTCCACGGACCCGCAGGTGATGAAGCGCAACAGGGATTTCATCAGAAATACCCCTCCGCCTTCTTCTTCTCCATCGAGGCGGCCTGGTCGTGATCGATGACCCGCCCCTGACGCTCGGAGGTGGTGGAGGCCTTCATCTCGGCGATGATGTCGACGACCGACGCCGCCTCGCTCTCCACCGCGCCGGTCAGCGGATAGCAGCCAAGCGTCCTGAACCGGACCGACCGCACCGTCGGGGTCTCCCCGGGGTTTAGCCGCATCCGCTCGTCGTCGACCAGGATCAGCGCCCCGTCCCGCTCCACCACCGGCCGTTCGGCGGCGAAATACAGCGGCACGACGGGGATCGCTTCCTGCTCGATGTATTGCCACACATCCAGCTCGGTCCAGTTCGAGATCGGGAAGATGCGGATGCTCTCCCCCGCCCCGATCCGCGTATTGTAGAGCCGCCAGAGCTCGGGCCTCTGGTTCTTGGGATCCCAACGATGCCCGGCCGAGCGGAAGGAGAAAATCCGCTCCTTGGCCCGCGACTTCTCCTCGTCGCGCCGGGCGCCGCCGAACGCCGCCTGAAACCCGTGATGATCCAGCGCCTGCTTCAGCCCCTCGGTCTTCCAGAGGTCGGTGTGCAGCGAGCCATGATCGAACGGATTGATGCCCCGCGACCGCGCGTCCTCGTTGATCCAGATCTTCAGATCGACGTCGCCCGCCGCCGCCACCTGATCGCGCAGGGCGTACATGTCCCGAAACTTCCACGTCGTATCGACATGCATCAGCGGGAACGGAATCGGTCCGGGATAGAAGGCCTTCCGCGCCAGATGCAGCATCACGGCCGAATCCTTGCCGATCGAGTACAGCATCACGGGCCGCTCGATCTCGGCCGCCACCTCGCGCAGGATATGGATCGCCTCAGCCTCCAGCGACTGGAGGTGGGTCAGGCGGTTCGATGGCGTCGGCTCGGTCACCCCCGTCCGATAGCAACAACCGTGACGCTGCGCACCCCGCGAAGAAAAGACACACTCCCCACAGAAACGCTCGTCTCGACACCCGACAGTCCCACCGACAGGGTTAAGATGTCCGTCCTGATCCAGCCGCCGGAAGGAGGCGGACTATTCGAACTCGTCAGACTATCCGAACGCCGCGTTCCACCCTGAAAACAGATGACGCCCACGGCTCCGCTGGCTAACCAGAAAGACGATGACCTCCTCCCCTGATCGCTACATCTCGACCCGCGGCCGCTCGCCCGACGCCGACTTCGCCGAGGCCTTGCTGCGCGGCATGGCGCCCGACGGCGGCCTGTATATGCCGACGGCCTGGCCCCGTCTGTCGCCCGACGCCTGGGCGCCCGGCCGCGCCTACGCGGACATGGCCACGGCCGCCATGGGCCCTTTCCTCGGCGCCGCCCTGCCCGACGGCGCCCTCGACCGCGCCCTTGGTCGCCTGACCTCGGGCTTCGGCCCCGCCGAGGTCACCCCGCTGCGAAAGCTCGAAGACGACCTCTACATGCTGGAGCTGTCCCACGGCCCCACCGCCGCCTTCAAGGACCTGGCGATGCAGTTGGCCGCCGCCCTGTCGTCTGAGGCGCTTCAGGCCTCGGGCGAGCGGCTGACCCTGGTCACGGCCACCAGCGGCGACACCGGCGCCGCCGCCGTCGCGGCCTTCGCCAACACCGACCGCGTCCGCCTGATCGTCCTCCACCCCCACGAACGCGTCTCCCCGGTCCAGCGCCGCCAGATGACCACGGTGGAGGCACCCAACGTCCTGAACCTCGCCGTGCGGGGCGACTTCGACGACTGCCAGCGTCTGGTGAAGGGCCTTCTGTCCGACGAAAGCCTCCGCGCCGCCGGCAGCCGGTTCTCCAGCGTCAACTCGATCAACTGGGCCCGCCTCGCCGGTCAGATCCCCTACTACGTCTCGGCCGTCTCCCAGCTTGCAACCATGGGCGAGACCCGCGCTCCGGTCTTCATCGTCCCGACCGGCAATTTCGGCGACGCCTTCGCCGGCGTCGCCGCCCAGAAGATGGGCCTGCCGGTCGCGGGTTTCGTCGCAGCCGTGAACCAGAACGACGCCCTCGCCCGCGCCATCAACGACGGTGTCTACGCCCGCCGCGCGGCTGTCGAGACCGCCAGCGTCAGCATGGATGTCCAGGCCCCCTCGAACTTCGAACGCCTCGTCTTCGAGGCTTCGGGCCGCGACGCCGACCTGACCCGCGGCGTGTTCGAGACCTTCGCCCGCGAAGAGACCGTGACCCTGCCCGCCGATCTGCTCAACGCCATCCGCGCCCAGGTCTCGGCCGTCTCGGTGGACGAACCCACGACGCGCGACCAGATCGCCCACGCCCATGCGACCTGGGGCCAGGTCGTCTGCCCGCATACCGCCGTCGCCCTCTCGGCCGCGCGCGGCGTGGACCGATCGCGCGGGCCCGTGATCGCCCTCTCCACCGCCCATCCCGCCAAGTTCGGCAGGGACGTCGCCCCCGTCGTCGGCTTCGACCCAGAACCTCCGAAAGTCATCCGCGACCTCGGTGATAAGCCCGAGCGGTTCGAGATCATCGACGCCACGGCCGACGCTGCCCTCGCCGCCGTGCGCGGCTTCGGCGCCTGATCGTTGAGCACAGCCATGAACCCCGAAGACCTGGCCACGCGCGGCGCCGTCCGCGTCCGCGCCGCCCTGTCGCAGGATCAGGTCGAGGCCTTCGAAGCCGCCCTTTCCGGCGTCCGCACCGATCAGGCCGGCATCCGTCTGGCGGGCGACGCGGCGCTCGGCGCCCTGCTGTCCGGGACTAGCGTTCCGGCTCGCCTCGCGACCGAGGCGGCGGGCCATCCGGCCTTCCCAGTCCGCGCCATCCTGTTCGACAAGGGATCGGAGAACAACTGGGGTCTCGGCTGGCATCAGGACCGGACCATCGCGGTCAAGGCGCGCCATGAAGTGGACGGCTTCGGTCCCTGGTCGATCAAGGGCGGCCTCCAGCACGTCGCCCCGCCGTTCGAGGTGCTGCAGGGGATGATCACGCTGCGCCTCCACCTCGACGCGGTGGACGAGGACAATGCGCCGCTTCTGGTCCTGCCTGGTTCGCACCGCATGGGCCGTCTCTCGGAAGCCGATGTGAAGATCGTCGCCGAACAGACGCCCTCGGCCGTCTGCCTCGCCGATCGCGGCGACATCTGGGTCTATTCGACACCTATCGTCCACGCCTCGAAGCCGGCGACCAAACCCTCTCGCCGCCGCGTGCTTCAGGTGGACTACGCCCACGCCGCCCTGCCCGGAGGCCTTGAATGGCTGGACGTGTAGGTCAGGCGGCCTCGCGCCACCAGGCCGCGCGGCGGAAGAAGGCGCCGGGATCTTTGGGCGTCACCAGCTTGTTCGGATCGTGGAAGATCCGGTCGTGCAGACGGGTCAGGGTGAAGCGGATCGCCGCCGCCTCGCCCAACCTGGGCAGGGTCTTCGCTTCCGCCGCCGACAGCGGCCGCACCGCCTCATACCCTCGCCGAAACGCCTCGACCGCCCCCGGAATCGGAACGCCCGTCCCGTCGAACCCCCAGGCGCTCAGCGCAATGGCCAGATCGTAGGCGAGGAGGTCAGAGCAACCGAAGTAGAAGTCGATCACGCCGGATACTTTCCGGTTCTCAAACAGGACGTTGTCCGGGAAATAGTCCGCATGGATCGGCCCGCGCGGCAGATCGTCCGCCCACGGATTTCCGAGCCAATTTAAGGTCGCCTCGACCCCCTCCAGGATCTCCCGGTCCTCGCCCTTGGCCGCCGTCGCCGACCGGTCCGCCAGCGCCCGCCAGACGACAGGGCCGACCGGGTTGGCCCGTTCAGCCGCGAAACCCTCAGCTTCCAGATGCAGCCGCGCCAGCATGGCCCCGGCCGCCTCGACCTCGGGCGAAGACGGGTTGCGAAGCCAGCCCCCCGGCAGCCATTCGATCACCGCCGCCGGCCTTCCGTTCAGCGTCCCGACCCATCCACCGTCCGCTCGTCGCACCGGACGCGGCGCCGGAAAACCGCCCGCCGCCAGATGCTCTGTCAGCCCCAGGCAGAACGGCAACGAGGCCGCATCCGTCCGCGCCTCGAACAGGGTCAGGACGTGCCGCGCACCTTCCGTCTCCAGCCGGTAGTTGGTGTTCTCCACCCCCTCGGCGATGGGGTGCAGCGACCCGAAGGCCCCCAGCGGATAGTCCGCCAGGAAGCCTTGGGCCTCGTCGTCGGTGACAGGCGTGAAGACGGCCAAGGGTCAGTGGTGTCCTAGCGACGCGTGGCGGGCGCGCACGATGTCGGCCAGGTCCGCCAGCACGCTCTCTGTCGTCGGCCAACGCCCGGCGCCGCGCCCCTTGCAGGACCACACCCGCCCATCCTCGCCATAGACTTTCAAGCCGTTCCGCTCCCCGTTCAGGCTCTGGAAGAACGGGTCATCCAGCCCGACGTCAAGCGAAACCGATGCTTTAAGCCCCTCGCCATCGCGGGCGCAGGCCCCGATCTGACGCACCGGCCCGGCCGGCTTGAAGGCCTCCGACAGAACGGCGCACGGCACGTCCGCCTCGGCCGGCGTCCGGCCGAAGGCCTCGAAGGCCAGCAGACGGACCTTGGCAGCCGAATCCCGGCCCTCCAGATCCGACGACGGATCCTCCTCGGCAAAACCAGCGACCCGTGCGTCGGCCAGGGCGTCGGCGAAGTCGGCGCCGGCCTGGAGCCGCGTGAGCATGAAGTTGACCGTGCCATTCAGCACCGCCTCGAACCCCTTCACCGGCCCGGCCGCCTTGGCCGCGCGCAGGGTCTCGATCATGGGCGCGCCGCCACCCACCGCCGCCGAATAGGCCAGCTGCGAGCCATGGGCGCGAGCGGCGTCGGCCAGGCCTGCCGGATCGCGGCTGATCGCCTGCTTGTTGGCGCTGGCGACGTCGATGCCCCGCTCCAGAGCCGCCTTGATCAGGTCGTGACCGGCGCCGCCCTCCGACAGGGCTTCCAGCAAGATGTCGGGCTGCAGATCCAGCAGCGCCTCGCGGTCGGCGGTGAACAGTTCGGCAGGGGCCTCGACGTCGCGAGCCTTGGCAGGGTCGCGAACCAGAACGCCGACGACTTCGAACCGGCTGTCCTTCTGCAACCTCTGAAGCAGGCCGCCGCCGACCACGCCGCAGCCGGCGATGGCCACTCTCAGCGGAGCGTCGGGCACGGAGGGTCCGGGAGGGGCCGAGTGGTCGCCCACAACCGTGCAGTCGGCGCGCCCCAGCGCGGCCACCTCGATCTCGACGGACCGCTCATGCGCCATGTCGATGGCGTCGTGCTGGACCAAGGCGCCGCCGTGTCGCCGCGCGTCGTCCCAGCTGGCTCGGCGATAACGCAGCGGCTTGCCCGAGGCCGAGGCCGGATCGCGGTCGTAGAGACCGTCGACGTCCTTGACCAGCCGCACCCGCTTCTGGCCCATCTCGGCGGCGAGGAAGACCGCCGTCAGGTCCGATCCGCCCCGGCCCAGCAGGACCACCTTGCCGTTCGCCGACACAGCGCCGAAGCCCGGAACGACGACGACCTGATGCTCGGACAGCGCCTTCCACAAGGCGTCGCTCCGGAGCGAGACCGGGTGGGCGTGCTCCGACGGACCGTCGGCGACGATGCCCAGTTCGCGTACGGACAATGCCGCCGCGTCCAGCCCGATCCGGTCGCAAGCGATGGCCACGAGCGCCGCCGCCTTCTCCTCGCCCAGGGCCACATAGCCCGGGAGGAGGTCGTTCTCGTGGTCGAGCCCGAGCGCGCGGGCGTCGGCCAGAAGTCGGTCGGTGTGACCGCCCAGCGCGGAGACCACGGCGATCACCTTCCGCCCCGCACGGACGTGGCCGTAGACCTCGGACGCGACGGCGGGGGCGCAGGACTGGTCCTGGAGAATGGACGAACCGAACTTGAGCACCACCACCTCGGCGGCGGGACTGGGTTCGGCGGCCGGTTTCTCGACGACGGCGAGACGGGCGTTGGAGTAGGGCATCGGGGCGGTCCGTTCGGGGAGTGGGATGGATTCTGAGCAATGAAAAACCCGCCTGGCCTGGGGCCGGGCGGGTTCGGGTTGGGTTGGTTGTCTTTCGACCGCCGCGCTAACCTGTTCCCGCCCGCGAGGGGCCGGTGGTGGTCATACCGGTGGTGGTCGAAATGAGGGTGGCGAGCGTCATAGACCGGCCCGCGAGAGCGGCGGTCGAGGTCGGAACGGCGATGCAGCCGAGACGGGACACAGGTTGACCCCAAGGAAAAATCGTTGATCTCAGGGTGTCGGCGCGATCCGTCGGCGTCAACCCGCTTTGCGCATCTTTTTTGCGCGCAGCGTCGGAGGCGAGGCGTTTTGGCCACTTCGCTCGCCGCGCCGGGGAATCGAGGGGTAGATTTTTTCTCTTGACCGGCGCTCTTCGCAGCCGCAACGTAAAGTCACTCATCAAGACCGACCGAGGGATAGGCCCTTTGACGTCGGGGCAACCATCGGTTTCCAGCCGAACGGTGCCAACTCCTGCGAGGGTCCTTTTCGAAGGGTCCGCGAGAGATGAGTGGAGCGTCGACGAGGCGACGTCTCCACGATCTGTCATCGCATCCGGAGCCTTGCTGGGCGGGACGATGCAGACGACACCATGGCTTTCGACACTCAAACCCTTTCAGCGGAACCCCTCTGTCGCCCCTCCGCGCGTCCGGCGCGGATCGGTCGCGACGTCAAGGCGGTGGACGTCGTAGTCGACATTCCGGCGGACTTCCGGCTTGCCTCGGGGGAGCGACTGGGCCAGCGGCAGGTCGTCGGACGCCTGCACGGCAAGGCCGGGGCGCCTTTGGTTGTCGTGGCCGGGGGCATCTCCGCCGGGCGGTTCGTGCACCGGACCGAAACCAACGGCCTAGGCTGGTGGTCGGGCGCGGTGTCGATCCGGGGTCCGATAGACCTCAGCCGCTTCCAGGTTCTCGCCTTCGACTACGCTCCCGAGGCGGAGGACGGCGCCCAGTCCGTCACCATCACCAGCCGGGATCAGGCCCGGCTGCTGGGGTTGATCCTCGACGAGATTGGCGATCCGACGGTCGCGGCCTTCGTCGGCTGTTCCTACGGCGGGATGATCGCCCTGGCCTTCGCCGAACTCTTTCCCGAGCGGGTCGAGCAGCTGATCGTGGTCTCCGCCGCCCATCGGGCGCATCCGCAGGCGACCGCCTGGCGCGGCATCCAGCGGCGGATCCTGAAGCTGGCCGAGGAGGCCGGACGGCCCGAGGACGGCGTCGCCCTGGCCCGCGAACTGGCCATGACCACCTATCGCACGGCCGAAGAGTTCGCCGAACGGTTCGAGACGGAGGCCCCGACGTCGGCGGGTCAGACCTATCCCGTCTGCGAATACCTGACGGCGCGGGGCAAGGCCTACCGGACCCACACGACCCCGTCGCGGTGGCTGTCGCTGTCGGACTCGATCGACCGGCACAGCGTGACGCCCGAAGCCATCAGGACGCCAACGACGCTCGTGGGCTTCATTTCGGACCGGCTGGTGCCGATCGACGACATTCGCGAGCTGGCCGCCCGCCTGCCCGCCCTGTTCCGGCTGGTCGAGGCCCCGTCGCTGTATGGCCACGACGCCTTTCTGAAGGAGGACGAGGTGGTCGCCGCCATCCTCCGCACCGCCCTGAAGGATATCGACTGATGACCAAGCGCCCCCATGACGTCCGCACCACCTGCGCCCGCTCCGGCGTCGATCAGGATACGGCCCACGGCGCGGTCATGCCCCCGCTCTATCTGTCCTCGAACTATTCGTTCGCGGGCTTCGAGCAGAAGCGGAAGTACGACTACAGCCGCTCGGGCAATCCGACGCGGGACGTGCTGGCCGAGACCCTGGCGGAGCTGGAAGGCGGCGCCGGCTGTGTGGTCACGGCGACGGGGATGGCGGCGGTCGATCTGCCGCTGAGCCTGCTGGAGCCCGGCGACCTGCTGATTGCGCCGCACGACTGTTACGGCGGGACGCACCGGTTGCTGTGCGCCCGAGCGAAGAAGGGGCATTTCGAGGTGCTGTGGGTGGACCAGGGCGATCCGGTCGCGCTGGAGAAGGCCCTGGCCCTTAAGCCGAAACTGGTCCTGGTCGAGACGCCGTCGAACCCCCTGCTGCGCGTCGTGGACGTGGCCGATATCTGCACCCGCGCCCATGCGGTCGGGGCCAAGGTGGTGGCGGACAACACCTTCCTGTCGCCGGCCCTGCAGCGGCCGATCGAGCTGGGCGCCGACATCGTGGTCCATTCGACGACGAAGTACATCAACGGCCACTCCGACGTGGTCGGCGGAGCGGTGATCGCAGCGGACCCGAGTGATCACGCGGAGCTGGCCTGGTGGGCCAACTGTCTGGGCGTGACCGGCTCGCCGTTCGACGCCTATCTGACCCTGCGCGGGGTGCGGACCCTCTTTGCACGGATCGAGCGCCAGCAGGCCACGGCGGGCAAGGTCGCCGAGCTGCTGGACGCCCACCCGGCGGTGAAGGCGGTCCACTATCCGGGGCTGAAGTCGCACCCCGGGCATGCTCTGGCGGCGCGCCAGCAACAGGGGCCGGGCGCCATGCTGAGCTTCGAGCTGGAGGGCGGCGTGGACGCCGTGCGCCAGCTGGTGGAGACCCTGGAGACCTTTACCCTGGCCGAGTCGCTGGGCGGGGTCGAAAGCCTGATCGCCCATCCCGCGACCATGACCCACGCCGCCATGACGCCCGAAGCCCGCGTCGTGGCCGGGATCACCGAGGGGCTGGTGCGGCTGTCGGTCGGGCTGGAGCACGAGGACGACCTGATCGCCGATCTGGTTCAGGCGCTGGATGCCTTGGCCGAGGTGCGGGCGGAGGCGGCCTGATTGGAGTCTCGGGGCGCCGAGTCCAAGGAGTCCAAGTCCTGAGATCCGATCGCAAGAGACCGGAGAAGTCCGCTGAGGTCTAAGGATTATATTCTTAGAGGATGGATCAGCTCGGTCGAGGCGCGGTCGCCTTGGAGTGCAAAATCCCCCCGCTCATCCCCGCTTTCGAGGGGACGGGCGAAATGACAGACTCCTAAGCGCAGGCCTCGACCGTCTCGCCGTGCAGATGGACCACGAAGCAATGTTCGGGTCCGCCCTCCTCGGATTGGACGATGACGCGCAAGGCGTCGTCCTCGGCCCAAGGCGCATGGCTTTCTGCGAAGGTCAGGGCGGCGTCCTCGAAGCTCGTGGCCTCGAGAATGTGGCAGTGTCCCGAATCCGTGTGGGCGACGTAGCGGGCGGCCTCGGCCATCTGGGCGTCCTCAAAATGCTGTCCGAGCCCGTTCAACGCATCAGCCCGGATTTGGATTCATCAGGCGGCCGGCCGCGCCTGCGTCTGCATCGCCCCGGTCATGGGGATGAAGAAGACTCCCACGTCGCGGCGGCTGTGGACCCGGCCGTCGGCGTCCTTGGTGTACACATAGAGGACCTGGCCGCGGCGGAAGGGCTGGCCGATCGGGATGATCAGCTTGCCGCCGGGCTTGAGCTGACGGAACAGCTCGGGCGGGGCGTACTGAGCCACGCAGGTCAGCATGATGGTGTCGAAGCCCTCGGTCACTTCGGGCCAGCCGAAATAGCCGTCGCCGACCCGGCCATGGACGTTGTCGTAGCCCAGCGGCGCCCAGATCTTGCCGACCGCCTCGCCGATCGGCTGGATGATCTCGATGGTGTAGGCGTCGCGGACGATGCGGCTGAGCAGCGACGACTGGAAGCCCGAACCGGTGCCGATCTCCAGCGTCACGTCGGTCGGTTTGGGGGCGGCGAGCTGGGTCATGTAGGCCTGACCCAGATAGTCCGACAGGACCGAGCCGTGGCCGATGGCCCAGGGCTTGGGGTTGGCCTCATAGGCCTGATAGGCCGTCGAGGCGTCTTGGGCGTAGGCGTAGTGGAAGTATTCGCGGGGCAGGCTTTCGAAGGCCTGGATCACGTTCGGATCGTGGGCGCCGAAACGGCCGTCGAGATAGGCCCTGATGCGCTCGATGGCGGCGGGTTTGCGGGCCTGGATCTCGGTGAACTGGGCCTCGGTGATGCTCTGCGGGCGCTGGGACGCGGCCATGGCGGCGTTGAAGCGGGCATAGGTCCAGGGTTCCGTCGGCATACGGACGGTCTGGGACACGGCCGAGGCTGCGGCCGAGGCCTCAGTTGCAGCGGCGGGCGCGGCTGCCTTTGCCCCGCCCGCGGCCTGGGTCGGGTTCAGGCGCGACTGGACGGACTTCATCGTGTTTTCGTCGCAGGCGGCGAGACCGGTGAGCGAGGCTGCGCCGGCGGCTGTGATCAGGGTGCGG
The DNA here is from genome assembly GCF_027912535.1 of Brevundimonas sp. NIBR11. Lineage (NCBI taxonomy): Bacteria > Pseudomonadati > Pseudomonadota > Alphaproteobacteria > Caulobacterales > Caulobacteraceae > Brevundimonas > Brevundimonas sp. NIBR11. The sequence continues at coordinate 326,199 of NZ_CP115465.1, read as the reverse complement.
CGGTTCAGGGTCATGCGGGGCTCGTCTGGCTCTGCGATTCCGGGAAGGGGTCGAGGCGGGCGGGTTCAGGGGTCGGCAGGTCGCCGAAGGGATCAATCGGGACGGCGGGCTCGAACACCGGGGCGTTGCGACGCGCGAGCGCGGCGACCGGCAGAACGAGGAAGGCCAGGGCGTAGAGACCGGCCGCGGCGATCAGGAGGGATGAGAAGCCGATGTCGCGGCTCATCAGATTGGCCAGCGGCGTGGCGACGACGGAGAAGGCGCCGTTCAGGCCCCAGGCCCAAGGGAGCGCGCGGCCGTCGCCGACCTGAATCAGACCGAGCGGGAACGGCAGGCCGAGCGCCAGCGACACCGGCGCGGCGGCGAGAACGACGAGGGCGGCCTTGCTCGCCCAAGGCTGATCGAGGCTCGTCATCATGAAGTCCTCGGCGCCGACCAGCATGGCGCCGATCCAGGCGCCGACGACGATCAGGCCGATCAGGGAGGCCGCCTTGGGCATGTGAGCGCAGCGCCCCGCGATCATGCTCCCGAGGCCTGAGAAGATCAGCATGGCGGTGAGCACGATGGCAAAGGCGGACGAATAGTCGTTCAGATAAAAGGCCGCCTTGTCGATCAGGAAGATCTCGACCAGCAGGAAGCCGAGGCCCAGCGCCGGGAAATAGAGGGCGGGCCAGAGCCTCGTCGGCTCCTCCACCCCGCCTGCGCGACGGCGGAACAGGGCGGGGGCCGCGAGCACCAGAAGGGCGATGACGATGGCCTGGCCGAGGACGGCGATGTTCACCAGGGCGCCGATCTCGGCCTGGGGCAGGACCTCCAGCCGTTTGATCAGGGTGTCGAGGTGTTCGAGGCGCAGGGACGAGTAGAAGGCGGGACGATCCAGCGTCGCGGGACGGACGTGGAAGGCGGTCGAGGACGGCGACGGTCGCCCCGCGAGGACGGCCGCGACCTCGTTGGCGATGGCGTCGTCGGGGCCGGTCGAGGTCATCTGGCCGGTGTCGAAGGAGACGCTGGGGAGGTCGTTGAAGAGCCCTGCGCGGGCGGCGACCGGGTCCATGCCGGGGCGCCAGGAGACGTCGAACGACCGCTCGGCGCACCAGGCCTGAAGCGCGGCGACATCGGCGGGGGACCAGGCCGTCGGGCTGATCAGAATGCGGGCGTTCCACGCCGAGCGATAGATCAGGACGTGGTCGGCGGGGTTGCTGACGCCCTTCGCCAGCAGGGCCGCGCGGGCGGTCGAAAGGACGCGCAGGGCATAGACCGGGAAGTCGCGGATGGAGACGGAGATGGAGACGACGCCGTCCGCCTTGAGCGCGGCGAGGTAGGCGGCCAGCGCCTCTTCGGTGACGCCCGTGACGTTGGCCGGGGCGGCGTCCACGAAGTCGGCGGACACGTCGATGATGTCGTAGCGGTTCGGCCCCGCGCGCCAGGCGGCGGCGATGGGGCCTCCGTCGAGCAAGGTCACCTTGGGGTCGGCGGCGAGCGCCGGGGACGGCCCGAGGCCGGCGCTGAGGACGTGGCGCAGAACGGGTTCGCCCTCCACGCCGTCGACGTGGGCGGCGCCCAGCGTCAGCGCTTCGGCGACACGGAAGCCGCCGGAGAGGCCGACAAGGAGGACGTCGGGGGTCTGGCGCAGCGCATAGGGCGCCGCCGAGAGGGCGCTCGGGGCATAGGCCGCGTCGAGGGGGCCCGCCTTGGGAAGGGAGGCGATGCGGTTGCCGTCGCGATAGAGGCCATAGGTCGAGGGCGGGCCGGCGATGCCCATCAGGCCTGCGTTGTTGGAGACGTCGGCGTCGACCCGTTCGGTGAAGTTCTCGAGCAGCAGATAGTGGCCGCGCGGCTGGCGGATCTCGGCGACGACGGCCGAGCCCGGCGTGTTGAGCGGGGCGTAGATGGCCTTGAACTCGGAGAAGGCCGGGGGCGCGCCGAGGAAGAGGATGGTCTCGCCGGCGACGAGGGCCGCGCCCGCGAGCCCGGCGCCGAGCCAGTTCAGTTTGCCGGGCTGGAACAGGGTGGAGAGGGCCAGCGGGACCAGCAGGACCGGGGCCAGGAGGAAGGGGTGGACGACGAACATGAGGCCCAGCGCGAGGGCCGCGCCGAGGCCCGCGCCGATCAGATCGTAGCCGTAGACCCGCCCGATCTCCCGGTGGTTCAGGACGAAGATCAGGCTGATGTAGAGGCCGGCGAGGAAGAAGAAGGGCAGAAGCGCCGCGTAGTAGAGGCCGATGTTCTTCACCTGATCGGGCCAGGTGGTCGGGTTCTGAAGCTGGAGCGGATTGAAGGCGTTGGCCGTGACCAGCTGGTATCCTACGGCCGCGGCGATCACCATGGCAGCGGGCAGGAGGGTGCGCAGGACGACCCCGTGGCGGGCGACGCTGTCGCGGAACAGGGCGACGACGACGCCGGACAGGGCGAACCCGGCCATGACGATGGAGATGATCCAGTAGCCGTACTCCGACCATTTCGCGACGGCGAAGTAGCGGGTCAGGGCATTCTCGATCCCGACCACCCCCATGGCGATCAGGAACAGCGGGATCAGGGCCGCGCGGGTTTTGATGGCGGCGGCGGTCACTGGACGGCCCTCGAAACGCGGTGGTCGAGGAAGTCGATCAGGACGGCGTTGAACCGCTCCGGTTCGTCGACGAACAGGGCGTGGCCGGCGTCTTCGAAGACCTCCATCCGGGCGTTCGGGTGGGTGCGGAGAAGGTTGTCGCCCTGCTCGCGGAAAGTCGGGCGGATGACGTAGAGGACGGGCCGGTCGGTCGAGTGGACGGCCGCGCGCCAGACCTCGCGCGGGGCGTCGTAGGACCGGAGACGGCGCTCGTCGTCGACGGTCATGCGCAGCGACTGTTCGGTTAGGCGAACGCGATAGTCCGTACCCGGATCATGCGCGAACATGGAGGCAACGAAGGCGGCGCGGCGCTCGCGGCGTTCCTGCGGCGTCGGCTCGGGCGGCGGGGCGGCGGAGCGTGGCGGAGTCGCGGGCGGCGGCGCGGGCGCGGGCGGCTCGCCGATGGAGTTGTCGATCAGGACGAGGCCGGCGATCCGGGCGGGGTCCTGCTCCTGCGTCACCCAGGCCAGGCTGTCGATCACCCCCAGAGACCAGCCGACGAGGACGACGGGTCCCGGGGCCGCATGGTCGATCAGCTCGCCGATGTCCTGGCCGCGCCGCTCCCAGGTGTAGCCGAAGCGGGTGACCTCGCTCTCGCCCTGACCGCGCGGGTCGAGGGCGAGGACGTGGAAGCGGTCGGACAGGGCATCGATCTGCCGGTCGAAAATCCAGGCGGGCATGGTCCAGCCGGGCACGAAGAGGACGGTCGGACCCCCGATAGGGCCCGCCTCCAAGTAATGAAGGCGGGCCCCGTCGGAAGTGATGAAGCTGCGGCTCTCGGCCGCCTCGACCGCATCCCCCGATACGGCCGTCGCGCTCGCGAGAACGGCTCCGCCCAGCACGCCGACCATGGCCGCCCGTGTCCATGCCGGCAGGGTTTGGAAACCGTCACGCCCCATCGCGATCATCTGACGCAGACCCATGTTCGATGTCGACAGGGTTCGCCGGGAACGGGAGCGTTAGGGTTAAGACCGTTGCCCGAACGGCACGACAGCGCGTGACTGACGATCAAGGCGATCGCAAGCGGTCCTGTCGATTGTCCGCCTGCTCAGAGCAGGGCTGGACCGACATTTGCGATGGCATGGGTCAGGGCGATCAGGCTGATCGAACCGGTCCTCATCCACAGCACTCCCAGAAACAGTCCCATGAGCATCTGCATCAGGAATGCCGGCAAGTAGGCCACAGCAGACGACAGCAGATAGGGCCAGTCCATCTGGATGATCGTTTGGGCGAACTCCAAGGGAACGTGAACCAGGGCGAAGACCAGGCTCGAAAGAAACAGGGCGTTGAAGCGGGACCTGGTCAGATCCAGCAGGGCGGTCAGGAGAAGGAGGCGCATCACGACCTCCTCGGCAGTGGCCATAACCAGGATCCCGCACAGCCCAATCAACAGAGGCAGCGCGCTCGGCAGGACGTAGTCGGCCGGTGCGGCCGCGAACTTCAACTGACTGACCGCGGCCGCGCTGCCCAAGGCGACGACGCCAGTCAGAACCAGCCGTCTTACCGAAGCTTTTTTGAGCCGCCTGGGCCATTCGACGCGTCTCGAAACCAGAAAGGTCGCTGGCACGGTCGTCCAGACAAGAAGAGCCAGCGCTGTGGACGTCTCCTCATTGAGCCACCCACCAAGCTCGAGGATCCCGCCGGCGCTCAACTGAATCGCGAGCGCCGTGCCGATCATGGCGAATATCCATCGGACCTGTCGGGTCGGCGGGCGCGTCCCGCTCCAGAAGATCGTCGATCCTCCGGTCGCGAGACGCAGAGCAAAGAAGAGGCCAGCGAACAGCACGCCCACCACAAGAGCGAGCACGGCATAGATCATCCCCGCAAACTCTGGGTCCACAACTCCCGGCGAGATCACGAAGAACAGAAAGAGAAGCCCAGCGAGGACGAGACCGAAGCCCTGGGACAGTCGGGTTGCGATCATGCTTCGACGATCTCTGCGTCCAAGGCGTTAAAACCGCGCCCGTCCGGAAGAGAACGCGCGAAGCGGGCCGTGGCAAGCGCCGGCGACAACCATTCGGTGAACCGAACGTTGGCCGGGAGTTGCTCGTCCGTGATCATCGCGGCCCGAACGGCACGACCTTGTTCTGGCTGTCGTGGGCGATGTCGGCGGTCCCGAGGTAGGGGATGCCCGACCGCTCGCACCAGTACTGGACGATCTGTTCGCCGGTCTGGCCGAAGTCGGGCTCGTTCGGGGTGACGTCGGTGAAGCGACCCGCGCGGATGCCGGCGACGCGGCGGATCGAGGCCTGGCTGGTCAGGTGGAACATCATCCGGTCGATGCGATAGGCGGCCTCCGACACGTCCTCCAGCATCAGGACGTGGCCGGTCAGGTCGGGCTCCAGCGGGGTGCCGAGAAGCTGGTCGAGGACGGTCAGGTTGAAGGCCACGGCAGGGCGCGGGTCGGTCTGGAGGGAGGGCTCGAACCAGGGGGTCTCGCCGGTCACCAGCCAGGAAAGAGCGCCTTCCGCCGTCTCGTCGCGGCGGACGGAATCGGAGGCCATGGGCCCGTGCGCGACATGGGGGAAGCCGGCCTTGTAGAGGGCGGCCATCAGGCTGCCGGCGTCGGAATAGCCGAGGTAGCGCTTGCGACGCGCGACATCGGTCAGGCGCGGAATGATGCTCTCGGCCACGCGGCAGGAGCCGTAGCCGCCGCGCGCGAACCAGACGGCGTGAATGTGCGGGTCGTTGGCGTATTCGACGAAGGCGTCGGCGCGGGTTTGGTCGTCGCCGGCGAAGTGGCCGGACTTCGAAAAGCTGGAAGGGTGAAAGACGACGCGGACCGGCCCATCCGGATAGTGTTCGGCCATCCAGCTCTCGACCGCCTCGGCGCGGGCGGGATTGAAGCGGGAGCTGACGCAGACGGCGCCGATCTTGAAGCCGTTGGTGAGCTTGGCGAGATCGGTCACGGACGCTCCGGAAGGCTGGCGGCAAAAGACAGTGGCGCGGGGCCCCGAACCTCTGTTCTAAGGCGGAATGGCCAACAACGTCTCCTATTTCTTCTGCGGCATCGGCGGGTCGGGCATGCTGCCCCTGGCCATGATCGTGCAGGCGCGCGGCGCCGCGATCGAGGGCTCGGACCGGGCGCTGGACCAAGGCCGGACGCCGGAGAAGTTTGACTGGCTGCGGGCGCACGGGGTGACGCTGCATCCGCAGGACGGGTCAGGCGTGCGCGGCGACCAGATCGTGGTGGCGACCGGCGCGGTCGAGGACACGGTGCCGGACATCGGGGCGGCGAAACGGGTCGGGGCGGAGATCGTCACGCGGCCCCAGCTGTTGAGCCAGATCTTCAACGCGGCGCCGACCTCGGTGGGGGTGGCGGGGACCAGCGGCAAGTCGACCATCACCGGGATGATCGCCTGGATCCTGTCGCAGGCCGGGCGCGAGCCGACCGTGATGAACGGGGCGGTGATGCGAAACTTCGCCGATGCGGACCATCCGTTCGCCAGCGCTCTGGTCGGCGGCGCCGACCTGTTCGTGGCCGAGGTGGATGAGTCGGACGGCTCCATCGCCCGGTACGATCCGACGGTGGCGGTGGTGTCGAACATCTCGCTGGACCACAAGTCGATGGAGGAGTTGCGCGACCTGTTTGGCGGCTTCACCGGCCGGGCGCGGACGGCGGTGCTGAACCTCGACAACGTGGAGACGGCGGCCTTGGCCCAGACGATGGTGGATGACGGACGGGCCGGGGCGGTGCTGACCTTCGCGCTCGGCAATGATGCGGCGGACTACGCCGCCCACGACCTGAAGCCCCTCCCCGCCGGCATGACCTTCGACCTGACGGAGCGGTCGAGTGGGACGCGGATCGCGATGACGCTGAACGTCCCAGGGGCGCACAATGTCGCCAATGCGCTGGCGGCGCTGGGGGCGGTGCGGGCGCTGGGCGTGCCGCTGGAGGAGGCGGCGCGGTCGCTGGAGAGCTTCGGCGGGATCAAGCGGCGGATGGAGGTGGTGGGGACGGCGAACGGAATCACCGTCATCGACGACTTCGCCCATAACCCGGACAAGATCTCGGCGACGCTGAAGACCCTGCACGCCTTCGACGGGCGACTGCTCGTGATGTTCCAGCCGCACGGGTTCGGGCCGCTGAAGCTGATGCAGCGCGAGTTCATCGAGACCTTCGCCGGGCTGCTGAAATCCGACGACGTGCTGGTGATGCCGGAGCCGGTCTACTACGGCGGCACCACGGATCGCAGCGTGGGGTCGGACGACATTGCGGCGGGCGTCCGGGCCGAGGGGCGAAACGCCGAGGCCCTGCACGACCGGGCGGCGTGTGGGGACCGGATCGTGGACCTGGCGAAACCGGGCGACCGGATCGTGGTGATGGGGGCGCGAGACGACACGCTGTCCGCCTTCGCGGCGGAGGTGCTGGGGCGGCTATGACCTGATGGCGCAAGCGACGAAAAGATCGTCGCCGGACAAGCAACCGTAGCGGTTGCGGGGTATTCGGTCGGGCATGTTCCAGGACGCCCCCGCCGACCTTCCCGACATTGTCGTCACCGCTGCCCGACTACCGCCTGCGGCTGGAGACGCGGCCTTCTCGGTGATCCGGCTGGATGAGCGAGTGCTGGGCCGGGCGACGCGGATCGATGAGGCGCTGCAGACGGTGCCGGCGGTCAGCCTGTTCCGGCGCACGTCCAGTCTCGCGGCCAATCCGACCACGCAGGGGATTTCGCTCCGGGCCATCGCGCCGTCGGGCGCGGGGCGGACGCTGGTGACGCTGGACGGCGTGCCGCTGAACGATCCGTTCGGGGGCTGGGTGCTGTGGTCCCAGGTCGCGCCGGAGAGCTTGTCGGGGCTGGATATCGTGCGGGGCGCGGGCGCAGGATCCTATGGGGCCGGGGCTCTGACGGGGGTGATCCAGCTGCGCGAGCGGGACACGGACGGCGGAGCGCTGGACGTGTCTAGCGCCGACTATGGCGGGCAGAGGCTGGCGGCGGCGACGACGCTGAGCGCGGGACGGTTCTCCCTGACCGGGTCGGTGCAACGGGAGCTGAGCGACGGCTATGTGCCCGTGCGCGGCGCGGCGGCGGGGGCGGCCGATACGCCGCTGGACCTGGCGACGTTGAGCGGGTCGCTGCGGGCGGATGTGGCCTTGGCCGATGCGACGGCCCTGTCGCTGCGCGCCTCGGCCTACGACGAGGATCGCGGGTCGGGTCTGGCCGGGGCGCGGTCGTCGGCGACGGGGCAGAGCTATTCGGCGACGGTGTCGCGTAGGCCGTCGGCCGAGAGGCTGGGCTGGCGGGCGCAGGTGTGGCGGCGGGAGAGCGACTTCGCCAACACCTCGGTCGCGGTGGTGGCGGGGCGCGGATCGACGTCGCCGGCGAACGACCAGTTCGCAACCCCGGCCGAGGGCTGGGGCGCCAACGTCGCTGTGCGGCAGGTCGATGTCGATTGGGGCGGTGGGCTGCTGGAGTGGGAGCTGGGGGCCGACGCGCGATTCAACGCGGGCGAGACGCGGGAGCTGTTCCGTTACATGACCGTGGCTGGGGCGGGCGCCTTTACGCGCGATCGTGTGGCGGGCGGCGAGACCGCGGTGATCGGGGCCTACGGCGAGGCGTCGTGGACGGGCGGGCCGTGGTTGGTGGCGGGAGGATTGCGCATCGACGGCTGGGAGAACGCCAACGGGCGACGGATCGAGCGCGATCTGGCGACAGGGCTGCCGACGCTGGACGAGAGCGATCTGGAACGGTCGGGCGAGGTGGTGTCGGCTCGGCTGGCCGTGCGGCGCGATCTGGGCGGCGGATGGGCAAGCCGTGCGGCGGCCTATTCCGGGTTCAGGCCGGCGACATTAAACGAACTGCATCGGCCGTTCCGGGTCGGGAACGACCTGACCGAGGCCAATGCGGCTTTGGTTCCGGAGACCTTGCAGGGGGTCGAGGCGGGGCTGGCGTGGGATCGTGAGGCGACGTCGCTGGGAGCGACCGTGTTCTGGAATCGGATCGAGGACGCCATCGTCAATGTGACCATCGGCGTCGGGCCGGGAACCTTCCCGAGGGCGGGATTCGTGCCGGCGGGCGGGGTTCTGAGACAACGCCAGAACGCGGGAACCATCGAGGCGACGGGTGTGGAGCTGACGGCGAAGCATCGGGTCGGGGATCGGCTGTCGTTCGACGCGGCGGTGTCCTGGACGGATGCGCAGGTCGATGGCGGGACGGCGGCGGCGCAGCTGACGGGGCTGCGGCCAGCCCAGGCGCCGGAGTGGAGCATATCGGCGGGGGCGGACTGGCGGGTTCTGGATCGGCTGACCCTGGTCGGGCGGGTGCGCTACGAAAGCGCGCGGTTCGAGGACGACCTGAACAGCCGGGTGCTGGATTCCGCGACGACGCTGGATGCGCGGGCCGAGTATGAGGTGCGAACGGGCGTCGTCGCCTGGGTGGCGGCGGACAATCTGTTCGATGCCGGGGTCGAGGTGTCGGAAACCGGCGACGGGGTGGCGGGCTATGGGCCGCCGCGCATCGTGCGGGCGGGACTGTCGTTGAGCTGGTAGACCTCCATCCGTTCACCCAGCGAAGGCTGAAGCGCCCGGGGAACTTGGACGGTCAGACCTCGGACCAGCGCCTGAGCAGGTTGTGATAGACGCCAGTCAGTTCCAGCACGGCCTGATCGCTGGGCCCCTTGTCGACCGCCACGCGCTGGATGGCGATGTCCAGCTGGAACAGGGTCTCGCGGTCCTGGTCGTCGGCGATCAGGGACTGGACCCAGAAGAAACTGGCGACGCGGGCGCCGCGCGTCACCGGGGTCACATGGTGCAGGCTCCGCGAAGGATAGAGGACCATGTCACCGGCCGGGAGTTTGACCGTATGCGGACCATAGGCGGTCTCGACGGTCAGTTCGCCGCCGTCGTAGTCAGTGGGCTCTGACAAAAAGAGGGTCGCCGACAGATCGGAGCGGATGCGCAGGCCCGAAGGGTGGACCCGGATGGCGTTGTCGACGTGGGCGCCGAAGGCCTGACCGCCCTCGTAGCGGTTGAACAGCGGCGGAAAGACCGTGTGCGGAAGAGCCGCCGATACGAACATCGGATTGGCCTGAAGCACCTGCTGGATCAGGGCGCCCACCTCGCGGGCCTGCGGACTCTCTTCGGGCAGCTGGGCGTTGTTCTTGGCGCGGGCCGAGAGGTGGCCCGAGGTGGCGTTGCCGTCCGCCCAGGGACCGGCGTCGAGGATGCTGCGGAGGCGAGCGACCTCGTCCTTGCTGAAGACTTCGGGGATGTGCAGCAGCAAGAACGAAGTCTCCGGAAAGCCTAGAAGCGCAGGTTCAGCGCTAGGGTGGCCGAGCGGGCCGGGGCGACATCGGCGTGGTGAACGCCGTTGGTGCGGATGATATAGGCTTCGTCGCCCGCGTTCTGCACGTTCAGTTGCAGGCTGGCGCGGTCGTTGAGGTCATACGACGCGAACAGGTCCACGCGCGTGTATTCCGGCGCGTAGATGCGGTTCGCGCCGCCGCCCGCGCCGCCCTGGTTGCCGCCGAAGCTCTTCGACACATAGTAGACGCCGCCGCCCGCCGAGAAGCGATCGGTGATGGTGTAGGTCGAGAACAGGCTGAAGGCATGCTCCGGCGTATTGGCCAGCGGATCGCCCGTGTTGATGCCGTTGAAGGCGCCGCGCACAAGTTCTGAGTCCATATAGGTGTAGCCGCCGAACACCTGCCACCGCGGGGTGACGTTGCCCGACACGCCGAGTTCGACGCCCTGAACCTCGACCTCGCCGACCTGGGCGTAGACGCCGGTCGAAATCTGCACCTGGGCGTTCTCGCGGGTGAGCCTGAAGGCCGCCGCCGAGAGCAGAAGCTGCTGGCGGAACAGGCTGAGCTTGCCGCCGATTTCGTAGCTGGTGGTGTCTTCCGGCTCGAGCAGGACGTTGACCAGGTTGCCCGTCCCCTGGCCGTTGCCCGCGTTCTGGTCGCCCGCCGCTATGGTCGGCGGCGTCGAGGAGGTCGACCAGGAGGCGTAGATCGAGGCATTGCGGCTGGGCTTGTAGACGACGCCGAGCTGGTAGTTGACGAAGTCCCATTGGCCGTTTCGCGAGGTCGCCACCGGCGCCGCGACCGTCCCGGTCACGTCCGTACCCTCGACCGAATAGTCGTCGTAGCGGACGCCCAGATTGACGATCCAACGCTCTCCGATCGCGATCGAGTCGAAGGCGTAGAGGCCGGTGGTCTCGGCGAGGTTGGTGGAGACGACACCCTTCACGATCGTCCCGGTCCACGGATCGGACGGGTTCGGATCGTAGAGCGGAGTGCAGTCGAACCCGGTCAGGGGCGCCGGGCAGGCCGAGCCCGACAGGGTGGTGACGGTCCAGGACGCATTGTTGTTGCGCTCGCGGCTAAGCTCCAGACCGAGATCATAGGAATGGGTGACGCCGCCCCAATCCGCCGTGCCGAAGATGTCAGTGACGTTCGACAGGGTCTTGGTCGGGTTCCAGCGCGACTTGAGGCCACGCTTCATCCAGTAGACGCCGTTGACCAAGGCCACGCCCGGGGGCGCCGAAGTGGTGTTGCCCCCATCGCCCGGATTGGTGACCACATAGTCGTTCAGGCTCTCGGAATAGCGGCTGACGTTGCGGATCGTGATCGCGTCGGACAGTCGTTTGCGGAAATCGAGGGTGAAGGCGTCGGTCTCGCCCACCAGATAGTCGCGGGCGGTCAGTCCGTAGAAACTGTCGTATGGCACGTCGAGGATGCCGCTATCGGTCGTGCGGACCCCGATCTTGGTGAAAAGCGGTATGCCGTAGTCAGGCATCTGGTTCGAGGTCAGGTGGTAGTAGCTGGCCGTGAGGCTGGTGTCCGTGCCCAGACCGATGCCGGTCGAGACCAGCACGCCCCATTTGTCGTAGTCGACCGCGTCACGACCGGGGACGTCGCCCTCGGCGGCCATCAGGTTGATCCGCAGCGCGGCCGTGTCCGAGAGCGGGGCGTTCCAGTCGACCGTGCCGCGCAGATAGCCGTCCGTACCGCCGCCCAGCGAGACAGTGGTGAAGCGCTCGAGGCGCGGTGACTTGGTCGACAGGTTGATGGCGCCGCCGCCGGAGCCCCGACCGGAATAGACCGAGTCCGGACCCTTGATGACCTCGACCTGCTCCAGGGCGAAGACTTCCCGTTGCTGGCCGCCGGTGTCGCGGATGCCGTCGAGGAAGACGTTGTTGGCCGAAGCCTGGCCCCGGATGAAGGGACGGTCGGCCAGCGGCTGGCCGCCTTCCCCGGCCCCGAAGGTGATGCCGGGGGAGGTGCGTAGCAGGTCCTGCAGCGAAGTGGCGCCGGTCTGTTCGATGATCTGCTTGGGAATCACTGTGACAGCGCGCGGCGTGTCGACGACGTCGGAGGTGAACCGGGGCGAGGCGGGCTCGCGGCGGACGCGGCGGCCGTCGACGTCGACCGTCTCCAGGGTCGAGGTCGCCTGGGTCTCCTGCACCGGATCGGCGGTCGCGACGGCCTCCGGTTCCGAGGCGAAGGCCGGCGCGGCGCAAAGCATGCCTGCGGCGGTGGAGGCGCCGAGAAGGACGCGGAGGACTTGGGCGTTGGAAGAGGACACTCTGGCGATCCGCTGCTGAAACTGCGATGCGGTCGCAATAAACAGTTCGGCGCGCCCTGCAAGGCAATTGCGAAGCAGTCGCAACAATTATTGTGAAGGTGCGGTTCGGGGCGGTGCACGCCCTCCCCTTTTGGCGGAGGGCGGCTGAGCCGGAGGCGAGGTCGGGTGGGGGCGGCGAGGCAAAGCCCCACAGATCGTCGTCTGGTCGCCTGGTCGTCCCCACACGGTCGCTCCGCGACACCCTTCCCCAGAGGGAGAGGGAGGGGATATCTTTATCCCACCGCCGCGATGCTCGGCCGCGTCGCCATAGGCGCGTCTTCCATCCAGGGCGGAGGCGGCATGGCGCGATGCGCCTTGGCAAGGGCTTCGGACCAGCGGCGGCCGAGGTCCTTGAAATAGGGATCGTCCGCCTCGATGCGGCGCTGCTCGCCGTGCAGGGCGTCACGCGGCACGACGATCATGTCGAACGGCGGACCGACCGCGATGTTCGAGCGGATGGTCGAATCAAAACTGATCAGCCCCAGCTTGACCGCATCCGACATCGGGGTGTTGGGACGCAGCGCCCGGTCCAGGATGGGCTTGCCGTATTTCAGCTCGCCGATCTGGAGGTAGGGGGTGTCTGCGCCGCACTCGATGAAATTGCCTTGGGCGTAGATCAGGTAGAGGCCCATCTTGCCGCCCTTGATCTGGCCGCCCAGCAGCATGGAGGCGGTGATCTTCAGGGCGTCGGCCTGGACCGTCGGCTGGAGGTCCTGACGGACCTGGTTCAGGCAGTAGCCGGCCAGCTGGGCGGCGCGGAACAGGCTCGGCGCCGTCAGCAGGGTCTCGGGCTCGTCATGGCCGGGCATCACCACCCCCTCGGCCAGCATGGCCAGGGCGGTCTGGGTCACCGACAGATTGCCGGCCGTGGCGATGGAGATGACGCGGTCGCCGGTGACCTCGGTGACGTGCAGCTTCTTGTAGGAGGAGATGTTGTCCACACCGGCGTTCGTGCGGGTGTCGGCGATCATCGCCAGACCCTCGTTCACCAACATGCCGACGCAGTAAGTCATAGCGATAGATCGACCCCCGAGCCGATCCCCCACCAAAGAGAAGACGTCAGGCTAACAGATTCGACCCTGAAGGCGAGGTGAACGACGTTCACGACCGACTTTGCGACTGCTGTTGTTGCTGTGTCTGTTGCATCTGACGCACACGCAGAGCCACCGTCATCGTCTCGCGCCCGCCGCCGTAGGTGGAGCCGCGAATGGGCGAGGCGCCCAGCGCATCGAGGCCCGAGGCGACGCGGACATAGTGTTCGGTCGGGCAGATGCCGTTGGCCGGATCGAAGCCGACCCAGCCCAGGTCTTCGACATAGGCCTCGGCCCAGGCGTGGGCGGCCTCCTGATGCTCGACACCGTCGCGACGATGCAGGTGGCCGGAGATGTAGCGGGCCGGGACGCCCATGCGGCGCGCGGCGGCGATGAAGATCTGGGCGTGGTCCTGACAGACGCCTTTCCGTTGCGCGTAGGCGTCGGCGGCGGTGTGGTCGGCGGTCGTGGACCCGACCATGAAGGCGACCTGCCCGTGGATCAGCGACATCAGCCGGTGCAGACGGCTGAGCGTGTCGCCCCCCTCCCCGACCTCGGCGGCCAGGGCGCGAAGGGCGGCGTCGGCATGGGTCAGGGGGGTGTCGCGCAGGAAGACCAGGGGCGACAGCCGCTCGGGGTTGCCTCGCAGCACGCCGCCGGTGTTCACCGTGGCGATCTCTCCGGTCACCCGGACCATCAGACCGTTGGTCGGGCGCTCGGTGTAGAGGGTGTGGACGATATTGCCGAAGGCGTCTTCCGAGCGGCGCAGATGGGCGTCCACGTCGGTCTCGATGCGCCAGTCGCGGACCTGCTGGCCCTCGGTCGAGCGCGGCGTCAGGCGCAGCACCTGGACGATGAACCGGGCGGCGCGGTCGTAGGCGTAGCGGGTTTCGTGATCGATCCGGATACGCATGTCAGACCAGGTACTGATCGTGGATGGCGGTCGCCAGGGCGTTGTTCTCGCTCAGGAAGGCCAAGATGTATTCGTGCAGGCCCGACTGGAAGATCTCCTCGATATTGGTCTCGTTGAACCGCGTCAGGCGCGCCGAGGCCAGACGCTGGGCCGGGCCGCGGCGGCCGTAGTCGGTGGCGAGCCGGTCGAGGTAGGACACGATCATCCCCTGACAGCTGGCCAGCGACCGCGGCATCTGGCGGTTCAGAACCATCAGGTCGGCGACCAGCCAGGGACGCACAGATTCCCGATAGACCCAACGATAGGCGGTCAGGGCCGAGACCTCGCGCAGCAGGGTCGTCCACTGGAAATAGTCGAGTTGGCCGCCGACCCGTTCTCCGGCCGGCAGCAGCAGATGGTATTTCACGTCCAGCAGGCGGGCGGTGTTGTCCGCCCGCTCGATCGCCATGCCGAGGCGCAGGAACCAGTAGGCGTCGTTCCTGAGCATCGTCCGCGACGACGCGCCCTCGACCGCGAGGCTGACGTTCTTCACCCATTCGAGGAAGCGCACGAAGTCGTCGCGCTTGGTCGGTTCGCCGAATTCGTTCAGCCCGTTCCAGGCTCCGTTGATGGCTTCCCACAGCTCGATCGTCAGGGCGGTGCGGACCGAGCGGGCGTTGGTGCGGGCCGCGGTGATGCAGGCGCGGATCGACGACGGATTGTCCGGGGCGAAGGCCAGGTATTCGCGGACCGATTTCTCGGACGGCGTGCGGGCGCTGGCGGCGAACTGGCGCGACACCCCGGCCGAGGCGATGGCCGAGGCCCAGGCCGTGGCGGCCGCGCCGTCGCGCGCCGGGAGCGCGGCAAGGCGCACGGCGGCCTCCAGGATGCGCGCCAGGAAATCGGCGCGCTCCATATAGCGGCCGGTCCAGTACAGGGCTTCTGCGGTGCGGCTCAGCATCTAGTCGTCCAACACCCAGGTGTCTTTTGTGCCGCCGCCCTGGCTGGAGTTCACGACCAGCGAGCCCTGTTTCAGCGCCACCCGGGTCAGGCCGCCGGGCGCGACCCGGACGCCGGCGGGGCTGGACAGGACGAAGGGGCGCAGGTCGACGTGGCGGGGCGACAGGGCGCCGGAGCCGTCCAGCGTCGGCGCGGTCGAGAGGGCCAGGGTCGGCTGGGCGATAAAGTCGTCGGGGTCGGCGATCAGCTTCTTTCGGAAGTCCTCGATCTCGGCCTTGGTCGAGGCCGGACCGACCAGCATGCCGTAGCCGCCGGAGCCGCCGACCTCCTTCACGACCAGCTCGGGCAGCTTGTCGAGCACCTCCTTCAGCGCCTCCGGCTCGCGGCAACGCCACGTGGGGACGTTGCCGAGAATGGCGTCCTCCCCTGAGAAGAAGCGGATGATCTCGGGCATATAGGTGTAGACGGCCTTGTCGTCGGCGACGCCGGTGCCGACCGCGTTCGACAGGGTCACATTGCCCGCCGCATAGGCCGCCATCAGGCCGGGCACGCCGACCGTCGACTGCGGCAGGAAGGTCAGGGGGTCCAGCCAGTCGTCGTCGACGCGGCGATAGATGACGTCGACCCGCTGCGAGCCCTCGGTGGTGCGCATGTAGACGACGTCGTCATCGACGAAGAGGTCGCGGCCCTCGACCAGCTCGACCCCCAGCTTGTCGGCCAGGAAGGAGTGTTCGTAGTAGGCCGAGTTGAAGGGGCCGGGCGTCAGGACGACGATGTTCGGATCGGCGCCGGCCTGCTCGGGCGCGGAGGCGCGAAGGCTCGCCAGCAGCATGTCGGTATAGGTCTCGACCGGCCGGATGCGGTGCTCGGCGAACAGGTCGGGGAACAACCGCATCATCATCTCGCGGTTCTCCAGCATGTAGGAGACGCCCGAGGGGGTGCGGCAGTTGTCCTCCAGCACCACGAAGCCGTCCTCGCCCGTGCGAACCAGATCGACGCCGCAGATATGGGTCCAGACGTCGCCCGGCGGCCGGCGGCCCTGCATCTCGGGCCGGTAGTGGGGGTTGGTGAAGATCAGTTCGGCCGGGACGATGCCGGCCTTGATGCACTCCTGCGGACCGTAGATGTCCTTCAGGAAGGCGTTGAGAGCGGACACCCGCTGCTTCAGCCCCCTCTCCAGTTCGTCCCACTCGCTCGCGCCGATGATGCGGGGCACCACGTCGAAGGGGATCAGCCGCTCGTTGGATTCGACGTCGCCATAGACCGCGAACGTCACGCCCATGCGGCGGAAGAAGAGTTCGGCCTGGCGCGACCGCGCCTGAAGCAGGTCGGCCGGCGCGGTCTCGAGCCACCGGGCGAGCGTCCGGTAGCTCTTGCGGACCTCGGTCGATCCGGCGTGGCCTGACATCTCGTCGAACGTGACGGTCGCTCCCGCGTCTTGCTGAACCGTCAGCGTGGACCGGGCGACAACCCGCGCGCAACAGTTTTGTTGCGGTGCGGAATAGGTTTCTAGCGAACCACTACGTCGCGGCGCATGGGGGCGAGCTTGGCGAGGAAGCGGTTCTGGGCGCTGAACGCCACGCCTTCCTGCGCCATCGCGATCTGCAGGTTCTCGACCAGGGCGCCCATGTCGGCGGCTTGCAGACCGAGGTCGCGGTGTGACGAGGCCATGTCGCGGCCGGTGTAGTCGACCGGTCCGCCGAGGATGTAGGCGAACTGCTCCTTCAGCGTGCGGCGGATGCGGACCAGGTCGTGGCCGACGAAGGTTCCGGCGATGCGCGGATCGGCGATGTTGCGATCCACCATGGCGTCGACGATGCGGTCGACGCCCTCCTGACCGTGGAAGGCCTCCCACATGGCGGTGCCTTCGAACGGCGTGGCGCCAGCGTGGGCGTTGGACTGTTCGTAGGGTTCGACGGCCTCTTCGTCCGGATGTTCGGTCGACATGACGACGGGCGGCATGACGAAGTCATCGGCCTCGGCATCCTGCGCGAAGGCGGGGGCGGCCAGCAGCGACGCGGCGGCGGCGAGAAGCAGGATGCGCATGGTCAGAACCCGGCCTGGAGCGAAAGATAGAAGCCGCGCTGATCCTGGAAGGTCGCGATGGACCCTAGATCCACCCAGGCGGCCGTGACAGAGAGATGTTTATTCAGGGCGTAGGCCGCATAGACATCGACCCAGTCGTCTTCCTTCGCGAAGCCGAGGTTGTCAGGCTTGGTCCGGTATTCGGCGCCGACCACGAGGTTGCGGTTCAGCAGATAGCCGACCGAACCCTCGAACTGGGGCTCCAGGTCGTCGTTCCGGTCGCCGCCGAAGCCCAACAGTCCCGTCTGGTTGGCGTTGGTGTAGCGGACGGCGCCCGAGACCAGCAGGCTGTTCGCTAGGAACAGCTTGGTCGCGGCCACATAGTATTCCGTGCCCTCGTCGTCGCGGCCGCCGACGGCGCGCACGATGGCGCCCTGGTCGTTGGACTTGTGCTGGACGCCGACGGCGACCTGCGGCAGCCAGGTGTCCTGATCATAGATCGCGTCTCCGATCAGCTTGACCTTCATCCCCACGATGTCCTGGGTGAAGGTGAAACCCTGGCCCAGACCGAGCGCGGAGCCCGTCGCGCCCGTGTCGAATTCCTGACGCGCGACCGACAGTTCGACCCGGTCCCACAGACCCACGGCCGCGCCCCAGGAGCGCAACTCGTAGTCGGGCACGTTGACATAGGTGGCATGGACGTTGGCGCCGATGCCGTCCTCATCGCCATAGCCGGTCGTGGTCGCCCATGTCGCCAGGCCGCCGCCGCCCGATCCTTCGATGGTCGAGACCCCGCCGGTCAGGAGAAGCTTGCCGCCCGTACGGCTGTCGGGAACCCAGTCGAAGGCCTGGGCCGACGCCGTCGCGGGCGCAGCCGCGCAGACGATCAGGCAGGCGAGGATCGGCGATACGGATTTCACGGCTGGGCCTCGGAGTGCGGGGAGCTAGCCGCCAGTAAGGCGATCGCACTTAAGGCGCGGTAAAGCATTGCTCGACGGAGTTGTTCGACCGCACCAAAGTTATAGCCGAATACTACCCCTGATTGTATTACGGTTTACTTGGACTTCATGGGGATCATTTACAGACGGGCCATGCGCATTCTTCTGTCGATTGTCCTGGCTCTGATCTGCGGCCCCGCCTTCGCCGGCGACCTGACGGTCAGCGTGCGCGACAACTCGGGGCGGCCGGTGCGCGATGCGGTGGTCACGGTGACGCCGAACGCCGGGGTTCCGCGCGGGCCGATCCGCTTTTCCTGGCCCTTGCGCATCGTGCAGCACGACATCCAGTTCCAGCCCTATGTCCTGATCGCCCCGGTCGGCGGGACCGTCTCCTTCCCCAACCTGGATCGGGTGCGTCACCACATCTATTCCTTCTCGCGCGGCAACCGGTTCGAGATCGAGCTGTTCGGCCGGGACCAGACCCGGACCCACGTCTTCACGGCCGCCGGGGTCGCAGCCCTGGGATGCAACATCCACGACCAGATGCTGGCCTATGTCCGCGTCGTCGACACCCCCTACGCAGGCAAGACCAATGCGACGGGCGACGTGACCATCCCGGCCATCCCGGCGGGCGCGGCCCGTCTGGTCGTCTGGCATCCGCAGCTGAACACGCGCGGCAACGAGATGCCCTACGCCCTGACCATCGGCGCGGGACCGGGGCGCCAGACCGCGACCGGCGACTTTTCCGCCCGGGCCGCGGTGCGATGATCGTCGCCCGCTTCACCAACCTGAGGACCCGTCTGACGGTCCTCTACATGGGGATGTTCGGCATCGCCCTGATGCTGGTGGCGCTGGCGGTGTTCACGGCCATCACGGGCAGCGCCCGCAGCCTGGTGCGCGACGAACTGGGCGCGACCGGCGCCGTCTACGGCCAGATCTGGGGAAGCCAGACCGCCCAGCTGCACCAGGGCGCGTCCGTCCTGGCCCAGGACTACGGATTCCGCGAAGCGATCGCGACCAATGACGAACCGACCGTGCGCTCGGCTCTCGACAATCTGCGCGCTCGTCAGAAGGTGGATGGCGCCCTGATCCTGGGCGCGGACGGCTACGTCACAGCCGCCGGGGTGACACTGGACGACGCCACCACCGACACCCTGTGGCGGGGACTGAACGGCGGCGACATCGAGGCCGGGGTGCTGAGCATCAACGGCCAGTCCTATCAGGCGGTCTCCGCCCCGGTGATGGCCCCCGTGCTGATCGGCTGGGTCGTCTTCGTGGAGCGCCTGGACCAGTCGCAGATGCGCACTCTGGAAGGACTGTCGGCCATTCCCCTGTCCGCGTCGGTGCAGACCTCGGCGGCGGACGGCTGGCATGACATGGCCGGCCCTCCGAGCGCCCTGGGGGGCGCCATCGACCGCGTCCTGGCGGCCGGAGACGAGAAGCCTGTCACGGCCCGCACTTCGAACGGCGAGGCCATGGTCCTGGCCAGTCCCCTGCCCAGCTTCGACACCGCCGCTCCGGCGGTTCTGACCCTCAGCTATCCGATGGCCCTGGCCATGAAGCCGTTCGAGGCGATGTTCTGGGCGCTCGGCGCCATCGGCCTTGTCGGGCTGGGCATCCTGATGGTCGGCACCTGGATGCTGTCGCGCGGCCTGACGCGGCCCATCACGGAACTGGACGAGGCCGTCCACCGCCTGCAGAACGGCGAGCACGCCGAGGTGGCGGTGACCTCCGCCGACGAGATCGGCCGCCTCGCCGCCAGCTTCAACGCCATGGCCGGAGACATCCGCGACCGTGAGGCCCGCTTGACCCACATGGCCCTGCACGACCAGGAGACGGGCCTGCCCAACCGGCTGTCTCTCGAACGCGAGGCCAGCCGGACGGACGCCTATGTCATCGCCTTCGGGGTCGATCGCTTCGGCGTGGTGCGGAACGCCATCGGCTACGATTCCATGGCCCGGCTGGTCGGCGCCCTGGCCCAGCGCCTGAACGCCGCCGCCGACGGCGCCCGCGTGGCCCGCGTCGCCGCCGGCGTGGTCGGCATGATCCTGCACGCCGAAAGCGACGAGGATGCGATCCGCGAGGCCGCCCGCCTGTGCGCCGTCGCCGATACGCCGGTGAAGCTGATCGGCGCCACGGTCGACGCCTCCCTGAGCGCCGGTCTCGCCCGCACGCGCGGCAGCGTCGGCGGCGTCGACTCCGCCCTGGACCGCGCCTCCATCGCCTTGGATCAGGCCCGCGTCGCCCACCGCAAGGCCGCCCTGTTCGACGCCCACGCCTATGGCGACCCGGTCGGCAATCTCAGCCTCATCGGCGAACTGATGGGCGCCCTGGAGACGGCCCAGGTCTGGATGGCCTATCAGCCGAAATACGACCTGCGCGCCGACGCCATCACCGGGGTCGAGGCCCTGATGCGGTGGAACCACCCGCGCCGCGGCTTCGTGTCCCCAGACCTCTTCATCACCATGGCCGAGGAGACCGGCCAGATCCGCGCTCTGACCGAATGGGCGGTGCGCCAGTCGATCGCCGACCAGAAGGTCCTGGCCGAGGCCGGGCACAGGGTGACGATGTCCGTGAACATCTCGGGCCGTCTGCTCTCCGACGAAGGCTTCGCCGACTTCGCCCTTCAGGCCGTCGCCGCCTCGGACGCGGACCTGTGCTTCGAGATCACCGAGACGGCGGTCATCGACAATCCGGAAGTGGCGCTCGGCATCATCGAGCGGTTCTCGGCGGCGGGGATCGCGGTGTCGATCGACGACTACGGTTCAGGCTTGTCGTCCCTGGCCTATCTCAAGCGGATCAAAGCCGACGAACTCAAGATCGACAAGGCCTTCGTCATGAGCCTGGACGAGAGCGCCAAGGACGCGCTTCTGGTCAAGTCGACCATCGACCTGGCCCACAGCCTGGGCATGACCATCACGGCCGAAGGCGTCGAGACGCCGACCGCCCTGGCCCTGCTGCGCGGCATGGGCTGCGACACCGCCCAGGGCTATCTAATCGCCCGTCCCCTGCCCCTGGCCGGGCTGATCGAGCGGATGGAAAAGCCGGCGGTCGAGGCTCAGTCCCAGGCGGCCTGAGACCGGCTGTCCGCCAGCCTGGGGAACCGGCCGGAAGTCAAGAGCATCGGCGTCCCAACCTTGGGACGCACAAGGCAGGCTGGCTGACTACCCTGGGCTCCAGATTGTGGTTTACCCGCCCGCTCGGAGGCTGGCGTCCGTAAACTTTCATTGACCGGGGGGAATTCGTGCTTCGTATCCATCGCGTTCTGTCGGCGCGCACTGGGCGCTCTCGCCTGCGCCGTTTCGCTGCCATCGCAGTGGCCGCCCTCACCTGCGGCGTAGCCAACCAGGCCATTGCCCAGGAGACGACCTACACCTTCTCCTCGGCTTTCTATCAGGCGATCACCAACGCCAATGGCGCCTGCACCGTCGGAGAATGCGCCACCTACACGACCGGCCAGCGCGCGATCGTCACATTGACCTTCGCTGCGCCGCTCGCGGCCAACCTCCCCGCCGCCGACCGAAGGGCGGCCATCACCGCCTATTCCCTGAGTGACGGGGTCCGGACGACCACCGGCCCCTCCGGCGGCGCCGCCATTCTCCTCGGCAGCTTTGGGACGGATGCGACCGGCACGCCCGTCAGCTACGACCTGTTGGTGGAGCGCACGCCGGGCCCTCCCTATACGACCTCTACGCCGACGGATCCGAACTCGCGCCTGTCCTATGTCGAGATGCGGACCAATGGCGTGGAAGCGCGCGGCAACTACGTCTGCTACGGACGAGGCGGCGGCGCCGCACCCGGTACCTGCAGCAGCGCCGGCCCCGATCCGGCGAGCAGCACCGCAACCACGACAGATCCCACGGTGGTGACTCGGGTCATAGCCACGCCCGCCGCCGTCCCAACCCTGTCCGAGTGGGCGATGATCCTGTTCGGCATCATCCTGGCGAGCGGCGCGGCCCTGGGGGTTCAGCGTCGACGCGTGCCGGCCTGATCGGGTCCCCCGCCTGATCGGCGAAGCGGCGCCCCCGGCCTCGGCGGGGCCGTTCTCACGCCTGTCTGCGATCGGCCGCGACAAAAGCGACGCTTGTTCGCATCTGCACAAACCTATATGCGACGCATTCTCATTCACATGTGTCGTTGTCCATGGTCCGTACGCTCGTCCTCTCCACCACCGTCTTCTTCGTGATCGCCGCCGTCGCGCAGGCCCAGACGCAACAGGAGGCTGATCAGCTGGACGAGGTCGTGGTCACGGGCTCTCAGGTCCGCATCTCCGCCCCCTATGCCGGCGGTCAGGTCGCACGCGGGGCCCGCGTCGGCCTGTTCGGGACGCTCGGCCAGCTCGACACCCCTTTCGCCGTCACCGCCTACACGGAAGACCTGGCCCGCAACCAGCAGGCCCGCAGCGTCGCCGACGTGCTCCAGAACGATCCGGCCGTCCGCGTCTCCAAGGGCTTCGGCAACTTTCAGGAGCTCTACATCCTGCGCGGCTTCCCGATCTATTCCGACGACATGACCTACAATGGTCTCTACGGCATCCTGCCGCGCCAGTTCGTGGCCTCGGAGTTCCTGGAGCGGGTCGAGGTCTTCCACGGCGCCACCGCCTTCCTGAACGGCGCGGCCCCCGGCGGCTCGGCCATCGGCGGCAGCATCAACCTGACCCCCAAGCGCGCGGGCGACGTTCCCCTGACCCGCGCCACCGTCGGTCTCGAAGGCGGCGGTGAGTCTTACGTCGCAGCCGATGTCGCCCGCCGCTTCGGCGCCGACGCCGAATACGGCGTCCGCTTCAACGTCGCCCGTCGCGACGGCGAGGGCGCGGTGGACGACCAGTCGCGCACCCTGAACGTCGTCGGCCTGGGCCTGGACCGTCGCGGCGACCGCGCCCGCTTCTCGGCCGACCTGGGCTGGCAGGACCAGCGCATCGACGCTCCGCGCCCGACCGTGACCCCGACTGGCGCCGTCCCGGCCGCGCCCGACGCCTCGTCCAACTTCGCCCAGCCCTGGACCTATACGGACGAAGAACAGCTGTTCGGCGTCGCCCGCGGCGAGTTCGACCTGACCGACAGCGTCGCCGCCTGGGCCGCCCTCGGCGCGCGCGAAGGCGAGGAGAACAACCGCCTGGCCAACCCCACGGCCCAGCCGAACGGCGTCACCTCGGCCTACCGCTTCGACAACCACCGCAAGGACAGCGTCTGGTCCGGCGACATCGGCGTCCGCGCCGAGCTGGCCACGGGCCCGGTGAACCACCGCATCGTCGCCTCGGCCTCCATGGTCCGGTCGCGCGAGAAGAACGCCTACGCCTTCTCCAACTTCGCCGGCTTCGCCTCGGACCTGTACAACCCGGTCACCGTGGCCCCGCCTGTCCCGAACTTCTTCGTCGGCGGCGATCTGTCGTCGCCGCGTGAAGTGGGCGCCGTCGACTACGGCAGCCTGGCGCTGGCCGACATGCTCGGCTTCATGGACGGCCGCCTGCTGGTGACGCTCGGCGCCCGCTATCAGGAGATCGAGACCAAGGCCTTCGACTACAACACCGGCGCCCTCCTGACCGAGTACCAGAGCGACGCCATCACCCCGGCCTTCGCCGTCGTCTACAAGGTGATCCCCGAGATTTCCCTCTACGCCAACTATGCCGAGGCCCTGATCCCCGGCCAGACGGCCCCGCTCAACACCCCCGGCGGCGTTCAGATCACCAACCCCGGCGAGGTGCTGGAGCCCTACGTCGGCGAACAGGTCGAGGTCGGCATGAAGTACGACGTGGGTCGTTTCGGCGGCTCGGTCAGCCTGTTCCGCACCACGCAGCAGAGCGCATTCATCGAGAACAACCGCTTCGGCGCCAACGGCGAACAGCGCAACCAGGGCCTGGAGATCGCCTTCTTCGGCGAGCCGCGCGAGGGCCTGCGCCTTCTGGGCGGCTGGACCGTCCTCGAAGCCGAACTGACCCGCACCGCCACCGCCGCCCTGCAGGGCAAGACGCCGATCGGCGCCCCCGAGATCCAGGGCAACGTCAACGTCGAGTGGGACGTGCCGCAACTGTCCGGCCTCACGCTGGAAGGCCGCGCTGTCTACACCGGCGAGCAGGAGGTCGACGCCCTGAACACCGTCCAGCTGGAAAGCTGGACCCGGTTCGACGCCGGCGTCCGCTACGCCTTCACCGTCGGGGGTCGCGACCTCACCGCCCGCGCCCGCGTCGAGAACATCGCCGACGAGAACCAGTGGGTCGCCGTCGGCGGCTATCCGGGCGCCAACTATCTGACGCTCGGCGCCCCGCGCACCCTGTCCGTCTCGGTCTCCACCGCGTTCTGAAGCCGGTGAAGCCGTCGACGATCCGCGCCTGGTCCTTTACGCACAGATGGTCGAGCCTGGTCTCCACGCTCTTCCTCCTGATGCTGTGCGTCACGGGCCTGCCGCTGGTCTTCTCCCATGAGCTCAACGAGGTCCTCCTCCAGGAGCCTTGGGAGGCGGCGAACCCCGACGGCCCGAAGCTCGACCTCGATCAGGTCCTGAACACCGCGCTCGCCCGCCACCCCGGCGACGTCCCCGCCTTCATGAGCTTCGACGAGGACCGGCCGGTGGTGAACGTCACCTCCGCCCCGCCCGGCTCGACCGCCTATCATTTCCAGCCCATCGACCAGACCTCGGGCGACGCCGCCCCCCTGGTCGCCGGCCATCCGGTGATGGAGTTCATCCTCCAGCTTCACACCGACATGTTCCTCGGTCTGCCGGGCATGCTGTTCCTGGGCTTCATGGGCCTCTTGCTGGTCGTCGCCGTGGTGTCCGGCGTCGTCCTCTACGCCCCCTTCATGCGTCGCCTTCCGTTCGGGACGCTCCGTCTGGAGAAGGCCGCCCGCACCCGCTGGCTCGACTGGCACAACCTGCTGGGCGTCGTGACCGTCGCCTGGGTCCTGGTCGTCGGGGTGACCGGCATCGTCAACACCCTGGCCACCCCGATCCTTGCGGTCTGGAAGGAAGACGCCCTGGCCGAGCTCGCCGCCGCCCACTCAAGCCCCGCCCCCCTGTCCGAGCGCGCCTCCCTCGCCGCCGCCGTCGAGCGCGCACAACAGGCCCTGCCCGGCATGCAACTCCAGTTCGTCGCCTTCCCCGGCACGGCGTACACGACCGACCACCACTATGCGGTCTTCTTCCACGGCGACACGCCGCTGACGACGCACATGATCACGCCCGCCCTGATCGACATCCGCACCGGAGAGCTGGCCGCCGTCGCCTCCATGCCCTGGTACGTGAAGACCCTCAGCCTCTCCCAGCCCCTCCACTTCGGCGACTACGGCGGACTGGCCCTGAAGATCCTCTGGGCCCTGCTGGACCTCGCGACGATCGTGATCCTGGGTTCGGGCCTCTACCTGTGGCTCGGCAAGAAGAAGAAGCGCGCATGACGAAGCGCAACCCTGCGGCTCAAACGAGCGACCGCGTCGCGAGCTGTAGCCAACAACGAAGTCTCTGGACGATCTTCCGCTGGCCGTTGATCCTCGGCGTCCTCAGCCTGACCGGCCTCGTCGGCGCCCTTCTGGTGGATGGACCGTGGGATTGGATTTTCGCAGCGCTCATTGCGGCGTCTGTCGGCGCGGTGGCGTGGGCGAGGTGGTCCGCTACGAAGACCGCGCGTTGAGCCAGTCAGAGTTAGGGGCCAGTCGCTGTTCAACGGAGGTCGCCTCATCCGAGACGTTCGGCGCGTCCGCCTTCGACCAGACGTGAAGATCCGATCCCGGACTCCGGGACCCTACCAAATCGCTACTCTTTCGTCCGGCGCTAGATACAGAGCCGCGTCCGGCCCGACATCGAACGCTTCGTACCAAGCGTCTATGTTGCGAACGACGCCGTTGACCCGATACCGCGCCGGCGAATGATAGGCGCTCTGGGATTGGCGGCGCAGAGCCTCCTCGGTCGTCAGTGTGCGCCAGAACTGAGCCCAACCCAGGAAGAACCGCTGTTCGGCTGTAAAGCCGTCGAAGTGGGCGTTCATGTCCATCCCGGTCTCTCCTGCGTGCAGCCTGAACGCATCGAGCGCCAGGGTCACGCCGACCAGATCCGCGAGGTTTTCCCCAAGCGACCGCTGTCCGCCCAGGTTGACCCCGGGTAGAGGTTCGTAGCCGTCGTATTGCGCCACCAACCTCTCGGCCCTTGCCTCGAACGCCGCGCGACTGTCCGGCGACCACCAGTCCCGCATGTTTCCCTCGTCATCGAACCGCGAGCCCTGATCGTCGAAGCCATGCGCCATCTCGTGCCCGAGGACAGCGCCGATCGCGCCGAAGTTGACGGCGGCGTCCGCCGTCAGGCTGAAGGCCGGCGCCTGCAGGATGCCTGCGGGAAAGGTCACGGCGTTGAACTGTGGACTGTAACTTCCGTCGACGGCGTGGGGCGCCAGGTGCCAGGGCCAGGGATGCTGCCGATCGTCCAGCTGGAGCCGATCCTGTGCGGCCTTCGCCGCGTTGAGACTGTGCAGATTTCCGATTGCATCATCGGGTCGGAGATCGACCTCCGCATAGTCCCTGAGCGTGTCGGGATAGCCCAGCTTCAGACCCATCTTTTCGATCTTGGACAGGGCGACCGACCGGGTGACGTCATCCAGCCAGTCGGCGTGGGCGATCCGGGCTGCGAAGGCGCGTTTGAGCAGGACAGCCATGGCTTCGATCCGGTCGCGGTGCGTGGCCGAGAAATGTTCGGCGACGTAGGCCTTGCCGATGAGGTCCGGCAGGTTGCGGTTCACGAAACCGATGCCACGCGCCTCCCGGCTTCTCTGGGTCTCCTGCCTGGCGAGCCTTCGACCGTAAAAGGCGAAACTGGTCTCCTGGATTTCCGCGTTCAGCAGATAGGCGAGGTTCTGGATCCAGTGGAAGGCGAGATAGGTGCGCCAGGTCTCGACCGGGGTTTCGGCGAAGATCGCAGCGCTGGCCTGAATGGCGGTATCGGTATTGAGGACGATCTCTTCCACGTCGCCGAAACCCGCAGCCTCGAGATAGGCGTTCCAATCGAACCCGGGAGCATACGCCAGAAGGTCTGCGCGGCTCATCAGATGGTAGTTCAGCCGACGGTCGCGAAGCTGCTCCGCAGTCCACATAGCGGCCGCCAGGCTGGCTTCAAGCGCGACGACCGCATCGGCTTGGGCCGTGTTTGCGTCGGCGACCCCGGCGAGTTCCAGCATTCTGACGATGTGATCGCGATAGGCGATACGAAGCGCGGGGTATTCGCCACCCTGATCCTCGTAATGCACACGTGACGGCAGGCCGAGAATACGCGAGCCCAGGGTCTGCTGATCGAGATGCAGGAGCGTGCGGCGAGTGTTAGTCTCGTCCGGGAAAACATAGTTTCCGACGATCGCATGGGAGACGGGCCTGGCCATCCACCTCGCCACGCCGGCGTGGTCCGGGATGGTCAGGATCGCGCCGATGTCCGCCCGGATCGGCGCGGTCGCTCTGCGCTCGATGGCGTCGGTGTCCATGAAGCTGGCGTACAGCGCGCCAAGCTTCGGATCGGCGACGCCGGTCCCGCCCACTCGTCCACTCTGAACAACCGCATTCGTCCAGGCCTCGGTGCGCAGATACATGGCGTTGATTTCGCCGTACTCGGCATAGCCTGGGGGACTGACCGCCGTGCGAAGCCAACCTTCATTGACGTAGTCAAAGAAGGCGTCGCCCGG
Organism: Brevundimonas sp. NIBR11; assembly: GCF_027912535.1. Lineage (NCBI taxonomy): Bacteria > Pseudomonadati > Pseudomonadota > Alphaproteobacteria > Caulobacterales > Caulobacteraceae > Brevundimonas > Brevundimonas sp. NIBR11. The sequence goes on along the minus strand of NZ_CP115465.1, from coordinate 298,528 downwards.
AGAGATTGTCTGGCTCAGGTTGGCCAAGTCGATGCCCCAGGAACCGCCGGGCGCCTTTGCCAGGACCCCTGCGGGGAGCGCGGCGATCGCCAATGGCGCGACACCTGCGGCAAGAATGAAGCGACGTCGGCTCAGGAAGCGCCCACTGGCGTTGGTCGAGGAATGCAAGGCAAAGAGCGACATCGATATTCCAATCGCGGGTTATAGTGCGATTAGCACTATATGGAGTGCGTGGCGCGAATGAATGTTTCGAAAGGTCCGCGAGGCTCAGCCACACTGACCGAACTGGAAGGCGCAATCCTGTCGGAGATCCACCACCGGGGAGCCGAGACCGCTTTCAAGGTCCGAAAGGCCTTCCTCGGTTCGCCGTCGGTGGAATGGAGCGGCAGTTCAGGCGCCGTCTACCCGGCGATACGAAGGCTTACGGCTCACGGGCTCATCCACGGTGAGGCGCAGATGTCCGCGCGCAAGGGGAGCAGTCTGACTTTGACCGCTAATGGCGTTGAAGCGCTCGATAACTGGATTTGCGATCTGGATCGCGCTGCCGGACTGGGACTGGATCCTTTTCGCCTTCGATCCGGTCTATGGGACGAACTTCCGGGCGCGGTCCGTCTGAAGCAGTTGGCCAGTCTGCTGGTCGTCCTCAAGACCAACATCGCTGATCTGGAAACCTACGGTTCCGGGCTGGATCGTGTGGAGAGGCGGCGGGTCGATCTGTCGATCGCACAACAGAAAGCCCGCGCAACCTGGGTCGAAGCAGAGTTATCGGCCGCTGAAGGGGATTTGAAAGCGGATTGACGACCGCACCGAATGTCTACTCCCCGCCCAAGCGCGACACTCTCCGCCAAGCGGGCGACCTCAGGCTCACCGAATGCCCATGTGTCGGAGCGAGAGATCCGACAGGTTCCTCGCCGCGCGAAGCAGGATCTCCGCTTCCGACGCCCTCCCCTCGGAGATCAGCCAGGCCGCGCGGGCGGCAGCGCGTTCGACGGCTTGGGAAACCCTCACCGGCCGCTCGTTCACTTCGAACGGCAGGTTCAGGGCTTCTGGCAACGGGCCGATGGCCGGCGGCGGACCGGCGGGCGCGCCGCGCACCGGCTTGAGGTCATAACGACGCGCCATGGCGTGGCGGGTCCAGCCCTCGCGGCTGGTCTTCTTCCTGAGATTGCACAGGCTGACGTCGAAGCGCTGGGCGACCGAGGGCGCCGGTTCGCCCGCCAGATAGGCCTCCCGCACCTTGGCCCAGGTCTCGGGGCCGCGATATTTGCGAAGTCTGAAGTGGTCCATGACGGCGGTCATTGCAGACCGGAACGTCAGATTCGGCCGTATCGGCGTCCCGCCTGTCCCGCATTCTGCAGTTTCGGCGTCCCCGAATTCTCCACGAAGTCCTGGGTCGGGGCAGGCTTGCGCATTGACCGCAAAAAAGGGCCGCCCCGTCGCCGGAAGCGGCCCTTAAATCCTAAGCCCTAAGACCTAAGACCTAAGCTCTACGCCCTAGCTGTCCAGGAAGCTCCGCAGCTTGCGCGACCGCGACGGGTGCTTCAGCTTGCGCAGGGCCTTGGCCTCGATTTGACGGATGCGCTCGCGCGTCACCGAGAACTGCTGGCCGACCTCTTCCAGCGTGTGGTCGGTGTTCATGCCGATGCCGAAGCGCATGCGCAGGACCCGCTCCTCGCGCGGCGTCAGGGACGCCAGCACGCGGGTGGTGGTCTCGCGCAGGTTCGACTGGATGGCCGCGTCGATGGGCAGGATCGCGTTCTTGTCCTCGATGAAGTCGCCCAGGTGCGAATCTTCCTCGTCGCCGATCGGCGTCTCGAGGCTGATCGGCTCCTTGGCGATCTTCAGGACCTTGCGGACCTTCTCCAGCGGCATGGCCAGCTTTTCGGCCAGCTCTTCCGGGGTCGGCTCGCGGCCGATCTCGTGCAGCATCTGGCGGCTGGTGCGGACGATCTTGTTGATCGTCTCGATCATGTGCACCGGGATGCGGATGGTGCGCGCCTGGTCGGCGATCGAGCGGGTGATCGCCTGGCGGATCCACCAGGTGGCGTAGGTCGAGAACTTGTAGCCGCGGCGGTACTCGAACTTGTCGACCGCCTTCATCAGGCCGATGTTGCCCTCCTGGATCAGGTCCAGGAACTGCAGGCCGCGGTTGGTGTACTTCTTGGCGATGGAGATCACGAGGCGCAGGTTGGCCTCGACCATCTCCTTCTTGGCCTGACGGGCCTCGCGCTCGCCCTTCTGGACGGTCTGGACGATGCGGCGATAGTCGTCGATGGGCAGGCCGGCCTCGGTCGCCACGGCCGCGACGTCGCCGCGGATCGTCGCGATCTGGGTCGACTGGTCGTCGCTGAATTTGGTCCAGCGGACACCCATGTCCTTCACCTGCTCGGCCCAGTTGGGGTCCAGCTCCTTGGTGAAATAGGCCTTGAGGAACTCGGGGCGCGAGATGCCGTAGCTGTCGGCCATCCGCAGCAGGCGGCCTTCCAGACCGATCAGCCGCTTGTTGATGGCATAGAGTTGTTCGACCAGGGCTTCGATACGGTTGTTGTTCAGCTTCAGCGTCTTCAGCCGGCCAGAGATGGCCGCCGACAGTGCATCATAGGCCTTGCGGTCCTTGGCGTTCAGCTCCTCGCCCTTCAGCCGGCTTTCGACCAGCTTCTCCTGCAGCTTGCGGAAGGCGTCGAAGTCGCCGGCGATCGCGTCCAGGGTCTCCATGACCCCATCGCGCAGCTCCGCCTCCAGCGCCGAGATCGACATCCCGCCGCCATCGTCGAAATCCTCGTCCTCCTCATCCCCTTCTGGCTTTTCACCTTCGGATTCCGCGCCTTCGTCCTCAGACTTGGGCGGGAGCGGCTGGCCGGGGATGGGCGGCTGGGGCTGGTTGTGCGGCAGGGACGAGGGGTTCAGCACGCCGTAGGTGGCGTCCAGGTCGATGACCTCGCGCAGCAGGATGCGATTGTTCGCCAGTTCGTCACGCCAGACCATGATGGCCTCGAACGTCAGGGCGCTTTCGCACAGGCCCGAGATCATCGCGTCGCGACCGGCCTCAATCCGCTTGGCGATGGCGATCTCGCCCTCGCGGGAAAGCAGTTCGACCGAGCCCATCTCGCGCAGGTACATGCGCACCGGGTCGTCGGTGCGGTCATAGGTCGGTTTGGCGTCGCCCTCGGTGACCGAGGTTTCGGCCCGTTCGGCGACTTCGCCGCCCGAGCTCTCGGCCGCGTCTTCCTCGGCCTCGACGACATTGACGCCCATCTCCGACAGCATCGCCAGGGTGTCTTCGATGGCGTCCGGGGTGACCTCTTCGGACGGCAGGACCTTGTTCAGCTCCTCCATCGTCACATAGCCGCGCGCCTTGGCCTGCTTGATGAACTTCTTGACCCCGGCGTCGGTCAGGTCGAGCAGCGGCCCGTCAGCGGTCGTCGTCTCGGGCTGTTCCTGCGTATCGGTCATTCAGTCAAACTCTCCGCGTCGAGGTCGCCGCCGCCGGCCCCTCGGCAAAATTGCAACAGTCGTTCCGAAAGAGAACGCGCCGGGGCCGAGTTCGTTACGAACGCGCTCCATCGTCCCAAATCGTCCCGGTCTTGATGGCTCGTCGCAAGGCGTCGCGCTCCGCCTTCAGACGACTGAAGGCGGATGCGTCGAAAGCGTGATCCGCCCCCGACTTCGCTGACGCCAGCGCCGCGTCCAGTCCCGCCACGCGGGTCAGGGCGTCGAAGCCTTGCGACCACCGGACCCTTGCTTCGGCGAGGGGCGCATTTGCGGCCAGGAAAGGCGCGCCGGACTTTGCCGCCGCCTTCTCGACCTCGCGCACTAAAGCATCGTGTCCGGAAGTCGCGAGATGGCGACGCAGGGCCGCGCTGTCAAGCGTTTGGCCCCCGAAACGGAGCCTCACCAACTCCTGCGCCAATCCGTCCAGCGACGGATCGCCAAAGCCGTGACTGGCGATGGCCTCCAGATGGTCGTCCATCCGCTCCGGGTCCTCGATTGCGCCGTGGGCGAGAGCCGCCGCGATCGGCTCGATCGAGCGGCTCAGCGCCTGCATGGCCGAGGCCCCCTCGGCGGTCTGCCCCAGCTTCGGCGGCGGTCCTGGCCGCCAGCGTCCGCCGCCCTGCTGGAGCCGCTGCTGTGGCGCGGCACGGCCCGGGAACAGGGCGTCGAAGCGGTCGAACAGGTCGCGGCGATACTGCTCGGCCAGATCCTTGTCCTGAATAGCCGCCGCAGCCGTGCGCAGCCGCCCCTTCAGCCCCGCCTTCCGCTCGGGCGTATCCAACGGCTCGGCCTCGGCCTCGCGGCGGAACAGGACCTCGGCGAAGGTGCGTGTCTCCTGCATCGCCTGACGCAGGGCCGGGGCGCCCTTGTCCCTCAGGATGTCGTCCGGATCCTGCCCGCCTTCCAAGAGGGCGAAGCGGAACGACCGGCCGGGCTTGAGCAGCGGCAGGGCGCGTTCGATGGCGCGATAGGCCGCCCTCTGCCCCGCCCCGTCCCCGTCAAAACACAGGATCGGCTCGGACGAGACCCGCCACAGCAGGGCCATCTGCTCCTCGGTCAGCGCCGTACCCATAGGCGCCACGGCCGGCAGGCCCGCGCGCTGGCAGGCGATGACGTCCATATATCCCTCGACGACGATGATCGCCTGGGTCGATTTGGACTCGGCCCCGAGGATGCGCCGCGCCTCGGGCAGGCCGTACAGGGTCGAGCCCTTGTGGAAGAGCGGGCTCTCCGGACCATTCAGATATTTGGCCCGGTCGTCGGGGTTCATGGCGCGGCCGCCAAAGCTGACCAGTCGCCCACGCGCATCCAGGATCGGGAACATCAGCCGGTCGCGGAACCGGTCGTAGGGGGCCCCTCCGCCCTCCGGCGCGATCAGCATCCCCATCTCGATCAGATCGCCTGGTTTTGCGCCGCGCTGGACCAGGGCCGCCTTCAACCCCTCGCGATCGTTGGGCGCGTAGCCCAGACCGAACCGCTCCCACTGATCCTCGGGCAGGCCGCGTCGTTCCAGGTAGTCGCGCGCCGCCTTGCCGACCGAGCGTCGAAGGTTCGCCGCGAACCATTTCTGCGTAAGGTCCATCCAGTCCGAAAGGCCCTGCTTCTTCGCCTCCCGCTCGGCCGCCTGCGGATCCTCGGCCGGCATCTGCATCCCAGCTTCGGCGGCCAGCCGCGCGACGGCTTCCGGGAAGCTCAGCCGCTCCGTCTCCTGCAGGAAGGAGATGACGTCGCCGTGCTTGCCCGAGCTGAAGTCGTGGAAGAAGCCCTTGTCGTCGTTGACGAAAAAGGACGGCGACTTTTCCTTGGAGAAGGGGCTCAAGCCCACCCATTCGCGACCCTGTTTCTTCAGCTTGACGGACCGCCCGATGACGTCGGACGGGCGAAGGCGGGCCTTCAGTTCATCGAGGAAGCGGTCATCGAAACGCACCTCTCCTGTATACCTCGCCCCGACGGCGAGCGGCGCCATTAACCAGTCATTAACCAATCGGGCGAAAGCGCGGCTATAAGCTCATGTATTGTATGGACATTTTTCGGTCGGATTGCGGAACTATCCACAGACGACAGGGTTAATCCACTGTTACTCCGGCGCAGAAGAGCCGATCTCAGTTCCCAGCCAGAGCCGTTCCCATGTTCATCGCCATAACCCAGCCGGCGATCGAGCCCATTGGACCCGATCCCGTCGCCACGCCCTACGCTCCTACCGCTCACGACCTGACGCCGCGCGCTTTGCACGCGCGCCTGCTCGCCAATGCGGCTCAACGTCGCCTGCGCGGCCTCGAACGCAAGAGGGCGCATCGGCCAGAGGACGCCGATTACTGGCTGCATGCGGCCCCGGTCGCGGTGCAGAAGGCTTGTGCTCTGCGCGAAGAACGCAGCTTCGCGCCCTTGCCCTAAGCCAGCGACCTGGCCTTAGAAATCGAGGTCCTGTCGAAGATAAAAGATCACTTCGACGGATCCGAATAGCGTCAGCGCAGCTCCGGCAGGCGGCGCATGAACGAGTCGCGCATCTTGCGCCGACGCTCGGCCGCGCTCTTGGGTCGGACCCGTTCGCGAACCTCTAGGCCCTCGCCCCAACGCTGGTGCATCGCCTCGGCCAGCTGCGGATGGCGGTCATGCTGGTGGACGATGGCGCTGATCGTGCCGTCTGGGTTGACCACCTGCCCATCCTTCAGGCCCAGGGTCTCGCCAGGCGTCAGGCCGATGGTGGCGACCCGGCCGTAGTTGTCGTTTACCTCAGCCTTCAGCAGCCCCATGTGGATCGCGATGTTGCAGGCCGCCTGATCGGCCCCGAACGCCCCGCCGAACTCCGAACGCGGAATGGCAGCCAGCATCAGGACCAAGCGGCAGAAGCGGATGATCTCGGCGCGCGGGCCCATCACCGTGCCGACGCAGACGGACGGCGCGGTCGCCAAGGCCTCGGCCATCGCCTCGCCGATCAGGGCGCGCAGGTATTTCATGTTGAAGGCGTGGTCGCCCAGCCGGTCGCCCTCGACGAAGGCCTCCAGCCCCGTCGGCTGCGGCGCGAAGGGCGACTTCTGGAAGAGCACGTCGCGCACGTCGGTGATCAGGACGCTGCGGATATCGGTCCGGCCCGACAGATGGCGATCGAAGGCCGCGAACCGGGCCATGACGGCGTGAGGCTCCCACCCGTCGATCTTCGCCGGCGTCAACAGCCGGACCCGGTGCAGGTCGAAGAGGGCGCGGATGTCGTTGCGATCGTCGACCACCAGGGCGATCTCGCCGTCGAACACGGCCCTCAGCGACCGCACGAAGGGGGCGATGTCGTGGGCGTCATAGCCGGTGGCGTAGCCCAGCACGGCGTCGATGGACCCGCCCTCGGACCCGGACCCGGCGTCGTCGACGCGGGCGGCCAGTGCGGCGCCCAGCCAGCCCAGATAGGCCGATGACGCCGCCGAACCGCTCATGTCAGACCTTCATCAGGTCGCTGAAGCGATCGAACAGATACAGGCTGTCGGTCGGCCCGGGCGAGGCCTCGGGATGGTGCTGTACGCTGAACACCGGGCGGTCCTTCAGCTTGATGCCGCAGTTGGTGCCGTCGAACAGGCTGACGTGGGTCTCCTCGACCGCGTCGGGCAGACTGTCGCGATCGACCGTGAAGCCGTGGTTCATCGAGACGATCTCGACCTTGCCGGTCGTCAGATCCTTGACCGGATGGTTGGCGCCGTGGTGGCCCTGATCCATCTTCACGGTCTTGGCCCCAAGCGCCAGGGCCAGCATCTGGTGGCCGAGGCAGATGCCGAAGACCGGCTTGCCGCTCTCCACCAGCTTCCTGATCTCGGGCACCGCATACTCGCCCGTCGCCGCCGGATCGCCCGGGCCGTTGGACAGGACCACGCCGTCAGGCGAGCGGGACAGGATTTCCTCGGCGGTCGTCGTCGCAGGCACCACGGTGATCTTCGCGCCGGTGGAAGCCAGGGCCCGCAGGATGTTCCGCTTCACGCCATAGTCGACGACCACGACGGTCTTGCGGCCCTCGGTCTTCGGGTGACCTTCCGGCCAGGCCCACAGACCCTCGTCCCACTCGAACGCCTGCAGGGTCGAGGCGGGCTTGGCGAGGTCGAGGCCTTCCAGACCGGTCCAGACCCGCGCCTGGGCGACCAGAGCCTCCAGGTCGAACTGGCCGTCCGGATTGTGGGCGATGACCGCGTGGGGCGCGCCGTGGTCGCGAATGCGCTGGGTCAAGGCGCGGGTGTCGATGCCTGCCAGACCGACCACGCCACGCCGCTTCATCCAGGCGTCGAAGGTCGAGTCGGACCGATAGTTGGCCGGATCGGTCGGCAGGTCGCGGAAGATCGCGCCCCGCGCCGAAGTATCGGATCCGCCGCCCATCTGCTCGATGTCTTCCACGTTTGTGCCGACGTTGCCGACGTGCGGGAAGGTGAAGGCCAGGATCTGGCTCATGTACGAGGGGTCGGTCAGGATCTCCTGATACCCGGTCATGGCCGTGTTGAAGACCACCTCGCCCAGCGCCGAGCCGGTCGCCCCGACCCCGATACCCTGGAAGATCGTGCCGTCGGCGAGGGCAAGAACGCCGGTGGCGCCGGGAAGAAGCTGTGCGGTCATGGCCGTCCCCTTACACCGAATCCCGGCGAACAAACGGCCGCGTGACTAAAGGGATGCCGAGCCGGGGTCAACGCGACCGCCTGCCTTGCTCCGCACGAACAGCCACCCGACCGAGGCCACGACGAACAGCAAGATGGCCGGCACGATGTTCCCCGGCGCGGCCGCCGCGACGGCGCCGACCGAAAAGACCAGCCCCACGACCGACAGAATCCTCCACCCCGGCGCCCGGCTGGCCCGGAACAGGCTGATGCAGCACAGGGCGTAGAGGCAGACGGTGAGGACGGTGCAGGCCCCGATCAGCAGACCGAACTGGCCCGCCAGCGTCGGCTGGGAGGTCATGACCACCAGTCCGGCCATGATCGCTCCGTTGATCAGGGGGTTGGCCAGCGGCAGCCGGCCCGGCGTCTCCGCCGAGCCGAACCAGCGCGGCAGATAGCCCTGCTCGGCCGCACTTCGCGCCGTCTCGCCGCCCAGGATGGTCCAGCCGGCGATGGTGCCGACCGCCTTGACCACCGCGCAGGCCGCGACGAGGCCGGCGACCGAGGCGCCGAAGACCCGCGCCGCCAGATCGGCGAACGGGCTGGTCGAGGACGCGAGCTCTCCAGCCGGGATGACGCCGAACACCGCCACGCTGGCGGCGACGTAGACGACCAGCGCCAGACCGACGCCCGCGACGCTGGCCCGCCCCACGTCCTGCGCCGGATTGCGCACCAGACGCGACAGGGCCGCCGCGCTCTCCAGCCCCAGGAAGGACCAGAAGATGACCACCAGCGAGGCGGGCACGCTCCGGGCCAGCGGCAGACCTTCCGGGCTCCACGACGCGGAGAAGGTCTGCGGGCTGAAGGCGAGGGCGCCGGCCACGATGGCGAGCAGCAAGGGCAGAAGTCCGATGATCAGGGTCGCCGCGCCCAACCGCGCGGCCACCCGCGCCCCCGCCGCATAGGCCGCCGTCGTCGCTCCGATCAGCAGCAGATTGCACAGGGCGGCCGGACCGGGCTGGGCCAGGGCCGGGAAGAAGAAGGCCAGATAGCCGGTGCCAGCCAGGGCCACCGCGACGTTCCCCGTTAGGCAGACGCCCCAGTAGGCGATGGCCGTCTGATAGCCGATGAACCGGCCCAGCCCCCGGCGCGTGAAGTCCGTCAGCCCGTCCGCGTCCGGCTGGGACCGCCCCAGGCCCGCGAACACCGCCGCCAGGACCATGGCGCCCGCCCCGCAGACCAGCCATCCGATCAGGCTGGACGATCCTGTCGACGCCAGGGCCACAGGCGCCAGATAGACGCCCGAGCCGATCATGTTGCCGGCCACGACGAGCGCCGCCAGGCCCCAGCCGAGCTTGCGTCCGCTGTGCTGGGCTTCGAGGGGGATGGTTTCGGTCTGGCTCATGACGCAACGCTATGCCGGAATGCGCGCGCCGTCCCAGGCGAAAACGCCTCCGCTGTCGCCGGGCGTCAGACTTTCGATCACAGTCATCAATTGGGCGGCCGACTGGGTCGGCGTGAAGAGTTTCTCGGGCGGAACGCCCTTCTGAAAGGGTTCGCTCAATCCCGTCCGCACCGTGCCCGGATGCAGCCCGGTGACGATCATCTGCGGATGGGATCGGGCCAGTTCGATGGCCAGGTTGCGAATCACCATGTTCAGTCCGGCCTTCGACGAGCGGTAGCTGTGCCAACCGCCCAGTCTGTTGTCGCTGATCGATCCGACACGCGCCGACAAGGCGGCGAAGACCGCCCTTCGATCCCTTGGCATCCCCGCAAGGAAATGTTTGGCGACCATCGCGGGACCGACCGTGTTGACCCGATAGTCCCGCAGAAGATGTTCGGCCTCCAGCGCCTTGTAGGAACGCTCAGGCTGGCGACCACTGTGGAGCACGCCTGTCGCGACGATCACCACTGTGGCGGCAGGCCCCTCGGCGACACGCGAGGCAGCGGCGCGGATACTGGCTTCGTCCTCCAGGTCGAGATGCGCTTTACCTGAAAACGAACGGGCGAAGCGATGAACCTCGGCAAACCGCCCCGAGCCCTCGAGAGCCTGCGCCAGCGCCGCGCCGACGCCGCCGGACGCGCCGATGACCACCGCCGAGCCTTCGTCTTGCATCCTGTCCATCTCGCCTGAATGGCGAGTCTGCAGGGCCCCTGCAACACGATCGTTGACCCCGGGATCGACGCAAGCGAGGAGGTGGGCGCTCAACCGGACGCCTCCCATGACCATCACCACCGTCGGGCTCGATGCCGACGACACCCTTTGGCACAACGAGACCATCTTCCGCCTGACCCATGCGCGGTTCGTAGACCTTCTGGCCGATCACGGCGACGAGGCGACCATCGAAGCGCGGATGGCGGACACCGAGCGGCGCAACCTTCGCCTCTACGGCTATGGGGTGAAGGGATTCACCCTGTCGATGATCGAGACTGCGATGGAACTGTGTGACGGCGGCGCCCCGCCGGAGGTCGTGCGCGAGATCCTGGCCGCCGGCCGCGATATGCTGGCTCATCCCGTCGAGACCCTGCCCGGCGTCGACGAGGCCCTGGCCGCCCTGTCGGAGAAATTCCGTCTGGTCCTGATCACCAAGGGCGACCTGATGGATCAGGAGCGGAAGGTCGCCGCCTCGGGTCTCGGCGACCTGTTCGCGGCCGTCGAGATCGTCTCGGAGAAGGATCGCGGAACCTACGACCGCGTCTTCGCCCGCCACGGCACGGGCGCCGAGGAGGCCGTCATGGCCGGCAACTCGGTCAAGTCGGACGTCATCCCGGCCATCGAGGCCGGCGCCTTCGCCGTCCACATCCCCTACCACGTCACCTGGGCGCACGAGATCGCGGAGCCGCCCGTCGATCACCCGCGTTTCGGCCTCCTTGACACGATCGCAGCCTTGCCTGCCTGGATCGCCGAACGGGCCTGACGGCCCTCAGGCGTAGCCGAGCAGCGCTCGCAGGCCGGGCGCGTGGAAGTCCACTAGAGCCTTCTGGACGTCCGGCAGCACATCGGGAAAGACCAGCCCCTCGGGCAGCTTCAGGTTCTCGCGGGCGGTGCGGCTCTTCTTGCGGTCGGCTCCGGCGAGGACCCGGTCTCGCCAATCGTCTGGACGGTCGATGTTGGCGGCGGCCAGCAAGCCGGCGATCAGGGCCTCGCTCTGCGGCGCCTCGATATCGCGCACAGCGGCGACAAGGTCCTCGTAGCGGATTAGATGCACGCCGGTCCCCAGCCAGGCGGCCGCATTGTGGGTGTAGATGTCGATCAGGGCCGGCGACTTCTGGTGCACGCCGAAGATCATCATGTTCAGCAACGCCTCGGCGGAGAACAGACCAGGCGTCTTCAAGTGCTGGATGTTGTCCTGCTCGAACTCGTCCGAAACGAAGAATCGGGCCCGCGCCAGCACCCAGTCATAGGGATCGCGCACCAGCAGGATGTGTCTGGCGAACCGGATGTTGGCCAGGGACTGGTCGCTGAACAGCAGATGCGCTGCCGCCAACCTGGGGGCGTTTGGATCGAAGGCGTCCAGGTGTTGGTGCATGTTGGGGATCTGCACGAAGTCCCGGTCGTGGTGCTGGTCGACCGGGACGAACATCCGCATCACGTTGCGCAACAGATGGGTCCCGCCCTTGGGGATGCTGTTGACGAGCACGGGCTGCTTCAGCCGGGCCTGGCTGAACCGCGCGACCTCGACGTCCAGAGTGTCGGTCATGCCCTTGATGATGGCCATGGCGTTCCTTGAAAGCGACGCGGACGAAAAAGGGCGGCGGATCGTTCCGCCGCCCTCGTTTCATAAGCCAGTCTGATGCGGATCAGAACGACTTCGACATCCGCAGGAAGGCGCGGCGGCCGTAGTAGGCTTCGGTGTACTGCGACGACAGGATCGAGTTGCCGGTCGTGCCGATCGCCGTCGACGACGCTGCGGGCGGCAGTTCGTCGAACAGGTTCGCCAGACCACCCGACAGGGTCCAGCCTTCCGCCTTGTAGGACAGCGACAGGCTGTGGAAGCCGGTGAACTCGGCGTAGGCCTTGATCTCGGTCGTGCGGCCGTCGATGACCTGGAAGTTCGACTGACCGTTACGCACGCGATCGGGCCGGTTGTCCTGGTTGCCGATCCAGTCGAAGCCCCAGAACGCCGTCCACGGGCCGCGTTCGATGCTGACATTCACGTTCCCGACCAGTTCCGGGCTGCCCACGTCGCCCAGGAAGTCGGTGCCGAAGTCGGCGAAGGTCGCCTCATTGGTTTCGAACGTCCAGGTCGTCTGAGTGTCCAGGGTCACGGTGCCGAAGTCGAAGTCGTGATACCACCGGCCCGTGAAGTCCAGGCCACGATTGTTCTGCTCGGCGATGTTCAGGAAGCTGGCGCGAACCTGGGTGATGCCCTGGGCCGCGGTCCGGTCGAACTGACGGCACAGCGGGTCGCCAGGGAAGTTTTCCGAGGTGTAGCAAGCCGACAGGATCTGGGCCGCCGACAGGGTGTCGACCTGGTCCTCGATCTTGATCTCGAAATAGTCGACCGCGATGCTCAGGTTGCTGTCGGGCGGCGTCAGGATCACACCGACGACCGTCGCCTTGGACGTCTCCGGGTTCAACACGCCCAAACCACCGCCCGTGACGACTTCGGAGGACGACACGCCGCCGTTGTAGTTGCCGGGCACGCCGCCGCCCGGACCTGCCGGGTTGCGGCAGTTGACGTACAGGGGATCGGTCGCGGCCAGGGTGCCTTCCGCCACGCGCTGATCCAGGTTCAAGCAGGGATCGATGTTACGCTGGCCGATGAAGCTGGTCTGGTCGGCCAGATAGAGTTCGAACAATGCCGGAGCGCGGAACGACGTGCCATGCGTGGCGCGGATGCGGACCGCGTCGTTGAGGGCCCAGTTCAGACCGACCTTGTAGGTCGAGGCGTCGCCCGAGGTCTTCGTGTCCGTGTAGCGGCCCGAAACGGACAGGGCCAGGCTCTGGACGAACGGCAGGTCGCGCAGCAGCGGGATGGCCAACTCGGCATAGGCCTCGTTCGTCTCCTCGGTGCCCGCCGTCACGCCGGCGCCCGACAGGCCCCAGCTGTTGTCCGCCAGGGTCACCGCGCCCGGGGTGTCCTCGATCTCGTCGCGACGGACGTGGAACCCGAAGGCTGCGCCCAGCGGGCCGGCCGGCAGATCCATGATCTGGCCACCGATGTTCCCTTCCAGATAGACCTGTTCGTAGATCGTCTGGCCCGTCTCCGTATCGAACAGGAAAGCCTTCTCGGCGTCGGTCAGGCGACCGGCCAGGAAGTCCGGACGGGTGAAGTCGACGTCGATGCAGCGGCGGCCGCTGACCGGCAGGGTGGTGCCGACGCACGAGACCGTCTTGAAGCTGGTGGAATCCACAGCGTCCTGCAGGATCACGTCCGACGTGTATTCGCCGTCGGAGCGGCTGTACTGGGCGAAGACATCCCAGCTCCAACCACTCAGAGCGCCGCGGAAGCCGCCGACGACCCGGGTGTAGTCGACCGTCTGCGACTGGTCGAAGTGGTCGGTGATGGGCGTGGCGCTGAGCAGGTTCGCACCGCTGAAGCCCGTCACCGGGTCCCCGCCGCCGCCGCCGTAGACGAGATCGAGGAAGTCGCGGGTATAGGTGTAGTTCCAGAACTGGCGATAGCTGTCGGTGCGGCTCTCGCGGCGGTTCAGCAGGACTTCGGCATAGGCCTCCACTCCGCCGCCGATGTCATAGGCGCCCTCGGCGAAGACGGTGTAGCGGGTCGTTTCCGGGACGATCGACTCTTCCAGGGCGTATTCGCTGAGGTTGTTGACCACGGCCCGCGAGGGGTCGTCGTAGTTGACGATATAGAACCCGGTCGGCGCGGTCGGATAGGTGGCGGAGACAGCCGGATTCGTCGGGCGACGCGGAATGTACTGGCCGAGGTTGCCGTCGTAATCGAACTGGAACCGGCCGGCGCGGCCCGAGAAGTCGGGGCCGTACACGTAGATCTGACCCCAGGCCAGGTCCGTGCACTGGGGCTCGCCGGTGCGTGGATCAATTCGGTCGGCGCGGTTACGGGTGCCCGGCTCGAACACATACTGGTTGCGGCAGACCAGATAGTCGCGCTCGCCGGCGGCCAGTTTTTCCTGGCGATAGAAGTCCGCCGACAGGTTCAGATAGCCGCGGTCGAAGTTTTTGCCCCAAGCCAGCGAGGCGTTGTACTGCTCGCCGCCGCCCTCGATCGGCACGGTCGCGAAGACATTCATGATGCCGCCGTCGCGCGCGCGCTCGGTGATCAGGTTCACGACCCCGGCCACGGCGTCCGAACCGTAGATCGACGAGGCGCCGTCCTTCAGGATGTCGATGCGGTCGATCGACGACTGCGGGATGACGTTGAGGTCGAACGATGACACGCCGCCGCGCGTACCCGCCGGACCGGCGCGACGACCGTTCAGCAGGACCAGCGTGCGGTTGGCGCCCAGGCCGCGCAGCGAGATCGTCGCCGCACCGGGGCCGCCGTCCGTGACGAAGGCGCTGGAGATCGTCGAGTTCACCTGGGCCGAGCCCGCCGCCAGGGTCGACGACTGCAGCAGCTGAACCGTGTCGCTCAGGCCGCGCTGGGCTCCGCGCTCCGCGCTGATGATCTGGACCGGCGAGGCGCTGGTGAACTCATTGGTCGGGATGCGCGAGCCCGTGACGACGATCTCTTCGACCTCGGTGGCGTCCTCGTCGTCGGGATCCTGAGCGGGAGCTGGCGCGTTCTGGGCAAAGGCGGGGGCTGCGAACATCATTGCAGCGAACAGGCCGGTCGCGATGGCCGACGATTGCCGCAGCCGATTGCGAAAAAGCATGACAGTCACTCCGTGAAATCAGGATCCGTCAGTTGCGCTGGCGGAAGTGCCTGATCTTGCCCCTAGAGCGCGTAATCTTGCAACTGAATTGCCATATTTCGGTCGCGACTGGGGCCGGCGTGACGCAATGACGCGGAGAGGTGTTGTGCGAGAGTCACCTCAGACCCGGCTTGCTCAGCGGGGCCGCCGTCTCTAAACGGGCCGCTTAACCGACAACCCGAACGACACCGGCCGCCGAGACGCGTCGCCGGCGTTCGCGCGCGAGAGACGACCCTGCACGACGATGTGATCAACCATGAGGAACGGGACGCCGCGGTTCGCGCGGCCCTGATGACCCATGGGGATACGGGAATCACGCCGCGCCATACCTTGTTCTTCTTCTACGGCGAGGGGGACCACGATGACCTCAACGAGGTCGCGCGGCGGGCCGGTTTCCTGACCAAGGGCCAGGACGACGCCACCATTCTTGAAACGACCATGGCGGTCGACGAGGCGTCCTTCGCCCCCGTCAGCGCCATGATGCAATCCTGGGCCGCGGCCTTCCAGCTGGACTACGATGGCTGGGAATGCGCGGTCGTGACGAACTGAGAGGAGGCTGAGATGCCGAAACGTACGGACATCAAATCCATCCTGATCATCGGGGCGGGGCCGATCGTGATCGGTCAGGCTTGCGAGTTCGACTACTCCGGCGTTCAGGCGTGCAAGGCGCTGAAGGCCGAGGGATATAGGGTCATCCTGGTGAACTCCAACCCCGCGACGATCATGACCGATCCGGGGCTGGCCGATGCGACCTATATCGAGCCGATCACGCCGGAGTTCGTCGAGCGGATCATCGCCAAGGAGCGGCCGGATGCGCTGCTTCCGACCATGGGCGGGCAGACGGCGCTGAACACGGCGCTGGCGCTGGATGCGTCGGGCGCCCTGGCCAAGTACGGCGTCGAGATGATCGGGGCCAAGGCCGAGGTCATCGACAAGGCCGAGGACCGGCAGAAATTCCGCGACGCCATGGACAAGCTGGGTCTGGAAAGCCCCCGCTCCAAGGCGGCGCATTCGATGGAAGAGGCGCTGGACGGGCTGGAGTTCGTGGGCCTGCCCGCCGTGATCCGCCCCTCGTTCACGCTCGCCGGCACCGGGGGCGGCATCGCCTATAACCGCGAGGAGTTCGAGGAGATCGTCCTGCGCGGCCTCGACCTGTCGCCGACCACCGAGGTGCTGATCGAGGAATCGGTGCTGGGCTGGAAGGAGTACGAGATGGAGGTGGTCCGCGACACGGCGGACAACTGCATCATCGTCTGCTCCATCGAGAACGTGGATCCGATGGGGGTGCACACGGGCGACAGCATCACGGTCGCTCCGGCCCTGACCCTGACGGATAAAGAGTACCAGCGCATGCGCACGGGCTCGATCAATGTGCTGCGCGAGATCGGCGTCGAGACGGGCGGATCGAACGTGCAGTGGGCGATCAATCCGGCCGACGGCCGCATGGTCGTGATCGAGATGAACCCGCGCGTGTCGCGCTCCTCCGCCCTGGCCTCCAAGGCCACCGGCTTTCCCATCGCCAAGGTCGCCGCCCGTCTGGCCGTCGGCTACACCCTGGACGAATTGCAGAACGACATCACCCAGGTCACGCCGGCCAGCTTCGAGCCGTCGATCGATTACGTGGTGACCAAGATCCCCCGCTTCGCCTTCGAGAAATATCCGGGCTCCGAGCCCCTGCTCGGCACCTCGATGAAGTCGGTCGGCGAGGTCATGGCCATCGGCCGGACCTTCCAGGAATCGATGCAGAAGGCCCTGCGTGGTCTCGAGACCGGACTGTCGGGCTTCGATGAGATCGAGATCGACGGCACGGTGGACGTCGAGGACGACGCCTCGGCCCGCGCCGCCGTCGTGCGGGCGCTGGGCCAGCCGACGCCCGACCGCATCCGTGTCATCGCCCAGGCCTTCCGCCACGGCCTGTCGGTCGAGGAGGTCAACGCCGCCTGTTCCTACGAGCCGTGGTTCCTGCGCCAGATCGCCGACATCGTCCGCACCGAGGGTCATGTCCGGGTCCAGGGCCTGCCGACCGACCCGACCGAGTTCAGGAAGCTGAAGTCCAAGGGATTCTCCGACGCCCGTCTGGCCCAACTGACCGGCTCGACCGAGAAGGCCGTCCGCGCCGCGCGCCGCAGCCTGGCCGTCCGTCCCGTCTTCAAGCGGATCGACACCTGCGCGGCCGAGTTCGCCTCGGCCACCGCCTACATGTATTCGACCTATGAGACCGGCGCCCTGGGCCAGATCCCGGTGTGCGAATCCGAGCCTACGGGATTGAAAAAGGCCGTAATTCTGGGCGGCGGGCCGAACCGGATCGGGCAAGGGATCGAGTTCGATTACTGCTGCTGCCACGCGGCGTTCGCGTTTGCGGACATCGGCGTCGAGAGCATCATGGTCAACTGCAACCCCGAGACGGTTTCAACCGACTACGACACCTCCGACCGTCTGTATTTCGAGCCGTTGACGGCCGAGGACGTGCTGGAGCTGATCGAGGTCGAGCGGTCGACCGGCGAACTGATCGGCGTCGTGGTGCAGTTCGGCGGCCAGACGCCGCTGAAGCTGGCCCATGCCTTGCACGAGGACGGCATTCCGATCCTGGGCACGTCGCTGGACTCCATCGACCTGGCCGAGGACCGCGAGCGGTTCCAGCAGATGCTGAACGACATCGGCCTGAAGCAGCCGCCGAACGGCCTGGCCCGCTCGGCCGAGGAGGCCGCGCGCGAGGCCGATCGCGTCGGCTATCCGGTCGTGCTGCGCCCCTCCTACGTTCTGGGCGGACGCGGGATGATGATCGTCCACGACCGCGAGGGACTGGACCGCTACGTCGGCGAGGCGATGAAGGTCTCGGGCGACGATCCGGTCCTGATCGACCACTATCTGAACCGCGCCACCGAGGTGGACGTCGACGCCCTGTGCGACGACGAGACGGTCTTCGTGGCCGGGGTGCTCGAGCACATCGAGGAAGCCGGCGTCCACTCGGGCGACAGTGCGTGCTCGATGCCGCCGTGGTCGCTGAAGCCCGAAACTGTCGCCGAACTGAAGCGCCAAACCGAGGCCATGGCGCGGGCGCTGAAGGTGCGCGGATTGATGAACGTCCAGTTCGCCATCGAAGAGCCGCACGGCGAAGAACCGCGTATCTTCGTGCTGGAGGTGAACCCGCGCGCCAGCCGCACGGCGCCCTTCGTCGCCAAGACCATCGGCCAGCCCGTGGCCGCCATCGCCGCCAAGGTCATGGCCGGCGTGCCGCTGAAATCCTTCGGCCTGACCGACAAGCCCTACGACCATATCGCGGTCAAGGAGGCGGTCTTCCCGTTCGCCCGTTTCGCCGGGGTCGACACCATTCTGGGCCCTGAAATGCGTTCGACCGGCGAGGTCATGGGCCTGGACTTCAAGCGTCCGGGCGAGACCGACATGGCCCCCGCCTTCGCCCGCGCCTTCGCCAAGTCCCAGATCGGCGGCGGCACCACCCTGCCGACGTCCGGCTGCGCCTTCGTCTCGGTCAAGGACGACGACAAGCCTTTCATCGTCGAGGCGGTGAAACTGCTGCTGGCCCAAGGCTTCGAGGTCATCGCCACCGGCGGCACCCACGCCTATCTGGAGGCCCAGGGGCTGAAGGTCGGCTATGTGAAGAAGGTGTTGGAAGGCCGCCCGAACATCGTCGATGCGATCAAGAACGGCGACGTCCAGCTGGTCATCAACACCACCGAGGGCAAGCAGTCGCTGCAGGACAGCTTCAGCCTGCGTCGCTCGGCCCTGATGTCGAAGATCCCCTACTATACAACGGCGGCCGGCGCCCTCGCGGCGGCGCAGGGGATCGGCGCGATCCGGGCGGACGCGCTGGATGTGAAGCCGATCCAGGCCTTCGCGCACTGATGCCGATGAGCCGGATCGATCTGTTTCTGATCGGTCTGGCCCTCGCCAACCTGCATGCTTTCGTGCGGTTCTGGCAGGACAAGCGGGCGGCTAAGGCCGGTCACCGACGCACGCCCGAGGCGACGCTGCTGACGGCGGCCCTGTTTGGCGGTTTCGGCGCGTGGCTAGGTCAGCACCTGTTGCGTCACAAGACGCGCAAGGAACCATTCCGGACCGAGCTGGGGCTTGTCATCCTGATCCATCTGGCGGCGGTCGCGGGGATCGTCTGGTGGTTGCTGAGCGGGTGGATGCCAAGCGATTTGCAGGCTTTGCAGTCACCGACCAACTCCCGGTGATTTCGGCCAGGCATTGACTGCAGAAGCCGGTGAATTCGGTTAGGCCGGTCATGCAGAATTCCGCACATTCCTGCAGATCGTGCATTGGCCCTGACATCGGAGAGACCACGGTCGGCCTGTCGATGGCAGACCGGGTCGTCGGATCGTTTCAACGCTGGCGTGCGGACCTGCGTTGTGGTGGTGTGTGCGCATGATCATCGCCCTGCTGCTCGCAAGCCTCTTGGCGGTCCAATCGAGCGTAGACTTCTGGGTCGTCACGGAGGCGAGCGACCGCGAGGTCAGCGCCGTCAACGTCGGGTTCGCCTTCGTGCCCGAGGGCAAGGACTACGTCCTCGCGGCGGTCCACACCGAACATCGTCAAGGCACCGCCGCCACGCGATGGACCACGCCCGCGTCGACCGACGAGTTTCTGGCCTTCCGGTGCGCCGACGGGACGTTTCTGGTCAGAGGGTCATACACCTACAGCGGCGTGGCGGATCCGATCCGGACATCGGATCCCGACGGCGTCTTTGTCAGCGTGGCGATCGATCCGAAACGCCAGAAGCAGGCCGATGCGGTTTGTCGACCGGAGACGGTGACCACCCCCCGGTTCCGGACACTCTCCGGTTTGCTGCAAGCGCATGGTATCCAAACCGGACCGACGGCCGTTACGCCGCGGCTGGTCGGGCCACAGCCCTATCCGGTGTCCCGAGAAGAAAGGGGTCGTCAGGCGCGGGAGCCCGAACAGCCCCATCCGCCAAGGATCGGGATCAGTGCGAGCCATGCGCATAACCCGGGCGGCGGTCTGGTCATCGGCTATGCCACCCATCGTGGCGGACGGTGGGTGTCCGAGTTCTACTCGATGGGGGCATGGCCCTCGAACCCGGCGGCCGAGCCGGTCATCTTCGTTCGGCGCGCGCTCGATTCCTGGGAGGTGCAGGAACAGATCCAGTGGGCGGACAGTCGAACCTGTTCAGGACTGACCGAGGTGCTCAGGCCCGCCAATGACCTGGCGCTTCCCATCTTGATCCTGCCGCTGGACGAGGCCAGTCGAATGCGAATTCGAGAGACCGCCCCTCCGCCCCCGCCGATGGCGGACGGCCCCGGACCTCACATCTTCTGGGCGCCCGGTCGAGGCCAGACCGGTCACGAGATTCAGTTCTCATCGTTTGGGGGCCCCTGGGTTGACTGGGCGAACTCCGTGGACCGGGTTCTGGAGCCTTGCTGGCAGGACGAACGCCCGGTCAGGCCGCCAGACGCCTGAGTGACAACGGGGCTCGACTGCAGGCGTTGCGTGCGGTCTCGGATCCGCTCCCGGTGTTTCGGCAGGCATCGACCGCAGAAGCCGACCGGTTCGGTTGCGGCGACTTGCGCAAAATGCTGCAGAACCCCGCCGATTGTGCAGACCCGCCTGCGACCGTTTTCGACGCAGGCGCGTGGCAGGGTGTTCGCATGGAGCACCATCGTCTGCGCAAATATCGGGGGCCGGAGACCTGGGCGCAGGTCCGGCAGGCCTATATCGCGGGAGAGTCCGCGCCCTCGCTCGTGCGGCGGTTCGACGTCGGCTATGCGAACCTCCGACGCCGGGCCATGGCCGAAGGCTGGACGCGCAAGGCCCATGCGGCGCGCATCGACCTGAAGCCGATCCGGGGCGGGGTCGAGGGTCCGGGGCCTGACCTGGAAGACCTCATGGACGCTCCGGCCATGGATCCGTTTCAGGCGCTGAGCGAGGCGGTGCGCCGGGCGGCCGGCCTGTTGAGCCAGGGCCGGACGGCGGAGGCGACCGCCCTGTTGCGCGCCGCCACCGCCTTGGAAAAGCTGAAGTTCGTGGCGCGCTAAGGGATGCGCGATTTCGTTTGAGGTGGCGCCGGTCTGGCGCCGTCCAAGGATTGCCGGCCTTGGCCCCAACCGCGCCGGCGCGGCTCGTTCCGAACCTTGGCTGGCTCCGGGGCGGGCCGCTTTTGTTTCAGATCCCCGCCGCGGCCTCGGGATCGGCGGCGGCGTCGCGGCCCTCGACGATGCGGGCGGCGGCGAGGTCGGCGGTGACGTTGCCGACGGTGCGGAAGATGTCGGGCACCACCTCCACCGCCAGCAACAGGGGCAGGACCTCCAGCGGGACGCCCATGGCCAGGCAGATGGGGGCGATGGAGGCGAAGAAGCTGACCTGTCCCGGCAGGCCCACGGTGCCGACGCTGACGGCGAGGGCGGCAAAGCCTCCGGCCAGCATGGAGGCGGTGGTGATCTCCGTGCCCGTCAGCCGGGCGACGTAGATGACGACGGCGAGGTTCGCGACGGGACTGGTGATGCGGAAGACGGCGACCGCCAGCGGCAGGACGAGGCCGGCGGTGGCGCTGGAGACGCCGAGGCGGCCCACGGCGCGCTCCACCATGATGGGCAGGCAGGCGAGCGAGGACTGGGTCGAGAAGGCGACGACCTGGGCCGGGGCGATCCCTTGCGCGAAGCGGCCGAGGCCGATGCGGCCGGCCAGGGTGGCGACCCCGTAGGTCAGAAGGATCAGGCCGATCAGGCTGAGGCAGACCAGGGCGATATAGTGGCCCAGCACCCCTGCGGCGCCGAGGCCGGCGCGCAGGCCCACGCCGAAGGCCAGGGTGAAGACGCCGAACGGCGCCACCGCCAGCACCCACTGGACGATGACGATCATGGTGTTGGAGACGGCCTCGAAGAAGGTGGCGATGGGCTGGCGCAGGCGGGCCTCCAGCCGGGTGTTGGCGAAACCGAAGGCGATGGCGAAGACGACGATGGCCAGGATGGCGTCGTCGGCGGCGGCGCGGATGGGATTGGCGGGAGCCAGGCTGGTCAGGAAGGCGCCGAAGCCGCCGCCTCCGACATTGGCGGCCACCTCGCGCGCGGCCTCCGGCGGAGCGCCGGCCAGAAGGGCGGCGGAGCCCTCTGCGCCGATGGGCCACAGCGCATGGAGACCGAGCGACGAGGCGAAGGCGTAGATCACCGCCCCGACCAGCAGGACGGCGAAGACGATGACGGCCTTCAGAGCCAGTCGCCCCGTCGCGGCCGCGTCGGCGATCGAGGCGATGCCTGTGACCAGCAGGCTGAAGACCAGGGGGATGATCGTCATGCGCAAGGCGTTGAGCCAGAGTTGGCCCAGGGCGTCGATAACGGCGACCGTCCCGTGGCCGCCGGGGAGGCCATACG
This sequence comes from Brevundimonas sp. NIBR11, assembly GCF_027912535.1. Taxonomy (NCBI): domain Bacteria; kingdom Pseudomonadati; phylum Pseudomonadota; class Alphaproteobacteria; order Caulobacterales; family Caulobacteraceae; genus Brevundimonas; species Brevundimonas sp. NIBR11. The sequence goes on along the minus strand of NZ_CP115465.1, from coordinate 276,285 downwards.
CTTGCGCCGCCGCGCCCGCCGCCAGGCCTCCGACCAGGGCGACCATGACCCAGAGGCTGAGCGAGGTGAAGATGGCGCGCGTGCGTGATCGGGTCATGGCGACGACGCTAAGGCCTCAGCCGGCAAAACGGGAGGCGTTTTGCGCGATCGCGTTGCGATGCCTGTAACCGTTTGACCTCTCGGGCTTTTTGAGTAACCGTCGTTTCCCGAAGGGGATCCGTTCAATGACCGACCAGCCGAAGACGGGGCGTTCGCGCCGCCGCGCGCCCGCGCCCACCACGCCGGACCCCATCGAGATCGCCATGGAGGCCGAGGCGAACGGCGAGGGGGGCGAGGACAGTCCGGCGCGGCGGGTCCTGCTCAAGCACGAACAGCTGCTGGGCTGGCAGATCCTGAAGGAGCGGGCCGGGTTCGGGCTGCGAGTCCTGACCGGGGTCGTCGGGGTGGTGGCGGCCCTGCTGGTCGGGTCGCTGATCTGGGAGGCGTCGCAGGAGCGGGGTCTGGTGATCGAACCCTTCTCGGTCCCGCCCGAGTTCGCCGAGCGCGGGGTGACAGGCCAGGTGATCGCCAGCCGACTGCTGGACCGGCTCAGCGAGATGAGCGACCAGACGGTTTCGGTCCGCGCGCCCTCGACCTACGCCAACAACTGGAACGGCGACATCAAGGTGCAGATCCCTCAGACCGGGGTCTCGGTCGGGGAGCTGCGGCGGTATCTGGTGGAGTGGCTGGGGAAACAGACGACCATCGGCGGTGAGCTGTACCGCACGCCGACCGGCCTGGCCCTGACCGCCCGCACGGGCACGGCGACGGCGACGCCCCAGACGGGCGCCGGCGAAGGCGATCTGGACGCCATGATCCAGGCGGCGGCCGAACAGGTCTATGCGGCGACCCAGCCCTATCGCTACGCCATCTATCTCAACCGGCGGGGCGACGCCGAGGGCGCGGCCAAATCCGAAGCGGCGCTGCGCGCCCTCATCAAATCCGGCGACAAGGCCGACCGGATGTGGGCCCATTCGGCGCTGAATCTGGTCCTGCAGAACAGGGGCGATTGGTACGGGGCAGTGCGTGAGGCCGACGCGGCCCTGGCGGTGGAGCCGAAATTCGCCCTCGCCTACTCTAACCGATGGGGGGCGCTTTCCGGCATGGACCATGCGGAGGACGCCTACCAAAGCGCTGTTCTGGCGGCGCGACTGGCGCGGTCGGACGGTCATCGCTTCCTGCGCGAGGAAGGGCTGGCCTACATGCGGGACTCCTCCGCGGCCATCGCCGCCGAGGAGATCGGCGATGCGCGCACCGCGATCGAAGGCTATCGACGGGCGCTGGAGAGCCGCCCCGACGATGAGCAGATGATCGGCTCGATCTTCTCGATGCAGGTCGCGTCGCACGATCTCGATGGCGCCCGGGCCACCCTGGATCGACTGTCCTCGCCGCCCGCCGACGCGCCGCCCGAGATCCTGGAGGCGGCGGGTGCGATCAATGCCGCGCTCCAGGCGCAGCTGGCCTGGGAGGCGGAGGACTGGCGCGGGGTCGTCCGCCATCTGGGCGCCGTGGACCCGGACAATCGCGCGTTCGGAGACACGCGATGGCGCGTCGTCATCTACCCGTATCTGGCCATGGCCATGGCGCGGACCGGAGACACGGAGCGGGCGGCCCGCGTGATCGCAGCGACCCGGACCGACTGCTACCAGTGCGTCATCGCCCGCGCGGTCATCGCCGAAGAGGCCGGCGACCGGGCCAGGGCCGACCGGTGGTTCGCCGAGGCTGTGCGTCAATCGCCCTCCCTGCCCTTCGCGCACGCGGAATGGGGCCGGGTGAAGCTGGCGCGGGGCGACCTGGACGGCGCCGAGGCCGATTTCCGCGAGGCCAGCCGCCGGAGCCCGAACTGGGCCGATCCGCTGAAGGGCTGGGGCGACGTGCTGATGGCGAAGAACGATGCGCGGGGGGCGGCGCGCCGGTACGAGGCCGCGCTGGAACGGGCGCCGCAGTGGACGGCGGCGCGGCAGGCGCTCACGCGAGCGCGGGGCTAGTTCGAGGCGTCACCTTGCGGTGCTAGGGTTCGCCATGGCTCTCCGCATCGTCCTCTGCACCGCAGGCTCGCTCGGCGACCTGCATCCGTTCATCGCTCTGGGTCTCGCCCTGAAGGCGCGCGGGGTGCAGGCGGAGATCGCGACCTCGGTCGACTACGGAGGCAAGATCCTCGCCGAAGGTCTGATCTTTCATTCCATAGGACCGGGGCTGGCCGAGCTGGAGCGCCGCTTCGGCATGGATAAGGCCGAACTGACCGAACGGGTGGCGAAGTCGAACACCTTCCTGTTCGAGAAGATGCTGCTGCCTAATCTTGAGGATGGCGCCCGGGCCGTCACCGCGGCGGCGGAGGGCTCGGTCGCGATCGTCGGTTCGACCTTCGCGGCGGGCGCGGGGATGGCGGCGGATGTGCTGGGCGTTCCTTTCATACCGGCAGCGTTGCAGCCGTCCGTGGTCTTCTCGCCCTACGATCCGCCGCTCCTGCCGAAGACGCCCTGGATGAGGCCGGCGACGGGCGGTCTCCAGCTGGCGGTCAATCGCGCCACGGTGGCTCTCGCGCGGGCCGCGACGGGACGATGGACCCGGCCCATCGACGCGGTGCGGGCCAGGCTGGGTTTGCCGCCGCGCTACGAGAACCTCTTGCTCGATGGCTTGAAGAGCCGCCCCGTGTCGCTCGGTCTCTACTCTCCGCTACTGGCATGGCCGCAGCCGGATGCGCCGCCCGGGTTCGCGGTCACGGGATACGCCGCCTATGATTCCGAAGCCGGTGGGGCGTCCGTGATGCCGCCCGCGCTGGAGCGGTTCCTGGCGGATGGATCTGAGCCGGTGGTGTTCACCCTGGGCTCGGCGGCGGTGCACATCCCCGGCGGCTTCTACGTCGAAAGCCTGAAGGCGGCGCGACGGATCGGGCGGCGGGCGGTGCTTCTGGTCGGGCCGGAGGGGGACCTCAGGGTGGCGGACGGGCGCGATGCGATAGCCGTGGCCTATGCGCCGTTCTCGCAGTTGTTCCCGAGAGCGGCGGCGGTCGTGCATCAGGGCGGGGTCGGGACGACGCAGCAGGCGTTGCGCGCCGGGCGGCCGCAGCTGGTCGTACCGCATCTGGGAGATCAGTTCGACAACGGCGCGCGCGTGGCCCGGCTGGGGTGTGGGGCGGTCGTGACGCGCGGGCGGTATCGGGCGGAACGGGTGGCGGAAGGGCTGGGCGGGCTGCTGGGGGACGCAGGCGTGTTGGAGACGGCGCGGCGGCTGGGCGTGGTGGCGATGCAGGAGGATGGGGCAGGCGCGGCGGCGGACCGCATTCTTGCCGCTCTCTCCCGTTCGCAGAGGGCTTGAGCGCCTGAGAGGCGCAGCCGATCGGACCCGCGCAAAAGGCGAAGGTTGGACCCTACCGGAAACGCACGGCCCTCACCCTGTCTGCCGAGACACATCGCTTCGCTCTGCGGGCCTCAAGCCTTCTCCCTCTGGGAGACGGTGACGATTTGGTCGGCGGCCTTGTCCAACTCGGCATCGGACAGGTCGGTCATCATGATGCGACCGAGCAGCAGGCGATCCCGTCGCGCCGACATTCGGCGGTAGGCGGGATCGTAATGCTCCACGATCAGGGCCTCGGCGAGTGCGAGGGTCTGGCCATCGCGGGCCATGGTCTTCCATTCGGCGATGACGGCCTTGGACAGATGCGGCGGCAGGCGGTTCAGCGCGTCTTCCAGCGCCGCCGCATCCGAGGCGATGTCGGCATAGACGCGGGCCGAGAAGGCGGCGCGGGCGGCGACGGGGGCGTCCAGTTCGATGACCGCGGCCTGCCCCATGCCGGACCAGAGGGCCGGCGGGATGGTTCGAGCGCCGACGCGGCTGGACTCGGCCTCGACGACGACCGGGCGGCTCGAGTCGAGGGTTTCGAGGGCGGCGTAGAGCCGGCTTTCGAACAGCTTCTGCGGCGGCTGGGGGCGGCCGGTCGCGCCGAACAGGGAGCCGCGATGGTCGGCGAGGGCTTCGAGATCGAGGGTCTGGACGCCCCTTTCGGCGAGCTTGCTGAGAAGCGCCGTCTTGCCTGAGCCGGTGCCGCCGTCGAGCAGGATGACGGACCATCGGGGCTCGCCGTAGAGGGTCGTCTGCACCCGCCGCCGCCAGGTCTGGTAGCCGCCGTCGAGGACCGTCACCGGCCAGCCGATCTGGTCCATGACCGCGACCATGGCGCCCGACCGCTGGCCGCCGCGCCAGCAGTGGACCAGGGGGCGGAAGCTGCCGTCGCGATCCTTCAGCGCGCCGTCGAGATGGGCGGCGATGTTGCGGGCGACCTTGGCGGCGCCCAGCCGGCGGGCGAGGAATTTCGACTGCTGGACGTAGATCGTCCCGATCTCGGCGCGTTCGGCGTCGTCGAGGACCGGCAGGTTGATCGCGCCGGGAATGTGATCCTCGGCGAACTCCGATGGACTGCGGACATCGATGATGGCGTCGAAGCCGGCGCGGGCGGCGGGCGACAGGTCGGTGGTGCGACGGATCAAACGACCCGCACTCCGGCGCCCTCGACGACCCGGCCCACCACGGCGGCGCGGTCGAAGCCGGCGGCGCGGATGGCGGCGAGGACCGCGGGCGCGGCCTCGGCCGAGACGGCGACGAGAAGGCCGCCGGACGTCTGAGGGTCCGTCAGAAGATCGCGCCGCCAGTCGGTGAAGGCGGACGGCACGGTGATCTCGTCGCCATAGGCGGTCCAGTTACGGCCCGAGGCGCCGGTGCGGACCCCGGCGCCGGCCAGGGCCTCCACCCCGTCCAGCAGCGGGACACCGGCAGCGTCGAGCTCGACGCCCAGCCCGCATCCGCGCGCCATCTCCAGCGCGTGACCCAGGAGGCCGAAACCGGTCACGTCCGTCATGGCGTGAACGCCGTCCATGCCCGCCAGATCGCCGACCGTGTTGAGCCGCGTCGTCGAGGCGATCAGGGCCGCATAGCCCGCCTCATCCAGCCGTTCCTGTTTCAGGGCGGCCGAGAGAATGCCGACGCCGAGCCCCTTGGTCAGGATCAGGACGTCGCCCGCACGGGCGCCCTTGTTGGTCAGGACCCGGTCGGGATGGACGAGGCCGAGGGCGACGAGGCCGTAGATGGGCTCGACGCTGTCGATGGAATGGCCGCCGGCGACGGGGATGCGGGCCTCGGCGCAGACGCTGGCTCCGCCCGCGAGGATCCGGCCGATGGTCTCTGTCGACAGGACGTTCACCGGCATGCCGACCAAGGCGAGGGCGAAGATGGGCTTTCCGCCCATGGCGTAGACGTCGGACAGGGCGTTGGTCGCGGCGATGCGGCCGAAGTCGAACGGATCGTCGACCACCGGCATGAAGAAGTCGGTCGTGGCGACGAGGGCCTGCTGGTCGTTCAACCGCCAAACGGCGGCGTCGTCCGAGGTTTCCGTGCCGACCATCAGATTAGGGAAGGCGGCGGCCTGCGGCGTCTTCGACAGGATATCGCGGAGCACGCCGGGCGAAAGCTTGCAGCCGCAGCCGCCGCCGTGGGCGAGAGAGGTCAGCCGGGGTTCGGGTGCGGTCATGGCTCTGGTGTGGGCGAAAGCGCGCAGGCATTCAACAGCGGTGAACCTGAGCCGTGCCTGCTCGTTGCTGTCGGGAACTCTAGGAGAATTGATCATGGCCCTGTCCCGTATCGCCACTGTTCTCGGCGGTCTGCTGCTGTCCAAAGGCGGGCGCGGCTTCGCCGGGCGTCACGCCGGCAAGCTGGCGCTGGCCACCCTGGCCTATGAGCTGTGGCAGAGCCGTCGGAGCGGGGTCTCGCCGAACCTGAACCGGGGGCGGCAGTCGCAGCGTCAGGATCAGACGCGGGCTCATCCGCGTCGGCGCTGGAGCGGGCGCGCCTGAAGGTCTTGCCCTCCCCGGCGTCAACCCGGTTAAGCTGAGCCAAAATCGGGGAGCGTCGCCATGATCATCGTCCACCACCTGAACAACTCCCGCTCGCAGCGCGTGCTGTGGCTGCTGGAGGAGATGGGGCTGGAGTACGAGGTGAAGCGCTACGAGCGGAACGCCGAGACCATGCTGGCGCCGCCCGAGCTGCGCGCCATCCATCCGCTGGGCAAATCGCCGGTGATCCAGGACGGAGACATCATCGTCGCCGAGACGGGGGCGATCGTGGAATATCTGCTGGCTGCGTATCCCGGCCATGGGCTGAAGCCGACGCCGGGGACGGAGGCGGGGCGGCGCTTCACCTACTGGCTGCACTACGCCGAGGGGTCGGCGATGACGCCCCTGTTGCTGAAGCTGGTGTTTTCCGCCTTGCCGATCCGGTCGCCGGCTCTGGTGCGGCCGCTGGTGAAGGCCATCGCGAACAAGGCGCAGGCGAGCTTCATCGATCCCCAGATCGCCGCTCACACCGCCTATTGGGAGGGCGAGCTGTCGAAGTCCGAATGGTTCGCTGGCGACGCCTTCTCCGCCGCCGATGTCATGATGAGCTTCCCGCTCGAAGCCGGGGCCTCGCGCGCGCCCTACGGCGCGGACAAGCCGAAGCTGAAAGCCTTCCTGAAGGCGATCCACGCGCGGCCGGCCTATCAGCGCGCGCTCGGGCGAGGCGGCCCCTATGCCTACGCCTGATGCGGGCTGACGCGGCGCAACCGGCCAGCGGCGGCCGCGTTAACCCGCCTATGCGCTTGAAAACCATTCAGATCGCGGCCGCGCTGGGCGCGGCCATCGCCTTCATCCTCGCGTTCATGGCGGCGGGGGCCATGCTGGCGTCTCTGGCGTTCGCCCTCATCGGCGCCGCACTGATCGCCTGGATCGCCTATGGAGTGGCGAAATCGCTGCTGGACCGCAGGTTGGCGCACGCCCGTCATCGCCCCCTGCCACCCTCCGTGCGATAGGCGGAGGAGCCACAGTCCGCCTGACCTTGAGTTTTCGCGTCAGGCGCCCTAGCTTCTTCGGCCGGTCGCGCGCGCCCAGCGACCAGAATAGCCGCCAGAACTCCTTCTAAGTCCCTCTCGGGTTTACCGGGCGACAAGTCAGAAAATCACGACCACATGGAAAAAGTGCCGATGACGGCCGAGGGTTACCGCTCCCTCGACGATCAGCTTAAGCAATTGAAGTCGGTGGAACGTCCCAGCGTCATCGCGGCGATCTCCGAGGCCCGCGAACACGGCGACCTGTCGGAAAACGCCGAATATCACGCAGCCAAGGAACGCCAAGGCTGGATCGAGGGCTCTATCGCCGACATCGAGGACAAGCTGTCCCGGGCGCAGGTGATCGACGTCTCCAAACTTTCGGGCGACCAGGTCAAGTTCGGCGCCACGGTGACGGTCGTCGACGAGGACACCGAGGACGAGGGTCGCTATCAGATCGTCGGCGAGCATGAAGCCGATGTGAAACAGGGCAAGATCTCGATCTCCTCCCCGATCGCACGCGCCATGATCGGCAAGGTCGTCGGCGACACCGTCGAGGTGAACACTCCCGGCGGCGTAAAGGCCTACGAAATCCTCAAGGTCGAGTGGAAGTAGGGCGAAAGCCCCTTGGTATCGCGGTCGTCTCGGACGGCCGTGTCGGCATGGAAAATCAGGCGCTCGGACTGGCGGAAGCGGTCGGGCGCCTGACGCCGTCCGACATCGCCGTGAAGCGGGTGCGGTGGAAGCCCGCGTTCGACTGGCTGCCTGCCTCCCTGAAAGCGACATGGATGCTGGACCCGGCGTCCGACGCCCCCTTCCCGAAGGCGGGCGAGGCGTGGCCCGACCTGTGGATCGCCACCGGCCGCGCGACCCTGCCCCTGTCCATCGCGGCGCGACGCAAGAGCGGCGGAAAGACCTTCGTCGTCCAGACCCAGGATCCCCGGCTGGACCCGGCCCTGTTCGATATGGTCGTGGCTCCGTCGCATGACGGCCTCGGCGGGGCCAACGTCGTCTCGATCACTGGGTCGCCGCATCGGGTGACGGCGGAGCGGCTGACCGAGGCGGCGCCCGCCTTTGCCGACCGGATCGACCCCCTGCCCCGGCCGCGCGTGGCGGTGCTGATCGGGGGCCGGTCCAAGGCCTTCGACCTGACCCCCGGGCATGCCGCCCATCTGGCTGACAGGATCGCCGGCGCCGTGACGACGGCGGGCGGGTCGCTGATGCTGAGCTTCTCGCGCCGAACGCCGGAGGCGGCCAAGGCGGCGATGACCGCGCGGCTGGCCCCCCTGCCCGGCTGGATCTGGGACGGCCAGGGGCCGAACCCGCTGTTCGCCTTCCTGCAGGCGGCGGACCATGTGTTGGTCACCGAGGACAGCGCCAACATGGCGGCCGAGGCGGCCTCGACCGGCAAGCCCGTGCACGTCCTGCCGATGGTGGCGCTGAAGCCGGCGGGCAAGTTCGCGCGGCTGCACGCCGATCTGAGAGAACGGGGCGCGGCGCGGCTTTTCGACAGCGGGCTTGAAAGCTGGAGCTACGAACCGTTGGCGGAGACGGACCGGGCGGCCCGGGCCGTATTGGCAGCGATGGGGCGATAGGGCTCAGTCACCGCCCGCATCGGAGCCGCCGCCGTCGTTGTCGGCGTGGGACGGCTTGGATGGGCCGCCGTGGTCGCCGACGAAGACCGAACTCGCGGCGTGGGTTCCGCCGTCGCCGTCCCGGTCCTTGCGCTTTTTCTTGTCTGCCGCGTCCAGACCAGCCCCGATCGCCACGCCCACGCCGATGCCGATGGGAATGCCGAGGGCGATATTGCCCATGGCTACGCCGATGGCCGAGCCGATGGCGACCCCCAGGGCCAGGCCGATGCCGATGAAGCTGCGCTGCGGTTGGGTGGCCATTCTCTGCGTCCTTCCACGGATTTCCGTCGCGCCCGACATCGCACGGAGCGGAATCAGCGACTAGATAGCATCCATGAGCACTCCCAGAACGCTTCGTGTCGCCATCATCGGCTCCGGCCCTGCCGGCTGGACCGCCGCCATCTACGCGGCCCGCGCCAACCTGAACCCGGCGGTCATCGCCGGCATACAGCCGGGCGGCCAGCTGACCATCACCACGGACGTCGAGAACTATCCGGGCTTCGCCGAGACCATCCAGGGTCCCTGGCTGATGGAGCAGATGAAGGCCCAGGCCCTGCACGTCGGCACCGAGGTGATCGAGGACATCGTCGTGTCCTGCGACCTGTCGCAGCGGCCGTTTCGGCTGAAGCTGGACAGCGGCACGGAACTGCTGGCCGAGACGGTCATCATCTCCACCGGCGCCCAGGCCAAGTGGCTGGGGCTGGAATCGGAGGCGAAATATCAGGGCTTCGGCGTCTCGGCCTGTGCGACCTGCGACGGCTTCTTCTATCGCGGCAAGAACGTGATCGTCGTCGGCGGGGGCAATACGGCGGTGGAAGAGGCGCTGTTCCTGACGAATTTCGCCGCCAAGGTGACGGTGGTGCACCGGAAGGACGAGTTCCGCGCCGAGAGGATCCTGCAGGACCGGCTGTTCGCCAATCCCAAGGTCGAGGTGATCTGGAACCACGCGGTGGACGAGGTCCTGGGCCAGTCGGACGGGATCGCGTCCAACGTCACGGGCGTGCGGCTGAGACACGCACAGACGGGTGCGACGCAGGAGGTTCAGGCCGACGGCGTCTTCATCGCCATCGGTCATGCGCCGTCTTCGGAGCTTTTCCAGGGACAGCTGGAGACGAAACAGGGCGGCTATCTGGTGGTGAAGCCGGGGACGACCTCGACCAATGTCGAGGGCTGCTACGCGGCCGGCGACGTCACCGACGACGTCTATCGCCAGGCCGTAACGGCCGCCGGCATGGGCTGCATGGCGGCGCTGGAGGCGGTGCGGTTCCTCGCCGAGGAAGACCACGCCAAGGCCCACCACCCCATCAGCCATCATGAGGCGGAGAAGATCGGGGTCTGGTAGCCGGTTGTCCTGCGCCCTTCGGGGAGGAGGGAAATCAGGCGTCGCTCGCCTCGGTCAGGTCCTTGAGGTCCTCCGACGACAGAGTCAGGGTCGCAGCCTTCAACGTGTCGTTCAACTGACCCACCGACGTCGCGCTGACGATCGGCGCCGTGACGCCCGGACGCGTCAGCAGCCAGGCAAGGGCGACCTGGGCCGAGGTGGCTTCGTTGCGCTGTGCGACGGCGTCGAGGACACGCAGGATCCGCACCCCCCGTTCGTCGAACTTCGACTTCATGCCGCCGCCGCGCGCCGAGCCTTCGAGGTCGGCGACAGAATTGTACTTGCCGGTCAGGAAGCCGCTTTCGAGACTGAAATAGGTGATGACGCCCATGCCTTCGGCAACGGCCAGGTCCTGAAGCGGGCCTTCGAAGGTCGAGCGGCTGTAGAGGTTGTAGTGGGGCTGGAGCGTCTCGTAGCGCGGCAAACCCTTGGACGCCGAAACATCCAGAGCCTGTTTCAGACTGGCGGCGTCGAAGTTCGAGGCCCCGACGGCGCGGACCTTGCCGGCCTTGATCAGGCGGTCATAGGCCTCCAGCGTCGCGTCGTGCGGGGTGTCCGGGTCCATCCAGTGGGACTGGTAGAGATCGACATGGTCGGTCTGGAGCCGGCGCAGACTGTCCTCGATCGCGCGCTCGATCCAGGCCGGGGACAGGTCCTTGCGGTCGTCCGGATGCTGGCCCATCGGCGAACCGACCTTGGTCAGGATCAGGACGTCGTCTCGACGACGCCGCGCCTTGAGCCACTCGCCGATGATGGTCTCGCTCTCGCCGCCCTTGTTGCCGGGGACCCAGGTCGAATAGGCGTCGGCCGTGTCGACGGCGTTGAAGCCTGCGCCGACATAGGCGTCGAGGATCTCGAACGACCGGTCCTTGTCGATGGTCCAGCCGAAGACGTTCCCGCCGAAGACCAGAGGCGCGGTCGCAAGGCCGCTCTTGCCGAGGGCGCGTTTCTTCGAGGCGGGCATGAAAAAGGGCTCCGTTTCGGGGAGCCCTTAAGATGGTCAGAGGGCGGGACGACCGCAACCGATCAGGCGCCGAAGAGCTGGAGTTCCGGCGGGGCGTAATCGACCGGCCGGCCCTCACGGCGCTTGAGCGCGTAGTCGACGGCGGTCTGGACGGCGCGTTCGTCGGTAGGCTTGGACAGGACGCCCAACGCACCCTTGACCCCGTCGCGCACCATGCCCGGGTTGGCGGTCATGAACACGACCGTCACGCCGTCGTCGGCCAGGTCGCGGCCCAGTTCGATCCCTGTCGGCCCATCGGACAGGTGAATATCGACCAGGGCCAGATCCACGTCGTTCTCAGCAGAGATCGAGCGTGCGCTTCTGGCATCGGCGGCGGTCGCCACGACGTCATGACCGAGGTCTTCCAGCACGAAGCGGAGCTCCATGGCCACCAGGGCTTCGTCTTCAATGATCAGGATACGCGCGGTCATTGTTCAGTGTCATCTACCAGACGCCCGTAACGCAGAACGTTGGTTTGGGTTTCAGCTTTGCTTCAGGGCGGCGCGACGGCGCGAAAGCGCGGTCGCCGGCAGATCCGCTTCGAGGACCAAACCCCCGCTCTCCCATCTTCGTTCCAACTTTCCGCCCAGTTGACCTTCGACCGACAGACTCGACAAAGCCGAGCCAAATCCTTGCCTAGCGGGCTTTCCGGTGATCGGAGGGCCGCCCCGCTCGGTCCAGGTGAGGATGAATCGGTCGCCTGCGTTGCGGGTGCGCAACAGCACCGAGCCGCCGGCGGCGGACAGGGCGCCGTACTTGGCCGCATTGGTCGCCAGTTCGTGGAAGAGAAGCGCGACCGAGGTCGCCGCCTGGTCATCGAATGTCGCGTCATCGCCCTCGACGACCACGCGCGATGCGCCTCTCGCATCGACATAAGGGCGGAAGAGGGCGGCGAGGAAGGTGTGCAGGGTCGTATCGCCGATCGTGGGCCGCGACACCTCGGAGTGGGGGCGGACGAACTCGTGGGCGCGAGCGAGGGCGTTGATCCGGTCGCGCACCGAGCCGGCGAAGGCCTTGGCTTCCGGGTGCTCGCGGGCGGACAGGGCGATCAGGGACGAGACCACGGCGAAGATATTCTTGATCCGGTGACTGAGCTCCTGGCTCAGCAGGTCCTTGCCTTCCTCGGACCGTTTGAGGTCCTCGATGTCGGTGCAGGTGCCGAACCAGCGAGTGATTTCGCCGGCCTCGTTGCGGATCGGCGTGGCCCGGCCCAGCGTCCAGCGATAGACGCCGTCGTGACGACGCAGCCGGTATTCGATCTCGTAAAGGTCGCCTGTCTCCAGCGAATGTCGCCACGCCTTCCAGGCCCGTTCCTGGTCGTCGGGGTGGAACATGCCGTTCCAGCCTTCGCCGTCCGTCGAGCCCGTCGGCACACCGGTGAACTCGTACCAGCGGGCGTTGTAGTAGTCGTGGAACCCGTCCGGCTGGGTCGACCAGACCATCTGGGGCATGGAGTCGGCGATGGCGCGGAACTTGGCTTCGCTTTCGGAGAGGGCGACGCCGGCGCTGGCCAGATTGCTCTCGTCGATCGCCCCCTGAGCCAGGGCCCGGCGCAGCTCGAACTGGTTGACGACCTGAGCCGCCAGCACCGTGAGGGTGCGGGACTGAAGCGGCGTGAGACCCTCGGGGCGCGGCCGGTAGTCGATGACGCACAGGGATCCGAGCGGGAACCCCGAGGCGGACACCAGCGGCGCGCCGGCGTAGAAGCGGATGTGAGGCTCGCCGGTGACCAGGCCGTTCGCGGCGAACCGGGCGTCCAGCGTCGCGTCAGGCACGACCATGACGTCATGCTCGCGCATCGCATGGTCGCAAAACGACACGTCGCGACCCGTCTCGGAAGCGTCCAGGCCGACGCGGGCCTTGAACCACTGGGTATCGGCGTCGACCAGGCTGATGAGCGCCGTCGGGGTATCGCAGATGCTCGCGGCGAGCCCGACGAGATCGTCGAACCCCGCCTCAGGCGCGGTGTGCAGGACACCGTAGGCGTGGAGGGCGGCGAGGCGATCAGCCTCAGTCCAGGGGGGATCGGCGTCCAAGGCGTTGTTCCAAGCTGAGCCGCAGGCCCGTGTCGGACACTAAATGCCTGATCACGCACCCCGTTGCACGCGCCATGGCGACGCTTGGCCTAGCTGGCGGGCTTGCCGACTTCTTCGACATCCATGGCCGTGACCCCGGCCGGCGCGGGCGCGGCGGGAGCCGGGGCGGCCAGCGGCGGGTCCTCGAAGGCCTGAAGGCGGGCGTTGATGGCGGCGATGTCGGCGGCGGTGGCCTGGCGACGGCCGCCCAGGCTGGCGACACCGACGACGCGCGTCTGGCCGTTGATCTCGACGGTGCGCAGGTTCATCCCGCCGTCGGCCAGGACGGCCGCGTCACTCGGCCCCACCACGGTCGCGCCTTCGCCGGTCGAGGCGACGATCAGGCGCGGACGAGCGAAACGGGCTTCGTCGATGGTCGGCTCACGACCCGAATAGACCTGTTTGAAGGCGGCGCTTTCGCCGGCCAGACCCTTCCAGCGATAGAAGATATGAGCGCCGATCTGGGTGATCTTGCCGAGCGTCGGCGCCCACCAGGGGTGGACGTAGTCGGCGTGATAGTGGGTCGCGGTGCCGACCTTGGTCGCCACGTAGCCCGACAGGGCCTTCTCGGCCACCAGGCGCGCGCGGTTCCAGGCCCATGCGACCGGCGCCTGCGACAACGCGCCGTCGCAGGTGAAGGAGAACTGGCAGCCGGTGTTTCGTTCCGCGCCCTCGAAGACCACGCCGCAGACGGTGTTGGGATAGTTGGGATCGCGCACCCGGTTCAGGATGACCTGGGCCACGGCCTCCTGTCCCTCGGTGCTTTCCAGGGCCGCCTCGTAATAGACGCCCTGGGTCAGGCAGCGCAGGGCGCGGGCGCGGTCGGCCGGGGTGGCGGCATTGAAGACGAAGGGGGCGGCCGGACGCAGGGCGCCGATGGCCGCGGGCATGGCGGCGTTGCGCTTCTGGGCGTCCAGGCCGCTGACGCCGAGCTCCAGCGTCGGACGGCCGGCCAGGGTCAGGCTTTCCCAGCCCGGCGTCAGGCCCAGCAGAGCGGCGCGGTTCTCGTTGGGATCAAAGCGGATGGCTAGGGCCAGCTGGGCCGGATCCATCCGGGCGCTGAGGGCGGCCAGACCGCGCGCCGACAGATCGCCCTCGGTGATCCGGGCCACGGCCTCGGCCGTCCGGTCGCCATCCGGCCGCACCGTCGATGAGGCCGCCATCGCCACGCCGAGCGCCGCCAGCGCCGCAGGAGCGGCGGCGGCATAGCGCCGGACCAGTGTCTTCACCTTGGCCCAATCGACGGAGGGGATGGATGGAAGCGACATTCGGTTCTGCGAGAGCGACGCCGGAACGCCGGAAGGGGGCTCTATGGTCCCGCATCACGGCGCTTTTCGGGCCGGAGATTACGGCGGATTTAGCGACCGCCCAGCGTCGAACGCAGCATCCAGGCGGCCTTCTCGTGGGCCGACAGACGCTGGGTCAGGAGATCGACCGAGACGTCGTCGCCGTCGTCGTCCGCCACGGTCAGGGCCGCCCGGCAGGTGGCGATGACCGTCTCGTGGTCCTTCATCAGTTCCTTCAGCATGGTCGGGGCGTCGTTCTCCGGATCGCCGTCCTTGATGGAGGTCAGGTTGGCGAAGGCCGAATGGGCCTGGGGCGCGAACTCGCCCAGGGCGCGGATGCGTTCGGCGATGGTGTCCAGCGCCGCCCAGATCTCGCGGTACTGTTCTTCCAGCAGGGTGTGATAGCTGAAGAACTCTGGCCCCCGGACGTTCCAGTGGTAGCCGTGCGTCTTCAGATACAGGGCGAAGCTGTCGGCCAGGACCTTGGAGAGTTCCTGCACCACGTCGTTGCGTTCAGCCTTGGTCAGGCCCGTGTCGATCGTTGCGGTCATGCTTGCTCCTTCGGTGATGCTCGTTAAGCGTCTGCGCTGTAGTCCTTTGCCGAGGTAGGCGTTCCGGACCGCCCCGCCAAGGCCTGAAACCCAGACGGGACGGGCGTTCGAGGGTCTTGGAACGCAAACCGTGGGAAAGCGTTGCCGTTTTTCGCGCAACGGCGCGAACCGGGGGGATTTGATTGAGCGCATCCGCGTTCCCGAGCGGCGTTAGTGGGATCGACGCCTGGTTGGCGCGCCTTGCGGCCGTGCGACCGCAGCCTCTGTGGCGCACCGTCCTGATCGGTCTGGCCTGGTCGGCGGCGTCGCTGTTGCTGCGCGCAGCCCTGTCCGGCCTCTATAGCGGCAGCGGCATCGCCGGCTCGACCATCCTCTTCCCCGGAGTGGTCCTGGCCGCGCTGATGGCCGGGCGGACGGCGGGGTTCGTGGCCACCGTCGCTTCGCTGCTGGGCACCTGGGCGATCGCCGGACCTGATGCGATGGGCGTCGGCATCACCAGCCTGACGGGCCGGGTCGCGACCTTCAACTTCCTGGCGGTGGGCGGCTTCGTGACCGTGGTGGCGGCATCGCTTCGCAAGAGCCTGGCCCGGCTAGGCGAGGCCATCGCGGTGCTCGAGACGACCCAGGACGAGGTCCGGCGCAACGAGGCGGAACTGGCCGCGATGGTCGATCAGGCCTCGGCCGGGATCGCGCGCGTTGATCTGAGCGGCGCGGTGGTCAGCTCCAATGCCCGGTTCGCCGAACTGCTGGGCTATACGCCGGACGCGGTCATCGGCATTCGCACCCGCGACGTCACCCATCCGGACGACGTGCAGGCGACCCTGCACCTTCTGGACCGCATTCGGGAAGGCCAGGGCGACGGCGATCAGGTCGAGAAACGCTACATCCGGCCCGACGGCGCGGTCGTCTGGGGCCTGACCAGCCTGCGCGCCCTACGCGACGAGGACGGCGCCCAGTCCGGCTATATCGCCGTCATCGTCGACATCACCGACGCCAAGGCGGCCGAGAGCGCGCTGCGCGAAAGCGAGATGCGCTTCCGCCTGATGGCCGATACGGCCCCCTCCCCCGTCTGGCTTACCAATGCCGAGGGCGAGGTGGAGTTCGTCAACAAGGCCCTGGTCGACTTCTATGGCAAGCCCGGTGAAACCTTCATGGGCCACGCCTGGAAGGCCTCGATCCACCCCGACGACATCGCCGACGTCAACGCCACCCAGGCCGAGGCGCGCGCCCGCTTCCTGCCCTACGGCTTCGAGTGCCGGTTCATGCGCCATGACGGAGCCTGGCGCTGGATGCGGGTGTCGGTAAACCCGCGCTTCGACGGCGAGGGCGCGTTCCAGGGCTATGTCGGCCTGTCGTTCGACGTGACAGCGCAAAGGGAGGCCCTCGACGCCCTGGCCCAGCAGGAACGCCGCCAGAGGTTCCTGCTGGAACTGTCCGATGGGGTCCGCGACCTGAACGATCCCGACGATGTCATCGACCATGCCCAAAGCGTCTTGGGGCGCATGTTGAACGTCTCGCGGGTCGGCTTTGGCGAGATGGATGTGGAAGCGGGGGTCTATCACATGCGCCGCGACTGGACCGAGCGGGTGTCCAGCATCGTCGGTACGACCCGGATTGAAAGCTTCGGGCAGGCGGTCAGCGAAAGCCTGCTCTCCGGCGTCACCGTCGCCGTCGACGATACGGCGACCGACCTGCGAACTGCCGACAATGCCGCCGACTACCTGGCCATCGACATCGGAGCGTTCGTCGTCGTGCCCCTGTTTCGCGCGGGCCTGCTGCGCGGCTTCATCAATGTCCACAGTGCGAGCCCGCGGACCTGGACGCTCGCCGAGATTAAGCTGGTGGAGGACGTGGCCGATCGCGCCTGGTCCGAGGTCGAACGCACCCGCGCCCAGGCCGAGGTGCTCGAATCCGAGGCCCGTTTCCGCGACATCGCCGACACCGCCCCGGTGCTGATCTGGGTGACGAGCCAGGATCGGACCCGCGCCTTCGTCAACCAGGCCTATGTCGAATACATGGGCGGCGACTATGAGACCGTCCGGCTGGCGGACTGGCGGACCTACATCCATCCCGACGACCAGGATCGGGTCGTGCAGGAGTCGATCGCGGGCGAGGCGACGCGTCAGCCCTTCGCGCTCGAGGCCCGGTACAAGAACCGCGACGGCGAATACCGCTGGCTGAAATCCTTCTCGCGCCCCCGGTTCGGGCCGGCCGGTGACATCATCGGCTTCGTCGGGGTGGCCTTCGACGTGACCGACGCGCGCCGGGTCGAGCAGGACCTGAAGCGGATCAACGAGTTGCTGGAAGAGCGGGTCGGAGACGCCCTGGCGGAGAAGGCCAAGGCCGAGGCGGACCTGATGCATGCCCAGCGGATGGAGGCGGTAGGCCGTCTGACCGGCGGGGTGGCGCACGACTTCAACAACCTGCTGACCGTGGTCATCGGCGCCCTGGATCTTATCCTGAAGTCGCCCGAGGATGCGGCGCGACGCCAGAAGCTTGGGGAGGCGGCCCTGTCGGCGGCGCGGCGCGGCGAGCGTCTGACGCACCAGCTGCTGGCCTTCTCGCGTCGCCAGGCCCTGCGGCCGGAAGCCGTCGACATCAACGCCCTGATCCGCGAGAGCGACCCTCTGCTGCGGCGGGCCGTGGGCGAGGCGGTCGCCTACAAGCTGAAGCTCCGTCGCGGCGGGGCGCGGGTCATCGTCGACCCGGCCCAGTTCGAAGCGGCCCTGCTGAACCTCATCGTCAACGCGCGCGACGCCGTGGCGGAGGGCGGTCGGGCGGAAGGCGCGACGATCAGCGTCCAGACCCAGGCTTGCGAAGTGGCGCCTGGCGAGGTGCTGGACCTGCCCCCCGGCGACTACATCTGCGTCACCGTGTCGGACACGGGCGCCGGCATGGACGCGGTGACCATGCGCCGGGTGTTCGAGCCCTTCTTCACCACCAAGGCGGTCGGCAAGGGCACGGGCCTGGGCCTCAGCCAGGTCTATGGTTTCGCACGCCAGTCGGGCGGCGGAGTGAAGATCACCTCGACCGTCGGCGAGGGCACGGAAATCCGCGTCTACCTGCCGCCCGCCCCCGTCGAGGAGGAGGCGGTCGAGGCGCCCCGTCGCGCACCGGGCGCCATGAAGGCCGGCCAGACGGTGCTCCTGGTCGAGGATGACGCCGGCGTAGCCGCCATCGCCATGGACCTGCTCAAGGGGATGGGGCTGGAGGTCGCGGCGGCGGAGACCGGGCCTCAGGCGCTCGCCCTGCTGGATCAGCGCCGGTTCGACATCATGCTGTCGGACATCGTCATGCCCGGCGGTATGACAGGGATCGATCTGGCGCGGACCAGCGCGGACCGGTGGCCGGAGATGTCGATCCTTTTGACCTCGGGCTATGCGGGCGACGACGTGGACCTGGCCCTGGCGGACGCCCCGTGGCCCTTTCTGCGGAAACCCTACTCGGCCGAGGAGCTTCGCGAAGCTCTGGCCGATCTGTTGATCACTACGCCAGCGGCGGGCCAGCGGTAGTCCGGACAAGCAAAAGCCCGCCGCGATGTCGCGGCGGGCCTTGGACGGTCACACCGGACGCTTAGCGCTGGCGCGCCTTGCGGGCGGCGTATTTGGCGTCGCGGGCCGCCTTCTGCTCTTCCTTGGTCAACTGCTTGCGTTCCTTGCGGTTCGCACGCTTCTCGGCCTCAATGGCTTCTTGTGCGGCCATCTCGGCGGCGAGCCGAGCCGCTTCCTTCTCGGCCCGCTCGCGGCGCTGCTCGGCCTTGGCCAGCTCGTGCTGCTGACGTAGGGCCTCTTTCTCGGCAGCGCGCTTCTCGGCCAGCTTCTCGAACTCGGGGTCAGGAGCGGCGGCTTTCGGCTTGAACTTGGCAAGGAGGGCCTTCTTGGCCTCCTGCTGGGCGCTGAGGCGGTCGTTGAAGCCGGTCTGTTTGAGGTCTCTCATGCGGTCGGTCGGTCGTCCTTCGATGGATGGGTTCGTCGCGTCAGTCGCGAGAACGGGGATCGCCACGGCGTCCGGCCGTCGGCAAAGCCGAAACCGGGCAGTAAATCAAGCGGACGAGCCCTTTAATCGACGAACGGGGCCGTTCTTCGGCCAACCGTCATCGCCGGGACGCACTCGCCGGGCTGTCCCCAGATAGGACCTCGGCGGCGCCGATACTAGTCCGGGCGAGCCGCGCCGGCCGCGCCGCCCACCGCCGCGCCCACCGGACCGGCGACGACGGCGCCCGCGATCGCGCCCGTCGCTGCGCGTTGTTCCGTGGTGTGGCCACAGGCCGAAAGGGCGGTCGCGCCCAGGGCGAGAACGGCCACGGTGAGAATGGAGACAGACGAACGGCGCATGAGACAGGTCCTGAGCTCGGTTAAGGTCACGCTTCAACGCCGGCCCTGCCGCGCCGTTCCCTTGCCAGCCCGCGTCACAGTCGAGCGCTGACACTCCCGGCTGATCAATGCAATACAGAGAGGAGCCATAAGCAGGGGAGCGCCCGCGCCGTCGCTTCCAGAGACTGGTCTATGCAAATCGATACAGCATTCGGGGGTACAACGCTGCGCCAGGACCGGGTAGTGGCGCAGCTGATCTCGTGAAAACCCGGGACTCCTTCACAATTGCTGCGTTGCAGCGAGAACTTGCGAATCAAACACATTGAGGCCATAAACGGATGGCTTAAGGCCCATCCTTCGGCGGTCAGGTGTTCACCGACCTCCGATTCGCAAACCGGATCGCGACCTCCCATGTCGCCTGGTTCTGCAGACGACCCGGGGGCGACCTATCCGCCCTGCTGAATAGGACGACGCCTTTGATCCATTCCTCGCAACAGCGTGCGGCTTCGCATGCCGACCGCGCGGCCCGCCTCGGGCCGGTGCAGGCGGCGGCTGTGTTCGGCGCGGTGGTGGGATTGGGAATCGGCTGCGCCTATCTGGGCGGGACCGTCGCCAAGGCGACGACCGTCCGCGCCCAGGCCGAACGTCTGGAAGGCGCCACGGCCGCCGGCTTCACCGAAGAGGCGCTCGCCGCCGCCGCCGGGGGTCTGGACGCCAGCGCCCTGTCGATCGCCCGCCGCCACGATCCATACACCGTCGCGGGCGCCGCGCAGCGCGACCGCCAGGCGGAACTGCTGACCGCCCGTCTGGAACAACTTCGTCCCGAGACCACCCGCAGCGATCTGCGCCGCGCCAGCCTGACCGACATCTCCGCCGCCGCCCGTCCGTTCCGCATCTCGAACGCCCTGGACGCCTCGCGCGATCTCGAATGCCTGACCCAGGCCGCCTACTACGAAGCGCGTGGCGAAGGCGCCGACGGCATGCGCGCCGTGGTGCAGGTCGTCCTGAACCGCGCCCGCCATCCCGCCTTCCCGCGCAGCGTTTGCGGCGTCGTCTTCCAGGGCTCGGGCCGCCGCGTCGGTTGCCAATTCAGCTTCACCTGTGACGGCTCCATGCGCGGCGCAGTCAACCGTGCGGCCTGGAACCGGGCCCGCACCATCGCTTCGGCCGCCCTGTCCGGCGCGGTCTACGCCGGCGTCGGCAACGCCACCTTCTTCCACACTACGGCCGTCGCGCCCGCCTGGCGAAGCAGCTTCCTGCGTGTCAGCCAGGTCGGCAACCACGTCTTCTATCGTTTCGGCGGTCGCGCCGGGTCGGCCAACGCCTTCAGCTACGCCGCGCGCGGCTCGACGGGTTCGGATATCCAGCGCGCCGTCTATGCGGGCATCGACCCGACCGAGACCGTGCGTCAGGCGGGCCAGGCCATCGCCTACACCGCCCTGCTGGCCCAGGAAGCCGCGTCGAACGCTCCGGCGACGTCGACCGAGGCTCCCGGTCCCGCCCCGACCGTCGCGCCCGCGCCACTGGTCACGCCCGTCTCGGCTCCGGCGCAGCCGGCCGTCGTGGACGCCGCCGCCATCAGCGCGCCTCAGGCCTAGTCTAACGTTCCTGCACGTTGCGGATGGTCGTCAGGTTCTGATTCAGGTTTCCGAACCGGCCCTGCTCCTTCAGATTGACGTCGGCGTCGCCCGGCTGGCCGGACTGCGCGCCCGTCTCGCGGTCGCGCCGATCGGACAGGGCGGCTTCATCGACAGTGGCCGCGCCGTGGTCGGCGAAGCTGCGTTGTTCCTTGGGAATCTTCGGGGCCGAGGCCATGGCGATCTCCTTCTGATCTGAAGGTGAAAACCCCTCCGGGCGCCGCCCGTTCCTCAGAAAGCGTCCAGTCCGATGTCCAGCACCGGCGCGGAATGGGTCAGAGCGCCGACGGAAATCACATCCACGCCGGTCTCGGCGATGCCGCGCACGGTCTGAAGATTGACCCCGCCGGACGCCTCCAGAACCACCTTGTGGTCCCCCCGGCGTTTCACCGCCTCGGTCAGTTCGGCGTTGTCGAAATTGTCGAGCATGATGACGTCGGGACCCCGGCCCTCGGCGACCATCCGCAGCGCCTGATCGAACTGGTTGAGGCCATCGACCTCCAACTCGATCTTCATCAGGTGACCGACATGGGCGCGGGCGGCCGTCACCGCCTCGACGACGCCTCCGCAGACCACGACGTGGTTGTCCTTGATCAGAATGGCGTCATCCAGACCGAAGCGGTGATTGACCCCGCCGCCGCGGCGGACGGCGTGTTTTTCCAGCGCCCGCAGGCCGGGCGTGGTCTTCCTCGTATCCGCGATCCGCGCGCGCGTCCCGGCGACGGCCTCGACATAGGACTGGGTCAGGGTCGCGATACCGCACAGCCGTCCCAACAGGTTCAGCGCCGTCCGTTCGGCCGACAGGAAGGCCCGCGCATCCGCCTCAACCTCGGCCAGGATCGCGCCCGCCTCGAATGGGTCGCCGTCCTTCATGCGCAGAGTGATCGACGCCTTCGGGTCCATTTCCAGCACCGTCAGGCGGACGCAGTCGATGCCGGCCAGCACGCCGGGCTTGCGCGCCGCGAACCGGGCCCGCATGCGCGCGCCCTCGGGGATACAGGCGGCCGCCGTCACGTCTCCGGCGCGACCGAGATCCTCGGCGAGGGCGGCGCGGATGACGGGCAGGATCAGGGTGTCGGGCAGCATGGCGGGACCTTAGGTCGAGGCGATCACGGCGGCGATGACCGCGGTCGTGGCGGCCGTGGTCGCGATCATGGCGGCGACCGCCGGGTCGGAGCGGGTCAGGCGGGTATGAACGGCCTTGTTCGCCGTCTCCGGATAGTCCGAGCGATAGTGGCCGCCCCGGCTCTCATGCCGGGCCAGCGCCGCCTCCGCGATCAGGCGGCAGGCAACCAGAGGCAGGGCGTCCTTCTGGGCCGCCTCGATGTCGCCGATCAGGGTCAGCAGCCGCTTCAGCCCCTCGGCGTCGCGGATGACGCCGCAATCGGCGCTCATGCCGTCGCGTAGCCGCTGCAGGGCGCCGTCGGTGAGAGGCGCGGAGCCTTCGACGATGCGGGCGACCTTGCGGTCCTTCACCCCTTCGCGCGCGGCGGCCTCGCCGGTGCGACGGCCGAAGGCGGCGGCTTCGAGCAGGGAGTTGGAGGCCAGGCGGTTGGCGCCGTGCACCCCCGTCGCGGCGCATTCGCCGACGGCATAGAGGCCCTTCAGCGTCGTCCTTCCGTCCGTCCGGGCCGCGATACCGCCCATGTGATAGTGGGCCGCCGGGGCCACCGGGATCGGCTGGATGCGCGGGTCGAGCCCGGCCTTCATGCAGCTGGCGAAGACGGCCGGGAAGGCCTCGGGGAAGTGGGCGCCCATGGCGGTGCGGGCGTCGAGGAAGGCGCCGCGACCCTCGGCGCGGGCGCGGTGGACGGCGCGGGCGACGATGTCGCGGGGCTTCAGGTCGGCGTCGGGCGCGGAGCCGAGGATGTAGTCGCCGTTCCGATCGATCAGGCGGGCCCCATCGCCGCGCAAGGCCTCGGTCGCCAGCGGCATGGGGTCGAGACCGACGTCGATGGCGGTTGGATGGAACTGGACGAACTCGGGGTCGAGGATTTCCGCCCCCGCCATCCAGGCCAGGGCGAGGCCTTCGCCCAGCAAGGCGCGGGGCGTGGTGGTCTCGCCGAACAGGCCGCCGGCGCCGCCGGTCGCCAGGACTACGGCGGGGGCCAGGACCTCGATCCGCTCTCCGGCGCGGTCGATGACGGCGCCGATCACCCGGCCATCGCCGGACTGGATCAGGCCGGTCAGGCGGCCGTCCTCCCAGACCTCGACATGTTCCGCCGCCCGCGCCGCGACCGCGAGTGCTGACAGGATCGCCCTACCCGCCCCGTCGCCGCCGACGCGGGCGACACGGGCCAAGGAGTGGGCCGCCTCGCGCGACACGGCGAAGCCTCCGTCCGGCTGGCGGTCGAACGGCGCGCCGAGCGAAGCCAGCCACTCGACCGTGGCCTTGCCGTCGTCGGTCAGGACCTCGGCCGCATGGTGATCGACCAGACCCGCGCCGGCGGCCTCCGTGTCCCTCAGGTGCAAGGCCGGGGCGTCGTCAGACGACAGGGCCGCGGCCACGCCGCCTTGGGCCCAGGCGGACGATGCCGCTTCCAGAAGAGGTGTGGGGCTGACGACGAGCACGGGAGCCGGCGCGGCCGACAGCGCCGTGGACAGGCCCGCGAGACCGCCCCCGATGATCAGCGGGCCGTCATGTTGAATGCGGATCATGGGCTGATTCCGATGAAGCGGGCTGCGATGCCGAGCGCGACCCAGAGCGACCCCTGCGCCAGCGGCAGAAGGACGCCGATGGCGGCGGCGGCGCAGAGGGCGGCGGTCAGGAGAAACAGGACCAGCGACTTGCCCGCCTCGGGCCAGGTCAGGGTCTTCTCGCCCGGCCGCCACGCGCCTCGGCGCAGCGAACCGAGCACGGCGATGGCGAGGAAGACGGCCAGGATATAGCGCCCCGTCGACACGCCCCACCAGACAGCGAGTGCGCCCATCAGGATCAGAGCGGCCTTCTCGACCATCGGATCGATCCGGGCCAGCACGGGCCCCAGGGCCTTGGACCCATCCAGCGGCGGCGCGGGCGCCAGGTTCACCAGATTGATCATGGCGATGAAGAAGGCCCCCTCCATCCAGGCCGGGTCGCCGGTCGCGTACCACAGGCCCACGGCGGGGATCACGGCCAGCAGGCCGAAGGCGGGCCCGGCCAGCGACACCAGCACCCCGTGCCACTCGCTGTCGGGATTGCGCTGGCCGCGTGCGAGCCCGCCGAGAAAGGGAATGATGTAGATCTTCGCCGGCCCCATGCCGAGCCGGTTCATCGCCAGGACGTGGCCATACTCATGCACGAACAGCCCGAAGATGGCGGCGACCGCCACGACCCAGCTGCCGGTCGCGAGCCACAGGAAGCCGCCCAGCAGGGCCGTCGAGGCGATGGCCCAGGGCAGGCTCTGACCCTTGTCGATCACCGGCGCGCCGGGCGTCCGGGTTTCGGGCACGACGGTCTGGGCGCCAGCGGGCGGCGGCGCGCCGTCGCGAGAGCCCCAGGGACCGTGGGTCACTTGGCGGCCTTGGGCTGGATCGGCAGGACGACGAAGCCGCCGATCCCGCGGCCGTGGGGCGCCACATAGCGCATCAGATCAGCTCCACCGCGACGTGGTGCCTGGCCTTCACCAGATCGTACCGCGCGGGTACAGCAGGCGGCGGCAGGTCGATCATGCGCTGAACCGCCAGCGCCGCCTTGGCGATCATCTCTTCCGGCACCGTGACTTCGAACGTCATGTCGCGCAGGCAGTCGCGGATGTTCAGAAGGGTGATCCGCTTCATGTAGGGGCACATGTTGCACGGCCCGATGAAGTTCACCTCGGGCACGTCGCCCTTGATGTTGGACGCCATCGAGCATTCGGTGATCAGCACCACCTGCTTCGGCTTCTTGGCCATGACATAGTCGGTCATGGCCGCCGTCGATCCGGCGAAGTCGGCGGCCGCCAGGATCTCTTCCGGGCACTCCGGATGGGCCAGAATCTGGGCGCCCGGATAGGCCTCGCGCATGTCGGCGACGTCGTCGGCGGTGAACCGCTCGTGGACGATGCAGCGGCCCTTCCAGGCGATGATGCCGATGTGGGTCTGGGCCGCGACGTTGCGCGCCAGGAACTCGTCGGGGATCAGGATGACGCGGTCGACGCCCCATTGCTTAGCCGCCCACTCCACCACCTGGACCGCGTTGGCCGAGGTGCAGCAGATGTCGGTCTCGGCCTTCACGTCGGCGGTCGTGTTCACATAGGTGACGACGGGCAGGCCCGGGTATTTCTGCTTGATCAGCCTCACGTCCGCCCCCGTGATCGCTTCGGCGAGGCTACAGCCAGCCTTGAGGTCGGGGATCAGAACGGTCTTGTCCGGCGACAGGATCTTCGACGTCTCGGCCATGAAGTGCACGCCCGCCTGGACGATCACCTTGGCCTTCGACTTGGCGGCCTCTTTCGCCAGACCCAGGCTGTCGCCGACATAGTCGCCCACCCCGTGGAAGATGTCGGGCGTCATATAGTTGTGGGCCAGGATGACGGCGTCCCGGTCCTTCTTGAGCTGATTGATCTCGTGGATCAGCCGCGCCTGTTCGGGCCACTCCATCGGGGTGACGAAATCCTTGACCTTCTCCCAGACGGCCGCGGTCTCACGCTCGATATCCGGTGCAAGGGCGGCGTGCGCCATCGACGTTATCTCCTCGGGCGGTCTGCGCCGCTCACCCTTATGCTCAACATTAGCATAAGTGGGGACAAGATAGGCCTGTGACGGGGCGATGCAAGGCCCCCGCGATCAAATCTCGCACTGGAGCAAGGTGGCGACGCGCCAAAGGCTGCAAAGTTCGCGGGACTTTTTTGCGCGGGCGCCTATAGATGAGGTCACATCCTCCCCAATCTGCCTGTCTACCGCCTTTTCATGCAAGAAACTCTCCGCCGCATCCTGACCGCTCGCGTCTATGACGTGGCGATCGAGACCCCGCTGGACCCCCTGCCCCGGCTCACTGCGCGCATGGGCCGTCCCGTGCTGCAGAAGCGCGAGGACCTGCAGCCGATCTTCTCCTTCAAGATCCGGGGGGCCTACAACAAGATCGCCTCGCTCACGCCAGACCAGCTGGCGCGTGGCGTCATCTGCGCCTCCGCCGGCAACCATGCCCAGGGCGTCGCCTATTCGGCTCGAAAGCGCGGCGCGATCTCGACCATCGTCATGCCGGTCACCACCCCGCCCATCAAGGTGGAGGCCGTCCGCGCGCTCGGCGGGACCGTCGTCCTGCATGGCGACGCCTTCGACGAGGCCTTCGCCGAAGCGACCCGCCGCGCGGCGGACACCGGCGCGGTCTTCATCCACCCCTTCGACGATCCCGACGTCATCGCGGGCCAGGGCACGGTCGGGCTGGAAATCACACGCCAGCATTCCGAGCCCATCGCCGCCGTCTTCGTCCCCGTCGGCGGCGGCGGTCTGGCGGCGGGCGTCGCGGCCATCGTGAAGTTCCTGCGTCCCCACACGAAGGTTATCGGAGTCGAACCCGTCGACGCCGCCTCTATGAAGGCCGCCGTCGAGGCGGGCGAGGTGGTCACGCTCGATCAGGTCGGACTGTTCTGCGACGGCGTCGCCGTGCGCCGGGCGGGGACCGAGACCTTTCGCCTGTGCAAGGACCTGCTGGACGAGATCGTCACCGTCGACAACGACGCCATCTGCGCCGCCGTCAAGGACATCTTCGACGACAGCCGCGCGGTGGCCGAACCGTCGGGCGCCCTCGCCCTCGCCGGCCTCAAGGCCTGGGCCTCCGTCCGTCCGGGGACCGCCGAGGCCGGCGCCCTGATCGCCGTCAACTCCGGCTCCAACGTCAATTTCGACCGGCTGCGCCACATCGCCGAACGGGCCGAGATCGGCGAGGGGACCGAGGCCCTGCTGGCCGTGGCCATGGCCGACGACCGCGCCGTCTACAGCCGCTTCCTCAACGCGCTGGACGGCCGCTCGGTGACCGAGTTCAACTACCGCTGGTCCGGGGAGGGCACGGCCCACATCTTCGTCGGCGTCGCCATCAAACAGGGCGTACATGAAAAGGACGACCTGATCGCCGCCCTGCGCGCCGACGGCTATGCGGTCGAAGACATGAGCGACAACGAGACGGCCAAGCTGCACGTCCGTTACATGGTCGGCGGCCGCACGACGGGCTTGCCGCACGAACGGATCCTGAGGTTCGAGTTCCCGGAGCGTCCCGGCGCTTTCCTGAGGTTCCTCAACAGCCTGAAGCCCGCCTGGGCCCTCACCCTGTTCCACTATCGCAACCATGGCGATGACGTCGGGCGGGTGCTGGCCGGCATCTCGGTCCCGCCCCCGGAGCAGACCGCGCTCGCCGCCGCCCTCGCCACCCTCGGCTATCCTTACGTCGACGAGACCGACAATCCGGCCAGCCGGCTGTTCCTCGACGGCGCGTAACGATTCTCTTCCACCGCTAAAGCTTGCGAAACATTCGGGCGTCTAGGATGGCGTGTGATCTTCCGTCGCGTGACCTCCTGCGTGCAAGCTTCGCTGCTCGGCCTCGCCGTGCTGACGGCCGTCCCGTCCCTGGCGTTCGCCCGGGAGGCGGGCCATCAGGATCCCGTCGCCCTGGCCCTGGCGGTCGAGCATCGGGCGGGCGCCACCACCTTCGACCAGCTCGAGGCCTTCGGACGAAACGCCGAACGGATGAACGACCGCGAGGGGCTGAACCGGCTCTATCACGTCGTCTGGACCACCCTGAACCAGGGCGATTTCGAGAGCGCCCAGGGCTGGAACCTGCGTCTGGCCGCGGCCGCCGGCCGTCTGGCCGACACGCGCTATACGAAGATCGCCCACGTCAACGCCCTGACCATCCGCTACGATCAGGGTGAAGACGCCGCCGCCCGGGAAATGCAGCGCATCGCCGAGACCGAGCCGGACTGGTTCGTGAAAGCCCACGCCACCCGCGTCTACGCCATCAGCCTGATGGACGCCGACCGGCTAGGCGAGGCGCTGGCCCTGCTTAACGACGCCCTGGCCCTGGCGCCCGAGAACGACCCCTACGCCGACACGACGCGCGCGGGCCTGTGGGAGGTGATCGGCGTCGGCCTGATGAAGCTCAACGACATCCGCGGCGCGACCGACGCCTTCGGCAGATTCGAGCTCGACTATTCGAACCCCGCCTATCCCCGGCCGGATTTCGACGCCGTCTACAATCTGACGCGACTGGCGGTTCAGGTCGGCGACCAGCCTCTGGCCGAGCGGCTGTTCGCCGTTCACCACCGGCTGACACTGCGGACGCGGATGGAAAGTCTGGCCGTCTATGACGCCAATCTGTGCGCGATGGTGGCTCAGGGGGCGAACGATCCACATCGCGTGCTCGACTGCGTCGCCCCCTATGGCGAGACCCTCGGCGCGGCCAAGTTCCTGGCGCCGCATATCCTGCCTCTGCGCGCCATGGCGCGGGCGCGTGTCGGGGACGTGAGCGGAGCGCGCAGGGATGTCGAGGAAATCCACCGTCGCGAAGCCGCCGGCGACTTCCGGGAAGAGGCGATCTCCCAGGTCCTTCACGCAGAGGCCGAACTCCTCAACGCCCAGGGTCGCCCTGCGGAGGCCTTTGCGCTTCTGCGGCGACATGCCGAGGAAGAGACGCTGGCGCAGTCCCGTCAATTCAGCGACGGCATCGGCCAGGTCACTGCGGAGATGCAGGCTCAGCTCGGCGAGCGCCGGCGGCAGCTGGAGACCGCCCGCGCCAACACCCTTCTCCAGGCCGAGATGATCGAGGGTCAGCGCTGGGTCGTGGGTATCGGCATCGTGGTTCTGTTGCTTGTGGCCGGCCTGTTGTTCCGCCAGTTCAGCATGACCGGCCACCTGAAACTCGCGCGCCGACGCGCCGAGGACGCCAACCGGTCCAAGTCCGAGTTCCTGGCCAATATGAGCCACGAAATCCGCACGCCCCTCAACGGGGTGGTGGCCATGGCCGACGCCCTGTCGCGCCGATCGCTGGGCGCGGCCGAGTACGAGATGGTCGAGATCATCCGCTCGTCCGGCGTCACCCTGGAACGGCTTCTGTCCGACATCCTGGACAGCGCCAAGATCGAGGCCGGCCAGGTCACGGTCGAGGCCGCGCCTTTCGCGCTAGGCCATGCGGTCAAGGACATCGCCGCCCTGTGGGGCTCCAAGGTCGAGGGCGGCCCGGTCGCCCTGGTCGTAGAGCTGGACCCGACGCTGGAGCGGATGGTCGTGGGCGACGTCGTCCGCGTGCGCCAGATCCTGGCCAACCTCGTCTCCAACGCCCTGAAATTCACCAGCGCCGGCGCCGTGACCCTGCGCGTCGAGCCGACCACCCAAGACCGGGTGCGCTTCACCGTCATCGACACCGGCGTCGGCTTCGACGCGGCCCAGAAGGCGCGCATCTTCACCCGCTTCCAGCAGGCCGACGGCTCCATTACCCGGCGCTTCGGCGGCACGGGCCTGGGTCTTGCCATCTCGCGTGATCTGGCCGAGCTGATGGGGGGCGAGCTGGACTGCGAAAGCACGCCGGGCGAGGGCTCTCGGTTCTGGTTCGAACTGCCCCTGCCGCCCGCCGCCGCCGTCGAGGAGGCCGAAGCCCAGACCTCGGACTGCGCGCCGGACGGGCTCTGCATCCTCCTGGCCGACGACCACCCCGCCAACCGCAAGGTCATCGAGGTCCTTCTGGCCCCGACCGGCGCGAACCTGACCGCTGTCGAGAACGGGCAGGAGGCGCTGGACGCCTATGCCGCTGGACACTTCGACCTGGTGCTGATGGACATGCAGATGCCGGTCATGGACGGCCTGACCGCCACCGCCGCCATCCGTGCGCTGGAGACCGAACGCGGCCTTGGGCGCACGCCCCTGCTGATGCTGACAGCCAACGCCATGGCCGAACACGTCGAGGCCGGCCGCATCGCCGGCGCCGACGGCCACCTGGCCAAGCCCGTCACCACCGCCAGCCTGTTCGCGGCCATCGGCGCGGCGCTGGAGGCGCGTGCGCCTGATGACGCCGCCGACGACGCTCAGGCGGCCTGATCCTCGCCACCGTGCACCCCAGCGGAGGCTGGGATGCAGATGGAAGACACCGGCGGTCAGACCAGAAGGCCGGTGCGAGAACCAGGCCGCCTGAGTTTCGTGATCTGGACCCCAGCCTTCACTGGAGTGCACGGAGAAAAGTGGCGAGTAAGAATATTTTCTTATTAAAGTCTTGTGTTCGCCGGAGGCGCTCCCCACCTCCCGCTCAGGTCTTTGACATTTTCGCCAGAACCACCCCGACTTTCGTCGCCGGACACTCCATTCGCCCAGAAGTCTTTGATTTTACATCGCCGACTAGCTGCTTCGTCCCGTTTGGTCATGTTTCGTCATGCTACTCCGCGTCATGACGAAACGGACGAAACCGCGAATGTCAGGCCTCAAGCGGAGGCCGAACCGTGTCGTCGTAATTGCACCAAACCCCGAGGATCGCGTCCGCCTTCGGGTCGTAGATGACGTTCACGACCTCGCATCCGCCATGGAAAATCGCTGGCAGTTCGCCCGCCTTGACGTGGACGCGTCCTGCCGGCCGTCCTTCGGATCCGTAGCCGTTCTCCCGCACATAGACGGCGACCACCACCCGGCGTGTGGACTCATCGGGCCAGTCCGGCATCGGTCCCGCGATCGTGGTCAGCGGCAGGGTCGGATCATCGTAGCCCCCGGCCGGCTGGTAGAAACGAACGTAGGTCGCGAGGGGCGCGGCGTCCGGCGGCCAGGTCGTGATGGCGGGGACCTCCGGGGAGGCCGGCGTCATGAGCAGGTTTTCGATGCGGTCCGCGATCCGGTCCTCCGGCCACGTGCAACCCGCAAGAGCCAGCGCGACCCCGACGGGGGCGAGGGTCCGGCCGATCACACTGCTGCGCCTTCGTGCTCCAGCAGCCACTTCTTGCGCTCCAGCCCACCCGCATAGCCAGTCAGCGTCCCGTTCGCGCCGATGACCCGGTGGCAGGGCACGATGACCGCGATGGGGTTCTGGCCGTTCGCCAGACCCGTCGCCCGCACCGCCTTCGGCGATCCCACCGCCGCCGCAAGCTGGCCATAGCTGCGCGTCTCGCCGGCCGGAATGGCGCGAAGCGCCGCCCAGACAGACTTCTGGAACGCCGTGCCATTGGTCTTCACGATGACACCATCGAGAGCCTTCGCGTCGCCCGCGAAATAGGCCTCGACCGCTTTCCTAACCGGTTCAGGCGCGCGGCCCGAGACCAGTTGCGCATCCGGTGCGTGGCGACCCAGCAGTCGCATCATGCGCGCCTCGTAGTCGGAGAAGTCCAGCGCCCGGACGGCGCCGTCCTTGTCCGTGACCAGAAGAACCTCGCCGACCGGGGTCGCGATCCGGTCGAGCGTCAAGGTCTCAGGCTCAGGCTGCACGTTTCGCATCGTCCTTCTCCATCAGATCGGCCGCCGTCAGCCCCGCGATCCGCAGGTGCAGCACGCCATAGGCCCGCCAGGGCCGCCACCGCTCCGCCCGGCGCGCGAGCGTCGCATCGTTCAGTCGGTCGCTGGGCGCATCCTCTCCCGCGTCGATCCAGTCGCCCGGCAGACGCAGACCCGGCCGCGCCTCGACCATAGGCTTGAGCACGGGATCGGCCGACAGGTCGCGACCGATGGCGTCGGGATCCGCCGACAGGTCGAACACCCGCCGCACCCGCGCCAGCACGCCCGGCAGAGCCTTCAGGTCCGAAGCCTCGACGCAGACCTCCAGCCGCCCGGGCTTGCCCGGCGTCGCCGTCACGAAGCCGTCGGCGCCGTCCACGGCCTTGGTCAGGTCGCGCGACCAGACCCGATCCTCGACCCGATCCCCCCGCGCGATCAGGGCCGCGAACATCGCCTCCCAGTCATAGGGCGGACGATAGGGCATGCTGAGCTTCACCCCCTCGCCCGGAGCCCGCTCGGCCCTGCGACGCAGCTCCGACGGCGCGCGGCGATACAGGGCCTGGAAGGTCTCGTTGAAGCGCCGCACCGAGCCGAAGCCCGAGGCATGGGCCACCTGGGCCATCGACAGGTCGGTCTCGTGGATCAGGGCCTTGGCAAGCAGCACACGCCGCGTCTGGGCCACGCTGACCGGGGCCGCGCCCAGATGCTGTTTGAACAGCCGCCGCAGCTGGCGCTCGCCGACCCCCAGCCGTCCGGCCAGGGCGTCGACGTCGCCCTCGTCCAGAGCGCCCGTTTCGATCAGGGCCAGGGCCCGGCTGACGGTGTTGGAGGTGCCGCGCCAAGCCCCCATATCGGGGGCCGTCTCGGGCCGGCAGCGCAGACAGGCGCGGAAACCCGCGTCTTGCGCCGCCGCCGCCGTGATGACGAAGATCATGTTGTCGCGCCTGGGCGTCCGCGCCGGACAGATCGGGCGGCAGTAGATGCCCGTCGTCTTCACGCAGCCGAAGAACCGCCCGTCGAACCGGGCGTCGCGCGTCAGAACGGCCCGGTAGCAGGCCTCCTGATCGAGGGTGTTCGCCGTCGTTTCCATGCCGCTAAGATGAGCCTTCCCGGCCGGGAAGTCTCGCGGTTTTCGGACATTGGCGTGTGGAGGCTCTACGGCCCGATCGGCCTCAGGCCGCCGAGGGCCGCGTCGGTGGACGGGCCGCTGCCCTGCATGGCTGCGACCGCGCTGCGCGCCTCGGCCGCCTGTATATTGGCCTGCTGGCGCGTCCGGCATCGACGACGGTTGAAGCGGCTGCCCGTCACCGGCTGGTCGCGGCAGATGACTTCCTGCTGCGGGTCGCTGGCCCGGGTGTTGGCTCCGCTCTCGAGCCGCGCGCCTTCTACGGTCACAGGGGCGACGTCGCTCGTCGGCGCCGTCTGCGGCGTCGCCGGCGTGGTCTGGCCGACCACGAGGGCCGCGACGATCAATCCAGTCCAGAACATACCGACCTCCGACTTACTGAGGGACCCAGGAGCGTTCCATCGGGTTGACCAGCTCCTCGACAGAGGGGCCGCTGCGGGTGGAATCGCTGACGAAGCGCTGGGCCTCACGCTGAGCGATGGCCTCCTGCTCGCGTGTCCGGCAGCGGCGGTGGGTGAAGCGGCTGCCGGTCACCGCCTGATTGCGGCAGATGACTTCGCGCGAAGGGTCTGCGCGTTGGCCCGTCCCCGACGGAGAGCGAGTCGTCTGCGCCAAGGCAGGCGCGGCGGCCAGAAGCGCGGTGATGATGAGTGCGGTCCGAAGCATTCCGGCCTCCAGCGCCTGTTGGACCGCCAACCTCTCACCGACCGTCGTTTGACGCAACGCCCGGCTGCACGACGCGCCAGAGGTTGGCGGCGATCTTCCAGACCAGGGTGACCGCTTGGATCATCAGGAACCAGCTGAAGATCAGCGACATCGTCGAGGCCACCCCAATCAGATCGCGCGGCCCATCGCCCAGCGCCCGCAGCCGACCGACGTCCAGCATGACCCAGTCGCCCGCGATCCGCGCCTGTTCCGCGCCGACGCTCAGGGTGAACCAGTGGCCCGCCTGGAAGATCATCCAGGTCAGCCACAGACCGACGCCGGCCATCAGGATCTGCAGAATGGCCCGGATTCTCTGGGCGCGAGGCTGGGTCAGGGTGAACAGGTCCACGCCCATCTGCGCGATCGCATAGACCAGGATCGGGGTGAACAGGGTCGCCCAAACCGGCGCGGCCGCGACCATCGCCACTTCGCCGTCGATCCGCATCGCCGCCAGCCCCGGGAAATGCACGAGGCCGACCCACCACAGGACGAACATGCCGAGCGCCAGGAAAGAGAAGGCCGCCTCCGCCATCGCATTGGACCCGCGCGCCGGACGGGGCGTCCATTTGTCGCGGCGCGGGGTCGCAGCTCCCGCCGCGGCGCCCCACTGGCTCGGGTCTGAAAGCTGGAAGGCGGACAGGTCCTTCACCCTCCACTGCGTCATCCATTTCGGCTTGATCTCGTAGTGCTCCATGAGGGCGCCCGCCAGCGTCAGCGCCCCGATCAGGGTCAGCCCCGCGCCGAAGAAGCCGTGGAAGGCCGGGCCGATCGCACGCCCCCCATCGTGGGACCCGCTGATCAAAGTCACGAACAGGCCAAGGGCGTGAACGGCCAGCAGGACCAGCAGCCCCGCCTTCACCCCATAGAGCCAGTAGGGAAATAGCTCCGGCCCGATCAGGCTGTCTGGGCCCTTGCGATATCGGGCCGCGACCACCAGCGGATGCCCCATCTCGCGCAGGATCGCCTCCCGCTCGTCGTCTGTCAGCGACCGGCCCAGCGTCTCCTCCTTCGCCTCTAACCGCGACAGGATCAGGTCGCGCAGTTCGGCGACGATGTCCTCGCGCTCGTCCGCCGACAGCTGGGCCGCGACGGCCTCCAGATAGCGTTCCACCATATCCATGGTCATGCCCCTCAACTCGAAATGTTAGAGAATCTTGTCGAGCGAGGCGTTGATGCCCCGCCATTCGCCGGCCAGCTGGTCCAGCATCGCGACGCCCATCGGCGACAGGACATAGAAGCGCTTCTTGCGCTTCTCTTCCTCGCGCCATTCGCTGAGGAGAAGGCCCTGCGACTCCAATCGGCGGAGCAGCGGATAGAGGGTCGATTCCTCAATCTCCAGCCCGTCGGCCGCCAGGGCCTGACGCAGGGTGTAGCCGTAGCGTTCGGTCCGCAGACAGGCGAGCACCGCCAGCACCAGCGATCCGCGCCGCAGCTCCAGCCGCATGCTCTCGAACAGTTCGACGTCGACCGTCACGGTTTCGCCCCTCACGTCACATAGTGTGTGACACACAGTGTATGCGACATACTGTGTGAGGGAGTCAAGCAAAAGGCCGGAGAGGCGCCCTCCCCGGCCTTTCATCGTGCTGGATTGGTCAGTCGACGAGGTGGAACAACGCCTCCACCGTCGTGCCCAGAGCTCGCGCGAGCATCAGCGCCAACAGCGTCGAGGGAATGAAGACCCCATTCTCCACTGTGTTGATCGTCTTACGCGACACGCCGGCGCGCTCCGCCAGCTCGGCCTGGGTCAGACCGGCGGCGGTGCGCACCTCTTTCAGGCGAGAGCCCAGTCGGGCGTCACCCATCCTTGCCGTACTCCCGGTCCAGCCAGGCGAACCGGATGCCCGCCGTCGCCCCGGCGATGGCCAGAACGAACGGCATGGCCGCGATGCCCAGCTCGGTTCGCCACAGGCCCAGGCCGAAAGCGACGGTGGCTCCCAGCATCAGGACGATGAAGGCCGCACCGACGGCCCGCGCCCGCAGGACGCTCGTCAGTTCATCTTCAAGAAACCGCTTGTTGGTCCGGGTCTGATGATCCCAGCCCATGGTGATCGAGGCCACCACCCAGGCGTAGA
Organism: Brevundimonas sp. NIBR11; assembly: GCF_027912535.1. NCBI lineage: Bacteria > Pseudomonadati > Pseudomonadota > Alphaproteobacteria > Caulobacterales > Caulobacteraceae > Brevundimonas > Brevundimonas sp. NIBR11. The sequence continues at coordinate 241,254 of NZ_CP115465.1, read as the reverse complement.
TGACCGGCAGGGCGGCGCCGGCGTAGTCGCCGAACGAGCCCTCTCCGGCCAGGATGTCCTGAACCGCGAGCGTCGACTGGATCAGGAAGATCAGCGTCACGATCGGGAAAAGCCACAGCTGGTTCGCGCGCTGGGCCTGGAGCCGATCGCGCTTCAGGAGCTCGGTCTCCGTCCGCCATCCGTTCGCGCCCGGCCGCGTGAAGAAGGCCATCAAGGCGCCGGCGAAGACCAGCCCCGCGCCGATCCCGGCCAGAACGCCCCAGCCGGTCGCCTCATCGCCCGTCCGCGCCGATCCGATGGCGAAACCGACGCCGGCCATCAGGGCGCCCAGCCCTGCCAGAGACAACGACCCGACGAATTTCCGCCGCCGCGCCCGCGCTTCCTTCTGCAGTTCCCTGTCGTCCATGGCCGTCATCTCCGCCTCCGGTTCATGTCACCTTGGGGTTACATATCACCTATAGGTTACACGACGTCAAGCGGTCAGATCAGCAGTCCCCTTGGCAGAGCCACGCCAGTATATTGTCGCGCCACCCTCCGCTTCAGCTCCTCGCCTGACGACACGCCGCGCGTCCGCCCGCCCTCGCAGCCCGCAGAAGTCTGGCGGGAAACAGACCGCGCCATCGCAGCCGCGAACGGCCTATTTGTGTGTCCAGGGCCGGTTGGCGCCGGCCGCGATCCCGGCCGCCTGCTCGCGCTGAAAGCGGCCGCCGCGCGGCGGCTTGGGCCGCGCGTCCAGCTTCGCATTCTTTAGCCGCAACGCCTTCTGGGCGGGGGTTTCTCCGGCCGGACCTTGGGTCGCGGGCGCTTCGGTCGGATCGGGCTGATCGGTCATCCATCGAACTTAGCACGGGCGGCTCACCGAAGCCCGCACTTCGAGCACAGCCGGTAACCGGAGTTTCCCTCGCGGCCCTGACGGCAACCATCGCGGCCGCACTCCGTTCTCTGGACCCCGACAGGGCGAACAACGCCGGAGAACTTCCCATGACATCTCTCAAGACCTTCACGGCCCTCGCGGCCGGCGCCGTCGTGCTCTCGATGGCCCCCTTGGCCTCGGCCCAGACGCCCTACGGCCAGTCCAGCTCCAGCTCGACCTACAACCAGCAGCCGACCGGCCAGGAGGTCTTCGGCCAGATTCTGCAGAATCTGTTCGGCGGCCAGACCATGGGCTCGCTGGACGCAGAATGGGCCCGCGGCCGCCGGGCTCTCGGCGCACAGCAGACGACCTTCAATGGCCGCCTTGACGCCCAGGTCCGCTCAGGCGCCCTGTCGTCCTATTCGGCGGACCGTATCCGCACCGACTATGACGCCCTGGTCCGGCTGGAAGCCCAGTACGCCCAGGACGGCCGGTTCACGACGCAGGAGCGGTCGGAGCTGACCAACCGCTACAACGCCCTGACCTCGGCGCTGAACGACGGCGGATACGGCGACGACATCGGCGGCTACCAGTCCGCCGCCGACGGCCGCGCGGACTTCGAGGCTCGCGTCACCGCCGCTGTTAACGCCCGCACCCTGACCCGCACGGAGGCCACCCGCCTTCGCTCGGACTACGCCGCTATCGTGACGGCCGAGGCCCAGTTCCAGCGCGACGGACTCAGCGCCCGCGAGCGCCAGGACATCGAGGCCCGTCTCGACGCCATCGACGCCCGGGTGCCGGGTGGGCCGACCGGCGGCGCCAACGGCGGGTGGCAGCAGACGCCCCGTGATCGACTGACCGCGATTGAGCGCGCCCTTTATTCTCTGCCGCGCGGCCAGCAAGATGCGATCCGCGTCCAGTTCGAGGACCTCACGCGACTGGAAGCCGCCTATTCGCGAACCCGCCCGTCCAGCGACGACACCGCCTACCTGGAGCGCCGTATCGGCGAACTTGAAGTGCAGGCGCGCATTCGCCGCTAGAGGTTCGACAGCCGAGATCGATCAGCCCCGTCCGGCCCCGCCGGGCGGGGTTTTTCTTGTCAGGAGGCTAGCGACACAGCCGCCCGCTCTCCGCCTCCAGATGCAGGTGGTCGTGATGCTGGGCGTTGTAGTCGGGGCTCAGGGTCGTGCCGAAGATCTTGCAGGCGTCGTCGCGAATCCGCCGCAGGAACGCCGCCTCCGGCCCGCCGTCGTTCCAGTCGCCGGCGACCGTGATCCGCCGCCCGTCCCGCAGCCTCACGCCCGAGAAATCCAGCGCCGCCGCGCGTGAGTGGGCGCTGGGCCGGATGTTCGGCCGTCCGTTGTTCACCGCCCGGCAGGCATAGACCCCCATGTGATCGATCTGGACCACGTCCGACCCCAGCAGCTCACGCGCCGCCGGCTCGACCGACTGCCGTCGCCAAACGCTGACCGCCGCCGCGAGCGCGCAGGTCATGGTCACATCGCCCGGCGCCATCCGCGCCACGGTTCCCATATCCGGCCCCAGCACTCCCGCCGCCGTCAACCCGCAGGTCGCCGAGTTCACCCGGTCCGGCGTCGGCGAAAACGTCACCCGCGCCGACGCCAGCTCCGCCTCGCACTGCGCCAGCGTCCGCGTGGCCCGCTGAACACGGCCGAGCGTCCCGCTGTCGATACGTTGGTCGATCACGCCCGAGCCGGGGGCGACATAGGCGCTGGGGCCCGGCGCAGGTGGCCGAGGCTGGGGCGCGGGCGTCGGATAGTAGGGCGTATAGCCGGGCGGCGGCGCGGTGTTGGGGATCAGGCGGCCGCAGGCGGGGACAGCGAGCAGAGCCGCCGTCAAGACCATCACAAACTGCGCGCGCTTGGGGTTCATCGCCGAATCGCCGGGGTTTCTCCGCCCGATCCTAACCGACCCCTCCCGAGCAATCATCGCAACCCTGGTCGACCCTTGCGAAAGTCGGCTTGGCAACACCCTTGGGTTGTGTTTGAATTCCCAATATACATCTTTACGGGGAAATCGGATGACCGACTTCGTGGGTGAGTGGAGCGCGCGTAGGGGTGTAACCGAGCAGAGCCATGCGCAGTCGTACCTGAAAGACCTGATGGGTTTCCTCGGCGTCGACGCTCCGCGTCCGCCCCTGCGCGGGGCACAAGCCGAAGACTTCGGGTTCGAGCACACCGTTCGGTCGGCATTCGATGGGCCGGGCCAGACCAAGCGCATCGATCTCTACAAACGCGATTGCTTCATCCTGGAAGCGAAGGCGACGGGAGACCACCGGAGGGCGCTCGATCTTTTCAGGCGACGCGCCGAAGACTCTACCGGACCCGCGGCGGTCATCCAGCGCGGCTGGGAAGCCGACATGCTGGCGGCGCGCAAGCAGGCGCAAGGCTACGTCTTCCAGTTGCCCCCGGAGCACGCCGCCCCGCCCTTCCTTCTGATCTGCGACCTCGCCCATGGTTTCGAGGTCTGGGCGGATTTCTCGGGCACCGGCCGGGGTTACGCCCCGTTTCCAGACCGCGAGCATTATCGCTTCGCTCACGAGGACCTGGCGGGCGCCGATATCCAGGCGCGTCTTCACGCCATCTGGACCAGACCCCGGACGCTTGATCCAAGCCGGGAGGCCGCTCGGGTCACGCGGATCATCGCCAAAGACCTGTCGGAAATCTCACGTCGCCTAGAGGGCGATGGTCATTCTCCCGAAGAGGCCGCCCAGTTCATCCTTCGCTGCATTTTCACGATGTTCGCCGCCGATGTGGGCCTCATATCCAAGAGCGACCTCATCGAACTTCTCGAAGACAGCGTCCATTCGCCGAGGCGGTTTCCGTCCATGCTGACGGACCTCTGGAAGCGGCTCGACATGAGTGAACCTTGGCAGAGGCACGCGGGATCATTCACGCATCCTCTCCCGCACATCGACGGCGGCGCGCAGGAGTTTCGAGAAGCCTTGCCGCTGGAAGCAAGCGAGTTGCGACTTTTGATCAAGGCAGCGAAGGCCAAGTGGAGCCAGGTAGAGCCGGCGATTTTCGGGTCGCTTCTGGAACAGGCGCTCAGCCCGGATGAGCGCCGGCGACTGGGCGCACACTACACACCGCGACGTTATGTCGAGACTGTGGTCGAGAAGACGGTCATGGAGCCGCTTTGGGAGTCGTGGGAAGCGGTCAGGACCAGGATCGACGCCGCGCGTGACACCGACCGCGACAAGGCCATCCGCATGGCCAGGACCTTTCACTCGAAATTGTGCCGGATCCGCGTACTGGACCCGGCGTGTGGAACGGGCAACTTCCTCTATGTCTGCCTCGAGCGCATGAAGCGGTTGGAGGCCGAGGTCGCTGAGACCCTGGGCCAACTCGGCGCGCCCATTGCAGACACCGCGATCTCGGTCGATCCCCGGCAGTTTTTTGGCCTGGACAAGAACCCACAGGCCGTCGGCATCGCGAAGCTGATGCTTTGGATCGGCTGGCTGCAGCAGCATTACAGGCTCCGAGACGACCCTCCCAATGACAGGGCGCTAGCGTCACGAGCCAATATTCTTCATCAGGACGCTGTCCTGGGCTGGGATGGCGCGCCCGTCGCCCGGTTCGGACGCACGGCGAACGGAGCCGATTTTCACTGGCCCAATCCCCACCGACCGGATTGGCCCAAGGCGGACTTCATCATAAGCAATCCGCCCTTCATGGGCGGCAAGGAGCTCCGCTCGCGACTCGACCCCGGATATGCTGACGCACTCTGGTCGGTGAACCCACACATCGACCGGAGCGCCGATCTGGTCATGTACTGGTGGGATCGCGCCGCCGAAATCCTGGCCCGGCCACGGACCCGTCTGAAGCGGTTTGGCTTCGTCACCACCAACTCGATCGGCCAGATCTTTCAGCGGCGCACAGTGGAAAGACGGCTGATCGGCGATCGACCGATCAGCCTCGTGCACGCCATACCGGACCACCCGTGGACGAGGGCGACCCGAGACAGCGCGGCGGTGCGCATCGCCGTCACGGTCGCCGAGTCGGGTCGCAAGGATGGCGTGCTGACGACCGTGGCGAGCGAAGCCGATCTCGAAACCGATACGCCCATCGTGACCACCGTTTCGACCCAGGGTCGGATCGGCGCCGATTTGACCCTGAACGAAGGTTGCGCCGAGGCCGCTCCTCTTCGCGGAAACAAGGGACGCTGCTTCCCGGGCATGAAACTACACGGCTCGGGCTTCGTGATCACGGAGGCGCAGAAGGAGGCTTTGGGTCAGGGAAGACGACCGAAACTCTCCGACCAACTGCGCCGCTATCGCAGCGGTCGCGACCTGAATGGTCGTTCGCGCGATGCCTGGGTCATCGACCTGCACGGGCTCGAACTCGACGAGGTGGCTGAGCGGTTCCCGGAAATTTACGAACATCTCGCGAGCACCGTCCTGGAGGCGCGTCTCACACAGCGCGACGCTTCCCCGACAGCGGACGCCCGAGCCTACGCAGATCGCTGGTGGCTGTTCGGAAAGCCCCGCCCGGAACTCAGAGCCGCGCTCAAAGGCCTGTCCCGCTATATCGTCACCTCGGAGACGGCCAAGCATCGCACGTTCCGGTTCCTGGACGCCGACATCGCGCCGGACAACACCTTGATCTGCATAGCGGACGAGGATGCCGCGACGCTCGCCCTTCTCTCCAGCAGACCCCATGCCGTCTGGTCCGCAGCGCGTGGCGGCCGGCTGGAAGATCGCCCGCGCTACACCAAGACCGCCTGCTTCGACCCCTTCCCGTTCCCCGCGCCTGACGAGCCGACGCGAGCCGCGCTTCGGGACGCGGGCGAGAGGTTGGAGGAGTACCGGCGACGCGCCCTGGAGGAGAACCCGACCCTGACGCTGACCGGGCTCTACAATCTCCTGGGGGCGCAGCGGAGCGGCCGGGTTTTCACCGCCGAGCAGAACGATACGGCTCGACGCGCGCATCTCCTGCGGTTACGCCATCTCCACGACACGATCGACCGGCTCGCAGCCCAGGCCTATGGCTGGCCTCCTGCCCAGAGTGACGCCGAAATCCTGGCCGCCTTGATCGCGCTGAATCGGGTTCAGGCGAACGAGGAGCAGATCCAGCGCCGGCCCGCGTCGCCCGCTCACGCTGTCAAGAAGGCCGCCTAGGGACAGACTTCCCGCCACCCTGCTGTCAGCATCCGCACCCGCCCGGCCGCGCGTTGATCTGGCGTCCCCGCCGCGCGCGACCTATCTTCCGTTCATGAACCGTTCCTCCACGCCGAAGGGCTCGGCCCCCGTCATCAAGAAGCCGGTCCACATTCCCAACCAGGGGGTGGCGGAGGCCCCGTCCGCCTTCCTGCGCGACGATAACGCCCCCCTGCCCAAGGCCATGGCGAACATGCCCATGTTCGCCCCCGTCACCGGCCCGCGCCTGACGCCTGAGGAGGCCCCCGGCAAGCCCGACGACTGGGTCCCGCACCGCCCGTCGCACGACGGCAAGAAGAAGAGCGGCAAGTTCCGGCTGGAGACCAGCTACACCCCCGCCGGCGACCAGCCCGCCGCCATCGCCGAACTGGTCGCCCAGGCCGAGGCCGGCGACAGGGACCAGGTTCTGCTGGGCGTCACCGGCTCGGGCAAGACCTTCACCATGGCCAAGGTCATCGAACAGACCCAGCGGCCCGCACTTATACTTGCCCCAAACAAAACACTAGCGGCGCAACTATACTCCGAATTTAAATCGTTCTTTCCCGATAATGCGGTCGAATACTTCGTAAGCTACTATGATTACTACCAGCCTGAAGCATACGTTCCTAGAACTGATACATATATAGAGAAGGACTCCAGCATAAACGAGCAGATCGACCGGATGCGGCATTCGGCGACGCGGTCGATTCTGGAGCGGGACGATGTGATCGTGATCGCGTCGGTCAGCTGCATCTACGGCATCGGGTCGGTGGAGACCTATACGGCGATGACCTTCGACCTGAAGGTCGGGGACCAGATCGATGAGGGCAAACTCAGGGCCGATCTGATCGCGCTGCAGTACAAGCGGAACGATGCGGCGTTCGAGCGGGGCATGTTCCGGAAGCGCGGCGACACGGTCGAAATCTTCCCCGTGCACCAAGAGGACCGGGCCTGGCGCGTCAGCCTGTTCGGCGACGAGATCGAGTCCATCCAGGAGTTCGACCCCCTCACCGGCAAGAAGACGAACGATCTGAAGGAGATCACCGTCTACGCCGCCTCCCACTACGTCACGCCCCGGCCGACGCTGAACCAGGCCCTCCACGGCATCCGCGCCGAGCTCAAGGAGACGCTCGACTGGATGGTCGAGAACGGCAAGCTGCTGGAGGCCCAGCGGCTGGAGCAACGCGTCCGCTTCGACCTGGAGATGATGGAGGCGACCGGCTCCTGCGCCGGGATCGAGAACTATTCCCGCTGGCTGACCGGCCGCGCGCCGGGCGAGCCGCCGCCGACCTTCTTCGAATACATCCCCGACAACGCCCTGCTGTTCGTGGACGAGAGCCACGTCACCATCGGCCAGATCAACGGCATGTTCCGGGGCGACTACCGCCGCAAGTCGACCCTGGCGGAATACGGCTTCCGCCTGCCGTCCTGCATCGACAACCGCCCGCTCAAGTTCGACGAATGGGAGGCGATGCGGCCCCAGACCATCCACGTCTCGGCCACGCCCCAGACCTGGGAGATGGAACAGGCGGGCGGCGTCTTCGTCGAACAGGTCATCCGCCCGACCGGCCTGATCGACCCCCCGGTCGAGATCCGCCCCGTTAGCGGCACGACCCGCAACCAGGTCGACGACGTCATCGACGAGGTCAAACAGACGGCCCGCAACGGCTACCGTTCGCTGGTCACCGTCCTGACCAAGAAGATGGCCGAGGACCTGACCGAATACATGCACGAACAGGGCGTCCGCGTCCGCTACATGCACTCCGACGTCGACACCATGGAGCGGATCGAGATCATCCGCGACCTGCGCCTGGGCACGTTCGACGTCCTGATCGGCATCAACCTGCTGCGCGAGGGTCTGGACATCCCCGAGTGCGGCCTGGTCGCCATCCTCGATGCGGACAAGGAGGGCTTCCTGCGCTCCGAGACCTCGCTGATCCAGACCATCGGCCGCGCGGCCCGCAACGTCGACGGCCGCGTCATCCTCTACGCCGACCGCATGACCGGCTCGATGGAGCGCGCCATCGCCGAGACCAACCGACGCCGCGAACGGCAGGAGGCGTACAACGCCGAACACGGCATCACGCCCGAGAGCGTGAAGCGCGACATCAAGGAAATCCTCGACAGCCCCTACGAGAAGGACCGCGTCCTGATCCCCACGGGCGTCAAGGAAGAGAGCCGCCCCTTCATCGGCAACAATTTCCAGGCCGCCCTGCGCGACATGGAGGCCAAGATGCGCGAGGCCGCCTCCAACCTCGAGTTCGAGGAAGCCGGTCGCCTCCGCGACGAGATCAAACGGCTGAAACTGCTCGACCTGGAGTTTGCCAACGAGGTGCTGACCGGGGATGGGCAGGACGTGGATGCGTCAGCGCCGAAGCGGTGGCGGAAGGAGGCTCAGGCGGAGGCGCAGGAGCGGTTTAGGAAGGGGCGGTAGAGTATCCGTTGACACTCGCGTTGCAGGATATATTCTACAGCGATGACCGAATCGCTGACCGCCGTAAGCCTGTTTTGCTCTGGGGGAATCGGCGATATCGCGCTTCACGCCGCCGGTGCACAGACCATTGTTGCCAATGAAATCCTGAGCGAACGCGCGGCGCTTTTTGAGACGAACTTTCCGGCGGCGACGCTCATAAAGGGCGATATCTGGAAGGTCAGAGACCAAATCGTCTCAACGACGACCGACCGGCTCAATGGGCGGGAGCTCGACATCGTGTTTGCCACGCCACCGTGTCAGGGGATGTCGAAGAATGGGCGCGGCAAGTTGCTTCAGGGCGTTCGTGCTGGACTGAAACCCGAGCTTGATGTCCGAAATCAGCTAGTTCTGCCAATGCTCGACGTCGTCGTTGCCCTTCTGCCCAAGGTTCTGGTGGTGGAAAATGTTCCGGAGATGGAGCAAACGATCGTTCGCTCAGCCGATGGCCGCTACATTGGGCTGCTTGAGTTGATCGAGGAAACTCTCGCGCCACTTGGATATCTGGGTCGTTCGGCCGTCGTCGAGTTCGCGGACTATGGCGTACCTCAAAGACGGCAACGCCTGATCACCCTCTTCTCGCGCGTATTGAATGTTCAAGCCGCTCTTCTAGCCAACCGCTGGCTTCCCGAACCAAGCCACGCTAGGCGCCCCAGCTTGCTTGAAAAACCCTGGATTACAGTCGAGCAGACGATTGGTCACCTGCCTGCGCTGGACGCTGGCAAGCCGGAGACCGCCGTCTCAGACATCCCCCTGCATCGCGTGCCTTTGTTGGATGAGAGCAAATATTTTTGGGTTTCGAACACACCTCCCGGTGGAGGCGCTTTTGACAACCAATGCGTCAACCCAGAATGCGGTTACGACGGTAACCCCACGCATGGCAACCTTCGCAGCAAAGAGGGGATCAATCAGGCCAGCAAAACTACGCCCGTACGATGTGGGAAATGCGGGACGCTGCTTCCTCGTCCGTGGGTCGTGAGAGGCGGCGAGCATCGGCTGATGTCCGGTTTCACCTCAGCTTACAAGCGAATGCGGGGGGACCTTCCCGCCAGCGCCCTGACGAGAAATCTGTCGTATGCTTGTAGCGACCAGAAGTTGCACCCAACGCAGCACCGAGTCTTGTCGCTGCATGAGGCCTGCCTGATCCATACTATCGATCAAGATCATTATGTATGGCGACGGTCGGATGGTGGTCGTGTTTCCGACAAGTTGATCCGTGAAGTCATAGGCGAAAGTATACCCCCGCTTGGACTAGAGGTTATCTTTAGTCACATTCTGCGTGTTGTGCAGATGGATACGATGCGCGCTGCGGCTTAGACGAATTTTGATGCGTTTCGCTTCTCAAAGAAGGCTTTGTATTCCGCGTCGTCTAGCATGATCACCCAATTATCGAACATCTTCCGCACTCCCGCACGCGTCATGATAGAAACAGAAGTTGTCCGGCCCCCGCCCTCCTTGGGCTGAACAATCTTGCCCCAGTCGTCACGCGTCAGGCTTTCGCAGTAAAAGACGGCGACGATTCGCGGGGCACCGTCGATGAAATCCCAAAATAAAGACATCAAGTTGTTTGTGTCTTGATGGTGAGCTTTCCAATCATATCCAACCAACATTTTTACTCTCTGCTGGCCAATATCAGGTTTAGTCAAACCGCGCTTCATCAGCGCGGCGGGTGTGGGGACAGATCCACAAGTCGCCTTGATTTCAACGCCACCGGTAGAAAACGGGCTGAATGGAGCTTTGTCTCTCAGGCGGTTGGTTAGCGTGTTGAAATGCTTTTGTCCCGGACCATCCATCAGCAGGAGATCAGGATAACCGTCCTGATGGGGATTCTTGAGGAAGGTATCGCCCGTTACTTTGATAACTGATGCGGCGAAAAGTTCGCCGATGAAGGCGCTAAGGTTGCGCATCCCCAGCAATGGAAAAAGATCAATGTCGAATGCTACGATCTGATCGATCAAGCGATGGGACATTTGTACGGCATCCCAGACGAAATCGGGCGACATTGAGAAATCTCGAGCGATGCGAAGCTGTCCTCGTTTTGTGTTGACCAGGTATCCTTTTCGCTCGAACGAATAAGTCACACCTTCATCTTTCTATCAAAGCAGTGAGTTCAATCAAAAGCTCGCTAGGATTGACGCCGAGGGCATCGGCAATCTTTGCCAGCGCCTCAATGGAGACGTTGCTTCGCTTGCGCTCAATTGAGGAGATGTAGGTCCGATCAAGTCCACATAGAGACGCGAGGTGCTCTTGGCTGAAGCCACGAGCCAAACGGTGCTCTCGAACGAGCTCGGAGATAGCCCCATTGAGTAGGTCTGCCGAATCAACCACGGGCTATCTTTAATCGTCCGCGACTGACATTCGACGGACTATAGTCGACAGCCTGCTCTGGTTTACGAAGTCTCGGGCCTCCCGCTGGCTGCTGGCCGTCATGCGGGCGGTGAAGGCGGCTGGAATGAGCTATCGCCGCTTCGCGGTCATGATCGCCGCCTCGACCGTCATCATGTTCGGGCTGATGTATCTGATCACCTATGCGCTGGAGCATGTGCGGTTCAGCCAGACTCGGATGTGGATGGCCCTGGTGATGGGGGCGGCGATGGCCGTCGTCATGCTGGGCTTCATGTGGGGCATGTACCGGGACCGGCGGCTGAACCTGATGATCCTGGCGGGCGCCGCCCTGGTCTTCGCCGGGAGCCTAGCCCTGGTCCGCAGCCAGAGGACGGTGGACGACGTCAGCTATGTGAAGGCGATGATCCCGCATCACTCCATCGCCATCATGACCAGCGAGCGCGCCCGCATCCGCGATCCGCGCGTGCGGGAGCTGGCCGACGGCATCGCGGCGACCCAGAGGCGCGAGATCGCGCAGATGGACGCCCTGATCGCCGATCTGGAGCGCAAACCGCCGTCGGACGGGGCACCGGTCCTGGCGCCCGCAAACTGACGGTCGCCATCCACAAGTGATGGAACAGAACAGGAACAAAATCCGTGCGCGGGTCGGCGGCCCGATCTAGGGTCCGGCCATGCCACACGATCCCGGGCCGCCCCTGCGGCTGCATGTCCGATGTCTGAGGCCCGCCTGCGGGCGGGAGGCTCTGGTCGAGCCTAGCGTCGTGTTCGCGCACGGGGTGGAGGGGTCCGCGGAGCGGCGGCCGGGGGCGAAGGTCACGCGCCGCTTCGTCTGTCGCTGCGGAGCACGGGCGCCGTCTGTGAGCTGGGTGCGGGGGCGGCCCCGGCCGGACAATCCCTGTGGGTGGCTGTAGGCCGTGCTGATCCAGGGACAGCATGGGGCGCCGGCGCCCGCGCGGCTGGTGACGCTGCAGGGGGCGAGGCTCAAGCGGATGACGCTGGTGCTGTGGTGCGAGCGGTGCCGGAGGCGGGCGCGGAAGGCCTGCGTCGACCTGCCCGAGGTCCGGCGCAACGTCTCGATCGGGGAGCTGTGGCTGACGGGGCGGTTCCGTTGCGGCGCGTGCGGCAAGCCGCCCCTGTCGCTGTCGGTCGTGACCGAGGGGGCGCTGAGGGTGACGGTGGAGCAGTGGAGCGTCGGCGAGCCGTTCGTGGCCGAGCGGCTGAGGCGGCACTGGCGGCACGATCCCTATGACCGGCGGGACTGGGCGGCGTGGTATGGGCGGACCGATCCCCACGTCCGCCCCTGACGCACCCCGGCCCTAGCCTGCGCGGCATGACCGACGCCGCCCCCACCCGCCGCAAGATTCGTCCCGAGGCCGTCTGGGCCGAGGCGCGCAAGGCGTGGGAGGATGGGGAGACGGCGCGGTCGGTGGCGAAACGCTATGATGTCGGGGTGCCGGCCCTGTGGAAGCGGCGCGAGGCGGAGGGGTGGAAGCGGCCGGATCCCGTCTATGGGCCCGTGGAGCCGGCGGAAGGGTGGTCGGGCTTCGCGGCGCGGGCCTGGGGCGACTTCGAGCGGAAGCTGTTCGAGGAGCAGCGGCTGGCCCGGGGGCTGGCGGCGTCGATGATGGGGGACCGGCCGGGGGAGGTTTCGCAGTGGCACATCCCCTTCGTCATGGCCTGGCGGGCCGAGCATCTGGGCGCCGAGGTCGCGGCGGCGGATCGCGAACGGTATCGGGACGAGGACTGGGCCGGGGCGGTCTGGGACGCCGAGGGGAATATGGGGTCCGTGCCGATGATGACGCTGAAGCTCGCGCGGCTGTTCGCGGCGGACTGGCGCAAGGAGCACGGGCTGCCGGAGGGCGTGGCGGAGGGGTGGCCGTGAACGGGTTCCTTCTCCCGGTGGGAGAAGGTGGCCGCGAAGCGGACGGATGAGGGTCGGGTCTGGCCTTCGGCGTAAGCCGTCGCAGGGACCGCGCCCCGCATCGACAGCCGACCCTCACCCTTTCGCGCCAGAACGACGGCTCTCGCCGCCGTGCGCTCAAGCCCTCTCCCAACGGGAGAGGGACAGAGGGACGTCTAGGCCGTAGCCGTGTGTTCCGAGGCGATCTTGCGCAGGGCTTCCTCGAAGACGGCGGCGGGCTGGCCGCCCGAGATCAGGTATTTGCCCTCGACCACCACGGCGGGGACGGAGTTGATGCCGCGCTGGCGCCACAGAGCCTGTTCGCGGCGGACGGCGTCGGCGTACAGGCCCGAGGCCAGGACCTCGCCCGCCTCGGCCCGGTCCAGGCCCGCGTCTTGCGCCGCGCGGGTCAGGACGCCGGCGTCGGTCAGGTTGTTCCCCTCGGTGAAATGGGTGCGGAACAGGGCCTCCTTGAGCGCCTTCTGGCGCTCGGCGCCCGCCGTTTCCCCCGCCCAGTAGATCAGGCGGTGGGCGTCGAAGGTGTTCCAGATGCGGGAGGTCTCATCCATCCGCATGTCGAAGGCCTTGCCCGCGATCGGGGCCCAGGCCTCGGCGGCGCGGGTCTTGATCATGGCGCGGTTGGCTGCGGATTGCTCGGGCGTGGCGCCGTATTTCGCGGCGATATGTTCGGAGACGTTCTCCCCTTCCCTGGCCATGTCGGGGTTCAGCTCGAACGGCTGGAAGGCGATCTCGGCGGTGATCCCTTCGGGCTTGAGCTTCTCGAGCGCCGTCTCCAGCCCGCCGAGACCGACGACGCACCAGGGGCAGACGACGTCCGAGACGAAGTCGATGTGAAGGGGCTTGGGCAGGGCTTCGGTCATGGCGTCGCTCCGTAACGGGTCGTGTTGCATATGGGACTTCGCGCGACCTGCGCTAGGGTGGCGCCATGCCTCCTCACTACGCCCGCATCCTCGCCACCTTCGTCTTCATGGCGGTCGCCGTCGGGGGGGCCGTCTGGCGCTTTTGGAAGCCGAAGCCGGAGCCGCTCTACGAAGAGCAGGTGATGCTGGACGAGGGGGTGCGGGCGCGGCTGCGGGCCCTGCGCGAGGAGGACAAGTTCTGGGCCGACGACACGATCGACCCGCCCTATCCGGGACCGAAGGGGCCGAAGAACCGGGCGACCCTGTCGGGCTGGGTCAACGGGGTCATCGACGACATCCTGAACGAGGACGACGGGCCGCTGGAGGCCTCGGACGTGGCGGGACGGATCGGCCTGGCCATCGGCGCGGCGTCGAAGCGGCCGCGTGCGGACCAGGACCGGCTGCACGGCTATCTGATCGAGATCTGGTACATCCTGGGCTACCGGTCGGCGACGGGGTATTTCCCGGCCTCGGATCGGGCGCCGGAGGGATGGGCCGAGCCCCTGCCGCCCGGCTGGACCGCGCCGGACCGGCCACGCTTGCTGACGGTGCGTTAACGGGTCGGGCGCAGGCTCGCTCCAGAGAAACGCCCAGGGAAGCCTGAATGTCCAGCATCATGACGTCCAGCAGCCGCCGCAGCCGGGACCATTTCGAGCCCTCGGACAGCGATCCGCAGGAGCAGCGCCGGCTGCGCGGCCATCTGGAACAGATCGACTACACCGCCTTCGTCTCGAACCGGGAGGTGATCCCGCAGGTTCTGGGGCTGGGTGCCAGCCACACCGAGCCGGCGGCCTTCCAGAGGCTGGCGGTGGCGGCGGCGACGGCGCGGGCGCGCTGGATCGCCGAGGCCCTAAGACTGGCGGAGGCCGGCTATTCCATCGGGCCGGGCGAGGCGCAGAAGCTCTCCGCCATGCGGCTGGCCTATGAGGAACTGTCGGAGGCCTATGAGGGCCTGCGTCGGATGGTCGAGCGGGGCTACCTGCCCTACCGCGCCCCGGAACGCTGACGCCCTAGTCCAGCGGCTGGGGCGCCGTGGCGACGGGCGCATCCGGGTTGGTCTGAGCGGGCGCGGCCGGGGTCGGCGGGTCGATCATTAGAGGCGCGGTCTGGATATAGGGCCGGGGGGCGCTGTCATTGGGCGGAGTGACCACGACGGGCGGAGCCGACATCGCAGGAGCCTGAGGGCGCGGCTGGGCCGTTGCGGGCGCGGTGACCGCAGGAGCGGCGGCGGGGACAGGTGCGGCCCGGACCGGAGCGCGATCCTCAACGACCGGCAGGCTTTCGGCGGCGGCGGGCTCCTCCACGAGCGGCTCGGCGCCCGCGACGAGGGGCGTGGGAGCCGGGGCGACCGGCTGGGGCGCCGGCAGGGTGGCCAGCCAGATGAAGCCGCAGGTCACGACGACGGCGGCGACGCCCGCGAGCATCAGCCAGCGATTGCCCTTGGCCACCTTCTGCATGGCCGCTCCGACGGAGGCGTACATGGCCGGAGTCACGACCACCGACGGCAGGCTGCGCGGCCTGGCGGCGGGCTTGGCCTCGGCGGACCGAAGCGGCGGCACGGTCACGGCGGGCTCGGCCGCTTCGGGCTCGATCACGATCTCCTGGGGGCGGGGCGCGGCGGCGGGCTCGGGCGCAGGTTCAGGCGCAGCGACGACCGGCTCCGGCTCTGGCTCCGGCTCCGGCTCCGGCTCCGGCTCCGCGACGACCACCGGCTCGGGCTCAGGTACAAGAGGGGCGGCGACGGGTTCGGCTTCGACAACGGCCTCGACGTCGATAGCCTCAACTTCAACAGGCGAAGCGACCTCGACCAATGCGACGACCTGCGTCTCGACCGGGGCGACGGGCTTGGCCGTGGGGATCATCGACCCGGTGAGGACGCCCGCGGATGCGCGCGCGGGGCGGGACATCGGCTTGGGTACAGGCTTATCGGCCCAGCCCCCGGTCGGCAGCGGGCCGACATGGAAGACCGGCTTCGGCGGACGTCCCCAGACGATCCGGCCCCGGGCGAAAGGCTCGGACGGGCGGTCTGTGGGCGGGGCTGAAGAGGACTCGGACGACATGGGAGGCGTCTTAGCCGCGAACGACGGAGGCGTCCAATGACAGACGGGTCAGGTCTTCAGACGGTAGCCCGTCTTGAACATCCAGCCGATCACCGCGAGGCAGGCCAGGAGGAAGCCGAAGGTGGCGACGAGGCTCCAGACGATCGGCACGTCGCCCTGTCCATAGAAACTCCAGCGGAATCCGGAAATCAGATAGACCACCGGGTTGAAGTGGGTGATCGTCCGCCACGGCTCCGGCAGCATGTGGATCGAGTAGAAGGAGCCGCCGAGGAAGGTCAGCGGGGTCACCACCAGCATCGGAATGAAGTTCAGTTGCTCGAAGCTCTGGGCCCAGATCCCGATGATGAAGCCGAACAGGCTGAAGGTCGTGGCGATCAGCACGAGGATGGCCAGCATCCAGACCGGGTGCAGGATCTGCAGCGGCACGAACAGGGAGGCCGTGGCCAGGATGATCAGGCCCAGCACCGCCGACTTGGTGGCGGCGGCGCCGACATAGGCCAGAACGATCTCGAACGGCGACACGGGCGCCGACAGCAGTTCGTAGATGGTGCCGGTGAATTTCGGGAAGTAGATGCCGAAGGAGGCGTTGAAGATCGACTGGGTGAACAGGCTCAGCATGATCAGACCGGGCACGATGAAGGCGCCGTAGGGGACGCCGTCGATCTCGGTCATGCGCGACCCGATGGCGGAGCCGAAGACGACGAAATAGAGGGCCGTCGTGATCACGGGGGTGACGATCGACTGCCACAGGGTGCGGATCGCCCGCGCCATCTCGAACTTGTAGATGGCCCAGACGCCATAGCCGTTGAAGGTCATCAGTTGGCTCCCGCCCGAATGTCCTGGGCCGGTTCGCGGTGAACCAGGCTGACGAAGATGTCCTCCAGAGAGCTCTGGCGGGTGTTCAGGTCCTTGAAGGCGATGCCGAGGTCCGACAGGCGGCGCAGCAGGGACGGCACCCCGGTCTTCTCGGCATTGGAGTCGAAGACGAACTCCAGCTCGTTGCCCTCGGCCTTGAGCTGGAGGTCCCATTCGGCCAGTTCGGGCGGAATGGCCCCCAGCGGATCCTGCAGGTTCAGCGTCAGAGTCTTCTTGCCCAGCTTCTTCATCAGCTCGGTCTTGTCCTCGACCAGGATCAGCTCGCCCTTGAGGATGACGCCCACACGGTCGGCCATCTCCTCGGCCTCCTCGATATAGTGGGTGGTCAGGATGATGGTGACGCCGCTCTCGCGCAGGCGCCGGACCAGGTTCCACATGTCGCGGCGCAGCTCGACATCGACGCCGGCGGTGGGCTCGTCGAGGAACAGGATGTCGGGCTCGTGGCTCAGCGCCTTGGCGATCATGACCCGGCGCTTCATGCCGCCGGACAGGGTCATGATCTTGGAGTCCTTCTTGTCCCACAGGCTGAGGTCGCGGAGAATCTGTTCGATGTAGGCGTCGTTCGGCGCCTTGCCGAACAGGCCACGGCTGAGGCGGACCGTGGCCAGCACGGTCTCGAAGGCGTCGGTGGTCAGTTCCTGCGGCACCAGGCCGATCTTCTGGCGGGCCTGACGATAGTTCTTCTGGATGTCGTGGCCGTCGGCCGTGACCGTGCCGGTCGAGGGGGTGACGATGCCGCAGACGATGGAGATCATCGTCGTCTTGCCCGCGCCGTTGGGGCCCAGAAGCGCGAAGATCTCGCCCTTGCCGATCTGAAGGTCGATGGGCTTCAGCGCCTGCAGCCCGGAGGCGTAGGTCTTTGAAAGCCCCTGAATGTCGATGACCGGCATGCGGCGTCCCTGACGGCCGAAGCGCCGTGGCGGCAATATGGCGACGTTCGGTCGCGGCTCAAGTCGCCGGAGGCGGCTAAGTCGCCAACTGCTGACATTTCCATCGCGAGAACGGACGCGGTTGATATCCGCAATGGATGGGAACAGCCCGTCGCCGTTGGTCAGGCGGACCTTGTCACACCCCGGGGAAGACCTCAGGCATCGAGCGCTGCTCGGGCAGTATGTAGACGATCCCCGTCGTGCCTCTGAAGGCCCGTGCGATGATGTCGTCGAAGAAGGCGGGCGGGACGTTCACGCAGCCGAAGGATATCCGGTTGTCATCAGGGGTCGGCGACGCCAGGCGCTCCAGACGACGATCGGCCGCCCGGCCCGTCACGACGGGGTGCAGCGAGAGCGCGCCGGCGTAGTCGATCCAGAGAATGCCCTTACCGCTCAGATTCTCGCCCAGTGAGGCGACGTACCGCCCCGACGGCGTGATGCGTTCGTCGGGGCGAATGGCCGACAGGGGGCGCTCGCCGATGTCGGGCGGCGCCACGTCGCCCCGGGCCAGACCCAGAAGGACCGGCGTGGACCCCAGCAGCAATCCGTCCCGGCTGAAGGCGAAGACCTCGGCATTGACCTTGTCGATGAGAACGAAGGGCGAGCCCTGATTGTCGCCGGTCTCGAGGACCCAGGACTTCAACTGCTGAACGGCGGGCGAGGCCCCCCGTTCGCCGACCCCCACCTGGCCCGGCGCTGGATACGGTCGGGCGGCGGCCGTGGAGGATACGGCCAGGAAAAACCCAAGAGCGAGTCCGGCGGTGCCGACCCCCGGCCGGAGCTTAGGGCTCCCGGCGGTCGATAGGCGGGTGTCGGCCTTCACAGTCAGTTGCGATCCTGTTTGGGCGGATAATATGGAAGGGACGGCAAAGACGGCGCGGGCGCCCTCGGCGGGGGGCCAGCGGCGTCGAGCATTGGCGGAGGCGTTTCGTAGACCGGCGCCGGGGCCTCACGAGGACCGACGTAGTCGGGCGTCGGCGACGAAGGCGCCGCGCGAGCGGCCAGCAGACGCATTCCATTGTCGTCCACCGGCTCGCACACCGTACCGTCGGGGCAGTCCGAGAAGTGAACCTCTGGCGGCTCGACCAGAATTTCCGACGGACGGACGACGACGTCCGGACGCTGGACGTAGATCTGGGCCGGCGCGATTCGGATCGGCGGCGCGTCGACATAGACGGGCGGACTGTCGATGTAGATCACCGGGGCGGCGACGTTGATCGGACGACCGATCACGCGAACGCCCGGGGCGGAGACGTGAATCGGCGCACCAGGGTTGTTGATCGGCGGGCCCCAGCCCCCCGGCCCGGGCCAACCGGCGCCGCCGCCGGTCCAGGGACCGTAGAAATCAACGACACGGGTGCACGAGCACGGCACGTCGCCATAGTGGGGCGCTTCGGGGCAGCCATGGCCGTCCGGGGCGGCAGCGCCCGAGATCAGCATGGCGGCGGCGATTGAAGTGATCGGATCCATTCAGTCAGCTACCCTCAAATGCCCCTGCGGGACTTCACCTTTCCCCCAGAAGGCGAACCTCGCGGGGAAGTCGGCAAATCGCCTGATCACGGTTATATTAACCATTTTCGACTGTCTAGCGCCAAGCCCAAGCTTGCGCCGACGTATTCGAGAGCCTGCGCGGAACCACGGCGGTCGCCGATCTTGCCGATGCGTTCCGCCTCACGAGCCGCTACAAGGCCGCGGATGTTGCGCCTGTCCGAAATCAAGCTGCCGCTCGACCATCCGCCCGAGGCCCTGCCCGCCGCGATCGCCGCCAAGCTGGGCGTGCCCGCGCACGGCCTGAAATCCTGGTCCGTGTGGAAGCGGGCGCATGATGCGCGCAAGAAGTCGGCGATCCTCAAGGTCTATATCCTCGACGTCGAGGTGGCGGACGAGGCGGCGGTGCTGGCGCGGTTCAGGGACGACCCGCATGTGAAACCGACCCCGAACGTCGCCTATCGGCATGTCGCGGTCGCGCCGAAGGATCACAGGTTGCGGCCGGTCGTGATCGGGGCTGGGCCATGCGGCCTGTTCGCCGGGCTTATCCTGGCGGAGATGGGATTCAAACCGATCATCCTGGACCGGGGCAAGGTGGTGCGGGAGCGCACGAAAGATACGTGGGAGCTATGGCGCAAGAGCAAGCTCCATCCCGAGTCGAACGTCCAGTTCGGCGAGGGCGGGGCCGGCACCTTCTCCGACGGCAAGCTCTACAGCCAGATCAAGGACCCGCGCTTCCTGGCCCGCAAGGTGCTGACCGAGTTCGTCGCGGCGGGCGCGCCGGAAGAGATTCTGACCGAGGCCCATCCGCACATCGGCACCTTCCGCCTGGTGACCATGGTCGAGGCCATGCGCGAGAAGATCGAGGCCCTGGGCGGCGAGTACCGGTTCGAGCATCGGGTCGTCGACATCGAACTCGACAAGGGCGCGATCCGGGGCGTGCGGCTGCACACCGGCGAGGTGCTGGAAGCGGACCATGTGGTCTTCGCCATCGGCCATTCGTCGCGCGACACCTTCCAGACCCTGTACGACCGGGGCGTCCATATCGAGGCCAAGCCCTTCTCGATCGGCTTCCGCATCGAGCATCCGCAGTCGTGGATCGACCGGGCCCTGTTCGGGCCGTGCGCGGGGCATCCCGATCTGGGGGCTGCGGCCTATTCCCTGTCGCACCACTGTTCGAACGGGCGGACGGTCTACAGTTTCTGCATGTGCCCGGGCGGGACGGTGGTGGCGGCGACCAGCGAGCCGGGCCGCGTCGTCACCAACGGCATGAGCCAGTATTCGCGCAACGAGCGGAACGCCAACTCCGGCTTCGTCGTCGGCATCTCGCCCGAGGACTATCCCAGCGACCATCCGCTGGCGGGGATCGAACTGCAGCGCGATCTCGAGACGCGCGCCTATGCGGCGGGCGGCGGCGACTATTTCGCGCCGGGCCAGCTGGTCGGCGACTTCCTGGCGGGGCGGGCCTCGACCGCGCTGGGGGAGGTCGAGCCCAGCTACAAGCCGGGGGTGCGGCCGACCGACCTGGCGCCCCTGATGCCCGACTATGTGATCGCCGCCATGCGCGAGGCCCTGCCCGTCTTCGGCCGCAAGATCCCCCGCTATGACGACGCCCAGGCCGTGCTGACGGGGGTGGAGACGCGCAGTTCCTCGCCCATCCGCATGACGCGCGGCGCCGACTTCCAGAGCCTGAACGTGCGCGGCCTGTTCCCCGCCGGCGAAGGCGCTGGCTACGCGGGCGGGATTCTCTCGGCGGCTGTCGATGGGATCAAGGTGGCGGAAGCGGTGGCGTTGTCGATGGTGGAAGTGACGGCGTAGTCGAGCGCCGCGACTCAACTCAGGCCCAGAGCCAGCGGGGGAAGGCCACATAGGCATAGTAGAAAAGCAGGATAACCAGCATCGCCAAATTAAGACGGCGATTTCGGTTCATCGCGACCACAAGACATGCGCCGATGAAGAACAGATTCATGAGCATCGCGGGGCTTGTGTAGCGGGCGAGCATCTCGGCGACCGTAGATCCCGTGAGCCAGGGCATCGCCTCGAAGGCGATCAGGCTGGCCGTGATGACGCCTCCCATGACCCACTGCTTGTGGGAGTCGAAATACGCGTCCAGATCCGGCCAGGCTTCGAAATCGTCCGGGAAAATCATTGCGGCAGCGACATGGTAACTCCCGGCGGCGACGAGACCCAGGACAAGCACGAACAGCCGGATGGGCACATCCTGCATCGCCCCCCAAGCCCCGATCCAGAAACTGGCGATGTCGATAAGAACGAAGACAGCCAACAGCGGCGACAACCATCCGATCCGAACACGCCTCCGCTGCTTCAGGGTGTTGGTGAAGCCGCTGAGGACGACAGCCACGGACAGTCCGAGGATAAGGCCGTAGAAACTGAAAAAGAACTCGAACGTGCTCACCCGCCCTCCCCCTACGCAATCACTTGTTTAGCCTATTGTTTGACCGCCGTTTTGTCAGCCGGTCTTTAGTTTGGAGCCATCCCGATCCTCCGGCGTTGAACGGCTCCGCTTGTTCGAGAGCCGATGACCGCCGCCCTGCCCGCCTTCGCCGAGAGACTGATCGACCGCGTCCGCAAGCGCCGGACCTGGCGCGACCGGTTTCCGCGTGTGCATGAGGCGCTGGAGGCGTCGTCGCGGTTCGGGCATGCGGCCAACGGCTTCGTCTATGTGTCCGTCGGGATCCTGATGCTGGCCTCGGCCATCGGGATGCGGGGTCAGGCGGTCGATCCGCATGGCGTTCTCTACGTCCTGGCCCAGCAGCCGTTCGGGCGGCTGTGGCTGATCCTGATCGGGGCGGGCCTGTGGGCCTTCGTCGGCTGGCGGGTGCTGCAGGCCGTGTTCGACATCGACCACGAGGGTTCGGACCTGAACGGCTGGGCCGTGCGAGCGACGCAGGCGACGAGCGGCGCGGCCTACGCCGTCCTGGCGTCGGGGGTGTTCGAACTGCTCGACGAGGTGCAGGCGAACATGGGCGCCGAGCAGTTGGCGGAAAACCAGGAGAAGGCCGCGATCCTTCTGGGCCTGCCGTTCGGCGGCGCCGTCCTGATGGTGATCGGTCTGATCATCGCGGGCGTCGGCATCGGCAACATCGTCATGGGGTTCGTCAACGATTTTGCAGCGACCCTGGTCTGTTCGAAGACTGTGTGCCGATGGGTGCTGCCGCTGGCGAGGGTCGGCTATGTCGCGCGCGGTCTGGCCTATCTGCCGTTGGCCCTGTTCGTGACCTTGGCGGGCTATCGGGCGTCCTCGGATCGGGTCGAGACCTTCGGCACGGCGCTTGAGGCGCTGGAGCGTCAGCCGGGCGGCGCGATCATGCTGGGAATGACCGCCGTCGGGCTGATCGCCTTCGGAGCCTACGCCTTCGTCGAGGCGCGCTTCCGCCGCATCCGAGTGCCGAAAGATCTCGAGGCGGGTTGATCCGCGCGTCCGGAGACGGAACCGCCGCCGTATCTATGATTTCCAATGTCGCGCGAGAGAAGCCCATGTCGATCCGAACCCCGATCCTCGCCGCTGCGGCGGTCCTCGGCCTCAGTCTCGCACTGGGCGCCTGCGCCACCTCCGTTCCCGCCGACCAGGTGCGTGCGCCCCAGCCCGCGCGAGCGGTCGATCTGGAGCGGTTCTATACCGGCCGCTGGCTGGAGATCGCCCGTTTGCCCATGCGCCTGACCGACGGCTGCGTTGCCGGGGCGACGACCTATGAGATCCAGTCGCCGACGCGAATCGGCGTGCGCGACACCTGCCAGCGCGATACGCCGCAGGGCTCGGAGAAGGCCATCGGAGCGTCAGGGACGATCCTCGACCCCGGCTTCAACGCAAAGCTCCGCGCCCGGTATCTGGCCGGCCTGATTACCTGGGAATACTGGGTGCTGGACCACGCCGAGGACTACAGCTGGTTCATCTCCGCCGATCCGAAGTTCGAGAAGCTGTGGATCTACACCCGAGAGGTTCCCAGCGACGCCGAACGCGCGGCCCTGGTCGAGCGCGCTCGGGCCCTTGGATACGATGTCAGCCGCCTTGAGTTCCCCGCCTTCTAAGGACGCCTCGATGAAGACCCGTTTCGCCCTGCTCGCGGTCTCGACCGCCGCCCTGACCCTGGCCGCCTGCGGCAACGGGCCGTTGGCGCCCGAGGGATCGACATTCGGCCCCAGCCCGACCCTTGTCGCGCCCCACACGCGACCGATCACCCCGACCGTGAATATCGCGCCAGCCGTCGGCTGGCC
This sequence comes from Brevundimonas sp. NIBR11, assembly GCF_027912535.1. Taxonomy (NCBI): domain Bacteria; kingdom Pseudomonadati; phylum Pseudomonadota; class Alphaproteobacteria; order Caulobacterales; family Caulobacteraceae; genus Brevundimonas; species Brevundimonas sp. NIBR11. The sequence continues at coordinate 218,018 of NZ_CP115465.1, read as the reverse complement.
CAGCGGGGTCATGCCCGCTGCGCCACAGGGCTTCCGCGTCCAGGCCTTCGCGACAGGCCTCGATCACCCCCGGTGGCTGTATCGTCTCCCCAACGGCGACATCCTGGTGGCGGAGACCAACGCCCCGCCCAAGCCTCCCGGCAAGTCCGGCGGCATCCGCGGCTGGATCATGGGACTGGTGCAGAAGCGCGCCGGCGCCGCCCCGCCCAGCCCCAACCGCATCATCCTTCTGCGCGACGCGGATGGCGACGGGACGGCGGAGACGAAATCGACCTTCCTCGAGAACCTGAGCTCGCCGTTCGGCATGGCCTTGGTCGGGGATCGGTTGTTCGTAGCGAACGCCGATGCGGTCGTGGCCTTCCCGTATCAGGCGGGCCAGACCTCAATCACGGCCCCTGCGACGAAGATCGCCGACCTGCCGGCCGGGCGGAACCATCACTGGACCAAGTCGCTGGTCGCCTCCGCCGACGGGACGAAACTCTACGTCGGCGTCGGGTCGAACTCGAACATCGGCGAGAACGGCATGGCCGAAGAGGAAGGCCGCGCCGCCATCCACGAGATCGATATCGCCACGGGCGCCCAGCGGATCTTCGCCTCGGGCCTGCGCAATCCGGTGGGACTGGCCTGGCAGCCGGACACCAAGGCCCTGTGGGTCGCGGTCAATGAGCGCGACGAACTGGGCAACGATCTGGTGCCTGACTACATGACCTCGGTGCGGGACGGCGGCTTCTATGGCTGGCCTTACAGCTACTACGGCCAGACCGTGGATGCGCGGGTGAAGCCGCAGGACCCGGCCAAGGTCGCCTCGGCGATAGCGCCCGACTATGCTCTCGGCGCCCACACGGCGTCCTTGGGCCTGACCTTCTATGAGGGAACCGCCTTCCCGCCCGCCTACAGCCACGGGGCCTTTGTGGGTCAGCATGGGTCCTGGAACCGCGAACCGCGCGCCGGATACAAGGTTGTCTTCGTGCCTTTCGCCAACGGCGTGCCGAACGGACCGCCGCAGGACTTCCTGACCGGTTTTGTCAATGCGAACGGCGACGCCATGGGCCGGCCCGTGGGGGTGCAGGTGGATCGCACGGGCGCCCTGCTCGTCGCCGACGATGTGGGCAATGTCATCTGGCGGGTCGCGCCGGCCCGGTGACGCGCAGCAAAAAGCCCCCGGTGTGAACCGGGGGCTATTGACTTCAGAGTGGCCGGTCTAGCTGAGCGGCGACGTCTGAATGGCCGGGACGCGCGGCGTGGTCGCCGGGGCGGCCGGGCTCAGCGGCGACTGGACAGTCGTTTCGGTCACGCTCGGAGGGCTGTACGGGCGCGGGCCGGTCGGTTCGGGCGCCGTCTCGACGCGCGGCGTCACGGCCGGGGCGGGTGTTGCGCGACGTTCGACCGGAGCGGCGCGGCGCTGAACGGCCGGCGCGGGGGTCGGAGCCGCTTCACGAACCACCGGGGCCGGGGTCGCGGCGGGGCTCACGGGGGCGGGAGCGACCGAGCTTTCCAGCGGAGCCGGGGCGGCTTCCATCGGCTGGACCACTGGCGCCGCCGGAGCGGGTTCCGCCAGGGGCTGGGTCTCGGCGCCGGGGCTGAGCAGCATGGCGGCGCCGCCGCCGATCAGGGCCAGGGCGCCGATGGGGGCGAGGATCATCCAGGTCTTCGGGCCCTTCTTGGTTCGTTTGGTGCGAGCGTAACGCGGAACGAAAGCGTCAGCCTGCACCGAAGTGTTCCGGGCGACATCGTCGGTATAGGTCACAGTCATCTGTGGTCCTCCAAGGTTAGGCGAAAATAACAGTCTTCAGCTATCGAGGTTCCGAAAGACTGCCGCTGCCCTCAAGAAACACCGGGAAAGGCACAATCCCGCCGCGTTCCCTGAACAACTGGACGAAACCTTGACCATAATGGCGTCCGAGGCTGTCAGTCTTGCAGGTCGCTGACGGCGGCATTCCTTGCGATCATCGCGCCGTCCGCAGTTGACCCTGCGGCGCCGACGCAATGGCGCCACGCCTCGCCGGAAACGGCGCCGACCCGCGTTACGGATTCCCCCACCGGTTGACCCCGACCGCGGCCTTGTTCATCACCAACTGACTTACGCCTGCATACGGAGCGACTGCGACCATGGGTTTGGCGGCCAACATCCGACGCGATCTGAAGTTCGCGGCCGGTCTTCGTCGGCTTCTGAAGCGCATCAAGCCGATCGCACTCGATAGCGACGTTCTGGTCTGCGACGACTTCGAGGAGGCCGTCGACAAATTTCCCGACAATATCGCGCTGGAAGATGAGCACCGCGCGCTGACCTATCGCGATCTCGACGGCATGGCGAACCGCTACGCCCACTGGGCACGCAGCCGGAATTTGAGGCGGACCGACGTCATCGGCCTCGTCGTGACCAACCGCGCCGAATACATCGCCGCCTGGATGGGCTTCTCCAAAGCCGGCATCGCCACCGCGCTGATCAACACCAACCTGACCGGCCAGGCCCTGGCTCACTGTCTGAACATCGCCGGCGTCGCCGTGGTCGTGGCGGATGAGGAGACGTGGCGAAAGTGCGAGGAGGCGCGGCCCTTCGTCAGCCGCACCATGATGCTGTGGGTCTTGGGCCTGAAGGACGCCGACGAGGTGTCGGAACGGCGCGGCCTGGACAATGCGGTGCGCAGCGGGTCGTCGGTCCGCCCGAACAAGTCCATCCGCGACGGCATCACCAACCGCGACACCGCCCTTTATATCTATACCTCCGGCACGACCGGCCTGCCCAAGGCGGCCCGCATCCATCACGCCCGGGCGCGGACCTATATGCGCGCCTTCGCCGGCTGCACGGAATCGACGCCGGCGGACCGGATTTTCAACGTCCTGCCGCTGTACCATTCGACCGGCGGTCTGGTCGGGGTCGGCCCTGCCCTGCTGAACGGCGGCCGCCTGATCCTGCGGCGGAAATTCTCGGCCTCCAGCTTCTGGCAGGACGTGAACGGGTCGGGCGCGACGATGTTCGTCTACATCGGCGAGCTGTGCCGATACCTGGTCAACTGCCCGCCGCAGGATGGCGAGCGCGGCCACAAGATCCGTCTGGCCTTCGGCAACGGTCTGCGCCCCGACGTCTGGCCGGACTTCCAGTCCCGCTTCGCCATTCCCCAGATCCTGGAGTTCTATGGATCGACGGAGGGCAATGTTTCGCTGTTCAATTTCGACGGCAAACAGGGGGCGATCGGCCGGGTGCCGAAATTCCTCAAGAAACAGATCAACATCCGTCTGGTCGCCTTCGATGTCGATACCGAGGAGCCGGTTCGCAACGCCAACGGCCTGGTGCGCGAGGCCTCGGCCGGCGAGATCGGCGAGGCCATCGGCATGATCGGCAACGACGTGCGCCACGACTTCTCCGGCTATGCCGACAAGGCGGCCTCCGAAAAGAAGATTTTGACCGACGTCTTCCAGCGCGGCGACCGCTGGTTCCGAACCGGAGACCTGATGCGGCAGGACTCGGAGGGCTATTTCTACTTCGTCGACCGGATCGGCGACACCTTCCGCTGGAAGGGCGAGAACGTCTCGACCGCCGAGGTCGAACAGCGACTGGCCGATGCGCCGGGCGTGAATGAGGTCATCGCCTACGGCGTTCCCGTTCCGGGCGCCGAGGGCAAGGCCGGCATGGTCACCCTGGTGGTCGAAGGCCGGTTCTCGGCCAAGGACTTCGCCGCCTACGCCGACGAGCAGTTGCCCCACTACGCACGGCCGGTGTTCGTTCGCCTGGCCAAGACTCTGGAGACGACGGGGACGTTCAAATACCGCAAGGTCGATCTGGTGGCCGACGGCTTCGACCCCGAAAAGATCGACGGACAGGTCTTCGTCCGGGGGGGCAAGTCGGGTTACACCAGGCTGACCGCAGAGGGCTTCGCCGCGATCCAGAGCGGCCACAACCGGCTGTGATCCCGCCTGAATCGCAAGCGCCCGTTAATCATTAACGGCGATATTCGGCGCCTCTCTCGGGGACGTCGGACGCCTTCATGTTTCAGATTATCGGCCTGGTTCTGCTGTTCGGCCTGGTGTTCGGCAGCTATGCGATCTCGGGGGGCAAGTTCGACGTCATCACCCATGCGGCGCCGCACGAGTTGATGGCCATCGGCGGCGCGGGCATCGCCGCCTTCCTGATCTCCAACTCGATCCAGGTCATCAAGTCTGGCCTGGCCGGGTTCGGCAAGGCCTTCGCCGGACCGAAGTGGAAGAAGCAGGACTACAAGGACCTGCTCAGCCTCCTGTTCGCCTTGACCAAGACGATGAAGTCCAAGGGGGTCATCGCCCTGGAAAGCCACATCGAGAAGCCCGCGGAGAGCACCATCTTCCAGAAGTACCCGAAGGTGATGAAGGACCATTTCGCCATCGACTTCATCTGCGACACCCTGCGGATGATGACGATGAACCTGGAGGATCCTCACCAGATCGAGGACGCAATGGAAAAGCAGCTCGAGAAGCACCACCACGAGGCCGCTGCGGCGCCGCACGCGATCCAGAACCTGGCGGACGCACTCCCCGCGCTCGGCATCGTCGCGGCCGTTCTGGGGGTCATCAAGACCATGGGCTCCATCACCGAGCCGCCGGAAGTCCTGGGCGGCATGATCGGCGGCGCCCTGGTCGGCACCTTCATGGGCGTGTTCATGGCCTATGGCATCGTCGGGCCGCTCGCCGCGCGCCTGCAGTCGATCGTCGACGAGGAAGCCAGCTTCTACAAGATCATCCAGTCGGTGCTGGTCGCCCATCTGCACGGCAACGCGGCCCAGATCTCGGTGGAGATCGGTCGAGGCGATATTCCCTCGTCAGCTCAGCCGTCCTTCTCGGAAATGGAAGAACATCTCGCCGCTAACCCGGCCGAAGCCTGACCGCCTATCGGGGCCCATCGACAAAAACGGACGATCACGAAGCCGTGAGATTTCGCTTGCGGATCGTCTCACGATCCCGTTATCTCCGCGACGGAGACGTCTCGCGACTCTCTCAAAAAACCCTTTAGGAGGATAACCCATGCGCATCGTTGCCCTGATCGCCGCTTCGGCCGCCGCTCTGGCCCTGGCCGCCTGCCAACCCGCCGCCGAAGACAAGGCCGCTGACGCCGCGACCGACGCCGCCGCCGCCGCCGACACCGCCACGGACGCTGCTGCGACCGCCGACGCTGCCGCCTCGGACGCCGCCGCCGCCGCTGGTGAAGCCGCCGCCGCCGCAGCTCCGGCCGCCGACGCCGCCATGACTCCGGCCCCGGCCGCCGACGCCGCCATGGCTCCGGCCGCTGAGAAGCCGGCCGCCCACTAAGTCCTGACGGACTTACAGGTCTGGGCGGGGTTCACTCCCGTCTGAAGGAAAGGGATCGTCTTCGGACGGTCCCTTTTTTCGTGCCCGTCGTAGACCGTCACGGGTATGGAAGCCGCGATGAGCGAGACCGAAGACCGTAACCCGCAACTGGTCTGGACCGAGGCCGGAGAGCCGCGCTCGGGTCGTTACGGCGACGTCTATTTCTCGGCCCAGGACGGACTGGCGGAAAGCCGCACGGTCTTCCTGGCCGGATGCGGTCTGCCCGAGGCCTGGGCCGGGCGGCGGGACTTCACGGTCGCCGAGCTCGGCTTCGGCAGCGGGTTGAATATTGCGGCCTTGCTGGATCTGTGGCGCCGCCATCGACCCGAGGGCGGCCGGCTGCACGTCTTCTCCATCGAGGGCTATCCGCTGAGCCGCGAGGAGGCGCGCCGGGCAATGTCCGCCTGGCCCGAGATCGCGGAGGCGACGAAAGCCCTGGTCGAACGCTGGCCCTCCGGGACGCCGGGCTTCCACCGGATCGACCTGCCGGAGTTCGGCGCCGTGCTGGATCTGGCGGTGGGCGAAGTCGACTGGGCGCTGGACCAGTGGACCGGGCGGGCGGACGCCTGGTTCCTGGACGGCTTTGCGCCTTCGGTGAATCCCGACATGTGGTCGGACGCGGTCTTCGACCGGATCGCCGCCCGCTCCGCGCCGGACGCTCGGGTCGCCACGTTCACGGTCGCCGGCGTGGTGAGGCGCGGTCTGTCAGAGAGGGGCTTCGCCGTCGACAAGCGCCCCGGCCACGGGCGCAAGCGTGAGCGGCTGGAGGCGCGCGGGACTGGAGCGCTGGGCGTCGTGGCGCCGCCTCGTTGCGTCGCCGTGGTTGGCGCCGGCGTCGCGGGAGCCGCGACGATGCGCGCCCTGACGGCGGCGGGCCTGACGCCCGTGCTGATCGAGGCGACCGCAACTGGGTCGGGCGCATCGGGCTTTCCCGCCGCCTTGGTGACGCCGCGTTTCGATCTCGGCGACGACAGCATCGCCGCCTTGTTCGCCCAGGCGCTTGAGCGAGCCGACGCCCTCTACAGCCCGGTCCCCGGCGCGGTGATCGCCCGCGGCGTGCTGCAACTGTCCGGGACGGAGCGGGACGCCAGACGCTTCGAGCGGATCGCCGCCCAGCCGATCTGGAGCGGCGGCGCCGTGATCGCGACCGGTGAGGCCGAAGCCTCCAGGATCGTCGGCGAGCCGATCTCGGGGCCCGGTCTGGCCATGGCGGCCGCCTTCACCGTCGCGCCTGCCGCGATCATGTCGGCCTGGATCGATCCGGCCGCCCTGCGAACCGGGAAGGCCGCGCATCTGGAACCTACCGACGACGGCTGGCGGGTTCTCGACGCCTCCGGATCCGTCCTGGCGGAGGCGGACGCGGTGGTGATCTGCGCGGGCGCAGGGACATCCGTCCTGGCGCCGGACCTGTCTTTGTCGCCCGTGCGCGGGCAGGCGGAATGGGTCGAGACGGCCACATCGCCGGGCGCGATCGCCTGGGGCGGCTATGTCGCGCCGACCGGAGCCGGGTTCCTGTTCGGCGCGACGCACGATCGGGCAGACCCCGGCACGGAGGTCCGCCCCGCCGATACGGACCGTAACATCGCCGCCCTCGCCGCCCGCCTGCCGCAACGGACCGGGACGATCACGCGTGAGGCCGTCCGTTCCCGCGCCGCGACGCGGGCGACGACCCGCGACCGGCTGCCGATCGCCGGCCCCCTGCCCGACCGGCCGGGGTTATTCGTGCTCGGCGGCTTGGGCTCGCGCGGCTTCTGCCTGGCCCCCCTGCTGGGCGAGCACGTCGCCGCCCTGATCGCTGGCAAGCCCTCGCCCCTTCCCGCCGCAGTCGCCGAGCGGATCACGCCCTCGCGAGCGGCCCTTGCGCCGGACGCAAGGCAGGAAGACGCTTGCGGCGTCTAGTTGGAAGTCAGGAGACCGCCATGCGCCGATCGATCACCGTCCTCCTTTTCGCCACGGCCGTCGCCGGCTGCGCCCCAACCGACGGGCCCGCGCCGAGCCCCCGCTTCACCTCGGTCAATGGCCAGCCGGTTCAGTGCTTCCAGCCGGCCCGAATTCAGAACTTCAGGACCGAAGGGCAGCAGCGACTCTATGTGCGCGCCCTCGGGGGCGCGGTGTTCGAGCTCAGCTCAGCCGGCTGCTTCGACCTCGGCACGGCAAACACCCTGGCGATCACGCCTTCCGTCGGCATCGCGGACAGGCTCTGCGTCGGCGACGGCGCCCGCATCGCCCTTTCGAACTCGACCGGCCAGGGGCCCTGCTACGCCCGGGTCGTACGATCGCTGACCGCCGCCGAGATCGAGGCGCTGCCGTCGCGCAGTCGGCCCTGACGGTCAGGCCTTCTGGGCGTAGCCGAGGCGTTCGTTCAGCTTCTCGATCAGGTCGATGGCCGTGTCGGCGATGACCGAGCCGGGCGGATAGACGGCGGCGGCGCCCATGTCGATCAGGGTCTGGACGTCGCCGGGCGGGATGACGCCGCCGACCGTGATCATGATGTCGGGGCGACCCAGCTTCTCAAGCTCGGCCTTCAGGGCGGGCACCAGCGTCAGGTGGCCGGCCGCCAGGGACGAGGCCCCGACGACGTGGACGTTGTTGGCCACCGCGTCGCGCGCCGCCTCTTCCGGCGTCTGGAACAGGGGCCCCGCGACGGCGTCAAGGCCGAGGTCGCCGTAAGCCGTGGCGACGACCTTCTGGCCCCGGTCGTGCCCGTCCTGACCGAGCTTGGCGATCAGGATGCGCGGCGGGCCGCCGTCGTTCTCGACGAAGGCGGCGACCATGTCGCGGGCGCGGGAGATCTTCGGATTGGCCCCGGCCTCGCGAGCGTAGACGCCGGAGACGGTCTTCACAGAGGCGACGTGGCGACCGAAGGCGGCCTCCAGCGCGTCCGACATTTCGCCGACCGTGGCGTGGGCGCGGGCGGCGCGGACGCAGAGTTCGAGCAGGTTCTCATCGCCCCTGGCACCCTCGGTCAGGGCGTCGAGCGCGGATTGGGTCGCGGCCTCGTCCCGTTCGGCGCGGAGCTTTTGCAGCTTGGCGATCTGGGCCTCGCGGACGGCCGCGTTGTCGACCTTCAGCACCGGGATGTCGTCGGGCGTGTCGGAGAGGTAGCGATTGACCCCGACGACCGTCTGCTGGCCCGTGTCGATGCGGGCCTGGGTGCGGGCGGCGGATTCCTCGATGCGCAGCTTGGGCACCCCGGCCTCGATGGCCATGGCCATGCCGCCCAGTTCGCGGATTTCGGCCATGTGAGCGCGGGCGCGTTCCGCCAGTTCGTGGGTCAGACGCTCGACGTAGAAGCTGCCGCCCCAAGGGTCGATGACCTTGGTCAGGCCTGTCTCCATCTGCAGAAGCAGCTGGGTGTTCCGGGCGATCCGGGCCGAGAAGTCGGTCGGCAGGGCGAGGGCTTCGTCGAGCGAGTTGGTGTGCAGCGACTGGGTCTGGCCGCCCGCCGCCGCCATGGCCTCGACCATGGTGCGAGGCACGTTGTTGAAGACGTCCTGAGCCGCCAATGACCAACCCGAGGTCTGGCAGTGGGCGCGCAAGGACAGGCTGCGCGGGTCCTTCGGCGCAAACTCGGCCTGCACTGCCTCGGCCCACAGAAGGCGGCCTGCGCGGAGCTTCGCCACCTCCATGAAATAGTCCATGCCGATGGCCCAGAAGAAGCTCAGACGCGGCGCGAACCGGTCCACGTCCATGCCCGCTGCGACCCCGGCGCGGATGTATTCCAGCCCGTCGGACAGGGTGTAGGCCAACTCCAGGTCGGCCGAGGCCCCAGCCTCCTGCATATGGTAGCCGCTGATGGAGATGGAGTTGAACTTCGGCGTCTCCTGGGCCGTCCAGGCGAAGATGTCGGCGATGATCCGCATCGAGGGGCCCGGCGGATAGATGTAGGTGTTCCGGACCATGAACTCCTTCAGGATGTCGTTCTGGATGGTCCCGGTCAGGGCCGAGTGCGCGACGCCCTGCTCCTCGGCCGCAACGACATAAAGGGCCAGGATCGGCAGGACGGCGCCGTTCATGGTCATCGACACCGACATCTGGTCCAGCGGAATACCGTCAAACAGCGTCCGCATGTCGAGGATGGAGTCGATGGCCACCCCCGCCATGCCGACATCGCCCGCGACACGCGGATGGTCGGAATCGTAGCCCCGGTGCGTCGCCAGGTCGAAGGCGATGGACAGCCCCTTCTGACCGGCCGCGAGGTTGCGACGATAGAACGCGTTAGAGGCTTCGGCCGTGGAGAAGCCGGCGTACTGGCGGACCGTCCAGGGATTGCCCGCGTACATGGTCGGATAGGGGCCGCGCACGAAGGGGGCGAAGCCCGGCAGGCCGTCAGTGAAGTCGAGCGCGGCGATGGAGGCGGCGTCGTAGGATGCGGCAATCTCGATGCCTTCGGGCGTGCGAACGGGCGCACGGTCGAGGACGCCGTCGATCGGCGACAGGTCGAGGGCGGCCTTGGTGAAATCGGGCGCGGTCATGCCGGGGCTCCCTCGAAGGCTTCGGCCCAGCGGAGCGGCGGCAGGGGCGGGCACGCATCGCCTCCGGTCGCCGAGACGGGCGCCGGGGTCGGCTCGACCGAGACGGGACGGACGTCGGCGTCGACGAACTTGGTCACCCCGACCAGATGGACGGCGCCGTCCGACAGCTTTGTCTTGCCGGCCGCGCGGGAAGCGGCGATGCGCTGTTGCAGGGCCCCGCCACGAAGGGAGGCGACGATGCCGCCCTCGCGTTCGATGCGCTGGAACTCGGCCCAGCCGGCCTCGGCGAGATCCCGCGTCCGGTGGTCGAGGAACCAGGAGCCGGCCGCAGGGTCGGCGACGCGACCGAGGTGGGCTTCTTCCATCAGGATCAACTGGGTGTTGCGGACCTGACGGCGGGCGAAGGCGTCGGGGCGACCCGAGGCGCGGCTGAACCCGTCCAGCACTACGGCGTCGGCGCCGCCTACGGCGCCGGCGAACCCGGCGGCGGTCAGGCGCAACAGGTTGGGCCAGGGGTCGGTCGCCGCCAGCATCCGGCGCGAGGATCGGGCCTCGATCCGTGCGTCGGCTTCGTGGGCGAAGGCTTGGCTGATGGAGCGCCAGATGAGGCGCAGGGCGCGGACCTTGGCCAGGCTGTCGAAATATTCGGCGTCGACGCTGACGCCCAGAACGGTTCCGGTCAGCGCGCGGTCGATGGGCAGGCCCGCCTCCAAGGCGGCAGTCAGGTACGCGACGGCAGCGGCGGCGGCGAAGCCGAGTTCCTGCCCCGCCGATCCACCGCCCTCATGCGCGGCGCGGCCGGTGGCGAGGAAGAAGGTCGCATCGGGATAGGCGCCGCCGTGGCGGGCGGCTGTGTTGGCGGCGAGGCTCAGGTGTTCCTCGATGGTCCGGGGCGATCCCCCCGTCGCGGCGAAGGCCGTCAACGGATCCATGTGGAACATCAGCTTTGCACGCGGCGCGCCCTTGGCGGCGACGGCCAGGGCGTTGGCGGCGTCGGGACCATCGAGACCGGCGTCGAGGGCGACCGGGGCCAGTTCCAACGCCACGCCGTTCAGGGCGCGACCGAGCGGTTCGGAATCGGCGAGAACCCCGCCCGACAGGATGACCGAGGCGGCGCCGCCTCCGAGATCGGTCAGGACGGCGGCGTTGACGACGTCGGGGTCGTCGCCCTCGACCTGGGTCCGCAGGTCCCAGGGTCGGCCGTCGGCGTCACTGACGCGCGGAGCGAAGACGGCCTGGGTCGCATTGGCGCGGCCGTAAAGGGGGCGGGTGGTCAGGTGGTCGGCGTCGAGATGGACCAGACCTTCGACCGGCTTGCCCTTCAAGGCCTTCTCCGCCTCGGCGCGCCAGTCGGCGGGCGACGGGATGGGGAAGGCGTTGGACATGCGGACTCCGAAAAAAGGCGGGAGCCGCTTAATGCGACTCCCGCCCCCATCCGTCCAGAGTTCAGCCGTCGGGCGGCCGGATCAGACCTTGGCCGGCGCGTATTTCGGCGACAGCAGGTGAACCACCAGAAGCGCGATCAGATAGACCGAGCCGGCAACCACGAAGATCGGGGTGTAGGAACCGATCTTCTCCAACACCTGGCCGACGTATTTGGAGAAGACCATGCCGCCGACGCCGCCCAGCATCCCGCCGATGCCGACGACAGACCCCACCGCGGAGCGCGGGAAGACGTCGCCCGGCAGGGCGTAGAGGTTGGCCGAGAAGCCCTGGTGCGCCGCCGTGGCCACGCCGATGATCAGGACCGCGATCCAGACGTTCGAGGCGAAGGCCGCGAACATGACCGGCACGGCCAGAAGGGCGCAGATCAGCATGGTGATCTTGCGGGCCGCATTCAGGCTGACGCCCCGGTGCATCATCCGCGAGGACAGCCAGCCGCCCCCGACGGAACCCACGTCCGACAACAGATAGATGGCGACCAGCGGAGGACCGAAGGTCTTCAGGTCCAGGCCGTAGCGCTTGCCGAGGAAGTCCGGCAGCCAGAACAGGAACATCCACCAGATCGGGTCGATCAGGAATTTACCGAGCGCGAAGGCCCAGGTTTCCTTGACCGTCAGCAGCTTCAGCCAGCCCACCTTCTCGGCGGGGTCGGGCGCATCCTGTTCGATATATGCCAGTTCCGTGGCCGACAGCTTCGGCTGGTCGCGCGGCTTGCGATAGACGATCAGCCAGATCGGCAGCCAGATCAGGCCCAGAAGGCCGGTGATCAGGAAGGCCATCTGCCAACCGAAGGCGAGCACCAGAGCAGGGACCAGCAGGGGCGTCACGATCGCACCGATGTTGGTTCCGGCATTGAAGAGGCCGGTCGCGAGGGCGCGTTCCTTCTTGGGGAACCACTCGGTGACCGCCTTGATGCCGCCCGGGAAGCCGCCGGCTTCGCCGACGCCCAGAAGCATGCGAGCCATGATGAAGTGCGACAGGTCCCGCGCCGCGCCATGCATGATGTGGCCGACCTGCCAGATGGCGAAGGCGATGCCGAGGCCGAAGCGGGCGCCGATCCTGTCCATGATCCGGCCCCAGATCGCGTAGAACAGGGCATAGGTGGCCTGGAACCAGAAGACGATGTCGGCATAGTCCGTCTCGGACCAGCCGAATTCGGTCGACAGGGTCGGCTTCAGCACGCCAATCATCTGACGGTCGACGTAGTTGATGACCATGGCAGCGAAGAGCAGCCACATCACCAGCCATCGATACTTGCCGGGCGACGGCGCCTTGATGCTGATGGGCTCTTTCGTCGAGCCCGCAGTCGTATCGGTCATGGACCCCGTTCCTCCTGATGACCGACCCGTCTTGTCACCCGAAGGGCGCGACGGGTTCGGTTAGACCTACGCCCCGGCCCTCACGACCGAGCAATGAATTTCGCCGACGCCGGAAAAGGCGCAGACCGCCGTGGCGCCCGCATGGACCCGGTGGACCCCGGTGACCGCTCCGGTGGAGACCAGCGTCCCCTCTGTCGCCGAACGCCCGCGACGCGCCAGGTTCTCGAGCAGGAACCGCACCGATTCCAGAATGCCGCGTGGGATAGAGTCCGCCATTCCCGAGCCGATGACCTGGCCGTCGACGCGGGTCTCGACCTCGATGCCCGGCAGGCGCGCAGCCCAGTCCTCGATCTCCTCGCCCAGGATCAGGCCGCCGTTGTTGCCGAAGTCGGAGGCCACAACGGCCGAGCCGAGGTCGTTGATGGTGGTCAGCGGGCTGCCGGCCAGTTCGACGCCGATGTGGAGGGCGGCGACGGCGGCGGTCGCCTCTTCCAGCGTCCAGTCCAGTTTCGACGGATCGACGGGGCCGAGGCGAGCGACGAACTCGGCCTCGACGGCGGCGAACCCACCCTCGATCTCCGGCAGAGGCGTCGGCTCGACCGAGGCGGTCCAGAGGTTGCGGCTGAAGATCGGGCCGGCCAGGCGATGGATGCCGAGCGCCGGTTGCTGCGCCGGGGGCACCATGCCGACCTTCCAGCCGACGATCTCGTCGGGGAACAGGCCGATGGCGATCTCCTGCGTCGCATAGGCCGTGGCCATGTCGAGCGGGATCGGCCCCGGATAGTCGGCCATGCCGGTCGTCGACAGGCGGGCCTCGACGAATCGCGCGGCGACGTCCGCAACGCCGTCGTTGGGCGAAAGGGCGTCCGCCGCGCTCATGCCGCGCGCCCCGAATGATGCTGAATGCCCGTCACGCGCCGTCCCGATGTCGTTTGCCCGAATGGCTTTGCTCACGCCGATCTTTCTGTCGGTTGGAGAGATGATTGAAGGGGAAGGAAACCGGTGTCAACGCCCTTGCCGACATCGGTGTCATCGCGGGGCGCAGGCATGGCGTCGCAGGCTGAGCAGTTGTAAGGCTGGTCGGCTCACTTGGAGAGGTCGAGTTTGACCGACGACGACACGATATCCGGCCGCGGCGGCATGAAGCCCGGAAAACGGCCTACGATCAACGACGTGGCGCGCATCGCTGCGGTCTCCAAGAAAACGGTTTCGCGCGTCATCAACCAGTCGCCCTTCGTGCGCGAGGAGACCCGAGTTCGGGTCAATCAGGTGATCGAGGAACTGGGCTTCACGCCCGACGCCCAGGCGCGCGGGCTCGCGTTTCGACGCTCCTTCCTGGTCGGGCTGATCTACGACAACCCCAGTCCGAACTATGTCGTGAACATGCAGCAGGGGGTGCTGGATGCGCTCCGCGGCTCCGGTCTGGAGTTGGTCGTGCATCCCTGCGTGCGCTCCTCCGAGACCCTGGTCGCCGACATCCGCGCCTTCGTGGAGCGCCAGAAGCTGTTCGGCGTCATCCTGCCGCCGTCGATGTCGGAGGATGAGCGAGTGATCACCGTCCTGCGCGAGCTGGACTGCCCCTATGTCCGCATCGCCTCGGTGTCGCTGGACGAGCCCGGGTCGATGCTGGTCACGAACGACCATCTGGGCGCAGCGGAGGCCGGGCGGCATCTGGCGGACTTGGGGCACTCGCGGATCGGCTTTATCTCGGGGCCCGCCCTGTTCCGGTCGAGCGCCGTGCGCGGCGGCGGCTTCCGCGAGGGTCTGGCCGAAAAGGGAATCACGCTCGACGATCGCTATGTGGCGGTCGGGGCCTATACGTTCGAGTCGGGGGTGGAGGCGGCGAAGACCCTGCTGGCGCTCGACCCGCCGCCGACGGCCATCTTCACGGGCAACGACGAGATGGCGCTGGGGGTGTTCAAGGTGGCGCGTGACCTCGGGTTGGAGATCCCGCGCGATCTGTCGGTCGTGGGCTACGACGACCTGCCGATGGCGTCGCGGGTGTGGCCCAACCTGACCTCGGTACGGCTGCCGATCCGGGACATGGGACGGATGGCGGCGGAGAAGCTCCTGGCGCCGATGCGCGGGCTGGACCCGGCGAAGCTGAACCAGCCGGAGGTAAGGCCGTCGCTGGTGGTCCGGGATTCGGCGAAGACGCTCTGAAACGAAAGAGGCGGCCCATTCAGGCCGCCTCCCTGTCCTCAGCCTTAAGCCGGTTCGGCGACCTTCGCGCCGACCAAGCCCTGAATGTAGTCGCGGATGCCCGCGTCCGTGGCGTTGGCGAAGAAGTATTCCTGGAATTTCTCGCCGGCGATCGCGGCCTTCAGCAGGTCCTGATCGACGTTTTTCAGAACCGTCAGCATGTCGTGGCAGGTGACGGCTTTGAGGTCCTTCAGGACGCCGCGGTTCTTGCGCATGATCTCGGCGCGCTCCTTCGGATAGCCGAGGCCGCGCTCGCCCTCAAAGAGCTTGCGATAGACGTCCTGCAGGTTCAGCTCGGCGGCCCAGCCGAAACCCTTGGCGTAGGGCATGGCGATGGCGTTGCCGTCGTTGATCTGGCCGAACAGGAAGGCGTCGGTCGGGTCGATGATCAGGCCGCAGAAGACGCCCGGCATGGCGTTGGCGGCCAGCATCGAGCCCGTGCCCGTGCCGCAGCCTGTGACGACGAAGTCGGCGGCGCCCGAGTTCAGCAGGATGCCGGTCAGAAGGCCGTTCATGACGTAGGTGAGCGAGGCCTTATCCTCGGGCGTGTACATGCCGTAGTGGAAGACCTCGTGGCCCAGCGGTCCGGCGACGGCGTTCAGGGCGTCGTGGACGATGGCGCTCTTGGCGGCCTGGCTGTTCTCGATGATCAGAGCGATTTTCATGGGGTTTTCTCCGGGCGGGTCTGAAAGTTGTGGCGGGGCTTTACCCCGTTACGCGATCATTTGCATCTGGTTTTGACACCGGTTACCAAGCCCCAACGAAAGCCGGTGGGAGGATCGCCGCATGTATCGCAAGACCTATCACGCCACCCACCCGGATTCGATGGTCGGCGCCTCGAACGACGATCTGCGCGACCGCTACCTGATCACCGACCTGTTCGCGCCAGGCGAGGTGCGGCTGAACTACACTCACTATGAGCGGATGGTGATCGGCGGGGCGGAGCCGGGCGCAGGGGCGGTCAGCCTGCCGACGCAGACCGAGCCGGCCTCGGCGGCGGGCAAGCCCTATCTGGAACGGCGGGAACTGGGGGCGATCAATGTCGGCACGGCTGATGGGGTCATCACCGTCGACGGCCAGAGCTTCACCCTTAAGCCCAAGGACGGCCTCTACATCCCGATGGCGTCGGCCGAGGTCAGCTTCTCGGGCTCGACGCGCTTCTATCTGGTCTCGACCCCGGCTCACGCGGCCCATCCGATCCAGTACATCGCCATGGACCAGGCTCCGTCGATGGAACGCGGGGCGCTGGAGACCTCCAACGAGCGGACCATCCGGCAATACATCGTCGATGGGGCGGTCAAGTCCTGCCAGCTGGCCATGGGTCTGACGATCCTCAAACCGGGCAGCGTCTGGAACACCATGCCGCCCCACACCCACGACCGACGCTCGGAAGCATATTTCTATTTTGAGCTCGGAACAAACCGTATGTTCCATTTCATGGGCGAACCGGACAGGATGCGCCATATCGTCATGGCCGACGGCGAGGCCGTGGTCAGCCCGCCCTGGTCGATCCACATGGGGGCGGGCACGGCCTCGTACGCCTTCATCTGGGCCATGGGCGGCGAGAATATCGACTACACCGACATGGACGTCCTGGACGTCAGCGAACTGAAATAGGGACATCATGGCCAATCCGTTCAGCCTCGAAGGCAAGGTCGCCGTCGTCACAGGCGGCAACACCGGCATCGGTCAGGGGATCGCCCTGGCGCTGGCCGACGCGGGCGCGTCCATCGCCTCGGTCGCGCGCCGGGCCTCGGACGACACGGTGGGCCAGTGCCTGGCCAAGGGGGTCAAGGCGATCTCGATCCAGGCCGACCTCGGCTCAATGGAGCCGATCGATCGCATCGTTAAGGAGGCGACCGCCGGCCTGGGGCCTATCGACATCCTGGTCAACAACGCGGGCATCATCCGCCGCAACGACGCCGTGGACTTCAGCGAAGCGGACTGGGACGACGTCATGAACGTCAACCTGAAGTCGGTCTTCTTCCTGTCGCAGGCCGCAGCGCGCGACATGATCGCGGGCGGGCGCAGGGGCAAGATCATCAACACCGCCTCGATGCTGTCCTATCAGGGCGGGATTCGGGTGCCGTCCTATACGGCGTCCAAGTCGGGCGTCGCGGGGCTCACCAAGCTGATGGCCAACGAGTGGGCCAAGCATGGAATCAACGCCAACGCCATCGCGCCCGGATACTTCGCCACCGACAACACCCAGGCGCTGCAGGACGACCCGGTGCGTTCGAAAGAGATTCTCGGCCGCATCCCCTCCGGTCGCTGGGGCCAGCCGTCGGACATCGGCGGTGCGGCGGTCTTCCTGGCCTCGGCGGCGTCGGACTATGTTCAGGGCATCACGCTTCCGGTCGACGGCGGCTGGCTCGCGCGATAAGTCCCGGATAGCCTAGCGGCATGACCATTCTTTGCTTTGGCGAGATGCTGCTGCGTCTCACGCCCAACGATGGCGAACTGCTGATGCAGTCCCCGGGCCTGACCGTCCGCCCTGGCGGGGCGGAGGCCAATGTCGCCGTGTCCTTGGCCCGGTTCGGCGCCGAGACGGCGATGGCGACCGTCCTGCCAGACAACACCCTGGGCCACGCCGCGCGGGACGAGGTCAGGAAGCATGGCGTCGACACGCGCAGCATCGTCTTCAAGCCAGGCCGGATGGGGCTGTATTTCCTGACGCCGGGCGCCGTGCGTCGCCCCTCGGAAGTCCTTTACGACCGCGCCGGCTCCGCCTTCGTCGACCATGTCGACGGGGCGCTGGACTGGAAGAAGCTGCTCGTCGGCGTGGAGTGGCTGCACCTGTCGGGCGTGACGCCCGCGACCGGACCGAACGGGTCGGCGGCGGCGGTGAAGGCGGTCGAGGCCGCCGTGGCGGCGGGCGTGAAGGTCAGCTTCGACGGCAACTTCCGCGGCAAGCTGTGGTCCGAATGGGCGGGCGATCCGCCGGGGACGCTGGGCAAGATGCTGGCAGGCGCGAGCCTCGCCTTCGCCGACGACCGGGACTTCGCCCTGGTGCTCGGGACGAAGTTCGACCACGCCGATCCGGCCGAGCGACGTCGCATGGCCGCCAAGGCCGCCTTCGCCCAATGGCCGACGCTGGAGCGGATTTGCTGCACCCTGCGCGTCAACGACAGCGTGGACGACCAGACCCTGTCGGCCGTGATGATCACCCGCGACGGCGAGCACCATGCGCCGGGCATCGCCCTGACCGGGGTGGTGGACCGGGTCGGCGGCGGCGATGCCTTCGCCTCGGGCGTCCTGTTCGGCGTCTATAAGGGATGGTCCAACGACGAGGCCCTGACCTTCGGCCTCGCGGCGGCCGGTCTGAAGCATTCGGTGCACGGCGATTTCAACCTGTTCGACCAGGCTCAGGTGCGCTCCGCCATGGCCGCCGACGGCTTCGACATCAAGCGCTGATCTCGCTCTAGGAAACCGGTGTCAGAAATGCTTTGATCGCTTCGACCGGGCGAAAGATCCGGCGTGTCTGTCTTGGGAAACACCGGAGTTCTTCATGTCGCCGACCCTGTCGCGCCGCGCCCTTATGGCCGGAGGCGCCGCACTGACCGCGCTCGCCGCCACGCCCGTCTTCGCGCAGGCCGCGCCCGACCGGGCCGCCATTATCGCCACCATGAAACGGGCGACAGCCTTCATGACCGACGAGGTCGCGGTCGGCGGTGGCTACGTCTGGAACGTCCTGCCGGACTTCTCGCGCCGCTGGGGCGAGCTGGAAGCCAACCCAACCATGATCTGGGTCCAGCCGCCGGGCACGGCGACCGTGGGTCACGCCTTCCTCGACGCCTATCACGCCACCGGCGACGAGCAGTTCTACGACGCGGCCAAGTCCGCCGCAGACGCCCTGATTGCGGGCCAGCATCCGCGCGGCGGCTGGAACTACGTCATCGACACCGCGGGCGAGGCGTCGCTTCGCAAATGGTACGACGAGGTCGGCGGCAACGCCTGGCGGCTGGAGGAATTCCAGCACTACTACGGCAACGCCACCTTCGATGACGCCGGCACGGCCGAGGCGTCGCAGCTCTTGCTCCGCGTCTATCTGGAGAAGCGCGAGCGCAGATACCGGGCGCCGCTGGACAAGGCCATCCAGTTCGTCCTCGACGCCCAGTATCCGAATGGCGGCTGGCCCCAGCGCTTCCCGTTCGTCGAGGGCGCGGGCGGCCTGCACGGCAACCCGGACTACACCCCCTACATCACCTTCAACGACGACGTGGCGGGCGAGAACATCGAGTTCCTGCTCTACTGCCATCAGGCGCTGGGATCGAATGACCGCCGTCTGGTTGACGCCATCACGCGCGGCATGGACATCTTCATCGCGACCCAGCAGCCCATGCCGCAACCGGCGTGGGGCCTGCAGCACTATCCCGACACCCTGAAGCCGGCGCCCGCCCGCACCATCGAGCCGCGCGCCTTCGCCACCCATACGACAGCGACCAACATCCGGTCCATGATCGGCTTCTACAAGCTGACCGGGGATCGCAAATACCTGGCCCGCCTGCCCGAGGCGCTGGACTGGCTGGATCAGGTCAAGACGCCCCAGAGCCTGATCGCGCCGGGCCGGACGCATCCGACCTTCATCCTCGAGGGCACGAACACCCCGGTCTATATCCACCGGCGCGGGTCCAATATCCGCAACGGCCACTACTACGCCGACGAGAACCCCAACAATCTGATCGTCCACTACGGCTCGTTCCGGAACCTGGACACGGCCGCCTTGCGGGCCGAGCTGGCGGCGGCCGATGCCATGGATCCGGCCGAGCTGATCGCCGCCTCGCCGCTGAAGGCGCGGCCGGGGACGCGGACCCTGCCCAAGTATTTCACCCTGCGCGACGTTGGGGTGTGGGACATGTCGACCGAGGGGCGGCGTCCGCGTCCGGTTGCGGCCGGACGGGCGGCGGAGCTGGCCCAAGGGCTGAACGCGCGCGGCTACTGGCCTACGCCGATGACGACGACGTCCAACCCCTATCGCGGTCCCTCGCCCGAAGCCGTCACTGGGGGCGAGTACCAAACGACGCGCGTCGGCGACCTGTGGGACACCTCGCCCTACAACACCGACTTTCCGGTGGAGTGCATCTCGACCGAGGCCTTCGTGCGTAATCTGGGCGACCTGATCGAGGCGCTGCAGGGCTGATGCGGCTGGACCGGCGGACCCTGCTGACCGGCTTGGCGGCGACGCCGCTCGCCGGGTGCGGAACGATGCCGCGCGTGGCTGTGCCGTCGATCCCCTTCATGCGGACGCCGCCGATCGGGCAGAAGGACTGGGGTACGCTGGCGGACGGGCAGACGGTCACGATGTTCACCCTGACCAACGACCGGGGGTCGCAGGCTCGGATCATGACATGGGGCGGCATCCTTCAGTCGCTGATGGTGCCGGACCGAGCTGGACGGATGGCCGAGGTGGTGCTGGGGCTGGATACTCTGGCGGATTATGTCGAGCGGAGCCGCAACTTCGGTTCAACCGTGGGGCGCTACGCCGGGCGGATCGCCAACGGGCGCTTCCAGCTGGACGGGCGCGAGGTTCAGCTCGACGTCGGCACGGGACCGCATTCGACCCACGGAGGGCCGGTCGGGTTCGCCAAACGCAACTGGCTGGGGCGCGCCGATCTGACGGAGGAGGGGCCGGGCGTGGTCTTGAGTCTCGTCAGCGCGGACGGCGATCAGGGCTTTCCCGGGCGGCTGACGATCTCGGTCACCTACCGGCTGACGCACGACGACCGGCTGACCATCGACTACCTGGCCCTGACCGACCGGGCGACGGTGCTGAACCCAACGAACCACTCCTATTTCAACCTGTCGGGCGATCCCGAGCGGCTTATCCTGGACCATGAGCTCCAGATCGAAGCAGACGCCTTCGCCGCCTATGCGCCGGACAAGATCGTCACCGGGGAGCTGGCGCCGGTCGCGGGGACGCCATTCGACTTCCGGGAGGCCAATCCCATCGGTCGGAACCTGTTCGAGGCGAACGAACAACTCCGCATCGGCGGGGGCTATGACCACTCGTTCGCGGTGCGGGGCCAGGGGCTGCGCAAGGCAGGGCGGTTGTCGGACGGGTTCAGCGGACGAGTGCTGGAGGTCTGGACCACCGAGCCGGCGCTGCATGTCTATACGGCCAATCCGGTGGAGATGATCGGGCGCGGCGGAGTCGCCTATCACCCGCACTGTGGCGTCGCGCTGGAAACGCAGCACTATCAGAACAGCCCCAACCGACCCCAATTTCCGTCCACGGCGCTGAGGCCGGGGGAGACGTTCCGGTCGAGGACCGAGTACCGGTTCACCGCGAGTTGAAGAAAAGGGGCGCGGCCATCGCTGGCCGCGCCCTCTTCAAGTCAGCAGTGGCGTAAGGCTTACGCCTCGTCGCCGGCCTTTTCGGCAGAGCCGGTGACCGGGACCACGGCGCCCTTGGCGGGGCGAACGGTCTGGCGTTCGGCGATACGGGCCGACTTACCGCGACGGTCGCGCAGGTAGTACAGCTTGGCGCGACGTACGACGCCGCGGCGCTTCACTTCGATCGACTCGATGTTCGGCGACAGGATGGGGAATTTGCGCTCGACGCCTTCGCCGAACGAGATCTTGCGGACGGTGAAGGTCTCGTTGACGCTGCCGCCGTCGCGGGCGATGCAGACGCCTTCGAAGGCCTGAACGCGCTCGCGCTCGCCTTCCTTGATCTTCACCATGACGCGAAGCGTGTCGCCGGGCTGGAAGTCCGGGATATCCCGAACCGCGATCAGGCGGGCTTTTTCTTCGGCTTCGAGCGTCTGAAGGATATTGGCCATGGTCTTATTCTCCTCGGGCTTTTGCGCCCTTTAGCTGTGATTTGGCGAGATGCGCCTGCCAGAGGTCCGGCCGTCGCTCCCGCGTGGTGATTTCCCGCTGCGCCTCGCGCCATTGAGCGATCTTCTTGTGATCGCCCGACAGAAGCACCTCAGGAATGTCGATCCCCTCGAACGTCCGCGGTCGCGTGTACTGCGGGTGTTCCAGAAGACCGTCCTCGAAACTCTCGGACGAGAGGCTTTCCGCCGCACCGAGCACTCCGGGGATCAGTCGTACGCACGCCTCGATCGCCACCATCGCCGCCGCCTCGCCACCGGCCAGGACCGCGTCTCCGACGGAGACCTCCTCGAACCCACGGGCGTCGAGCACCCGCTGGTCCACCCCCTCGAACCGACCACACAGGACGACGATGCCGTCCTTCATGGCCCACTCCTCCACTCGCGCCTGCGTCAGGGGTCGACCGCGTGCGCTCATGTACAAAAGCGGCCGGGGCGGGCCGGAAAGGCTGTCGAGAGCCCGGGCCACCACGTCCGCTTTCAATACCTGTCCCGGGCCGCCACCCGCGGGGGTGTCGTCCAGGAAGCCGCGCCTATCCTCGCTGAAGGCCCGAATGTCAAGGGTTTCCAGGCTCCACAGCCCCTTCTCGCGCCACGCCGTCCCGATCAGCGACACGCCGAGCGGGCCCGGAAAGGCCTCAGGGAACATGGTCAGAACGGTGGCGGTGAAAGGCATGGGCGCGATCTAGCGCCCCGGCCCGCTCACGTCACGCCTTGGCCGCGATGCCCGTCTCCGCCAGCCATTCCAGGATCTTGCCCTTGGGCATGGCGCCGACCTTCAGCGAGGCCATCTGGCCGTCCTTGAACAGCATAAGGGTCGGGATGCCCTTCACGCCCAGCTTGGACGGGGTCATGGGGCTGTCGTCGATGTTGACCTTGGCGATCGTCACCTGACCGCCGAGCTCGTCGGAGATCTGCTCCAGCGCCGGACCGATCTGCTTGCAGGGGCCGCACCACTCCGCCCAGAAGTCCACCAGCACCGGGGTGGACGATTTCAGGACGTCGGCGTCGAAGCTCTCGTCGGTGACCTTGACCGTGGCCATTTGCGTATCTCCTGAGGGCGGCGACAAGCGCGCCCGAGTGACTGTTGGTCGAGATGTGGGGCGATTCCCGGCGAAATCAACGGAGCAGGATCTCTCAGGGCGCGGCGAGTTTGGCCGCCGCCGCGCAACGTTCGCTGACCTCGTCGTGCCGATAGGTGTAGGTCGCCTCCTCCTCGAAAATTCTGTCGAGCGCCAGTCGGACCGTGTCGCCGTTGACCGCCAATCTGTCGCCGCACCCCGAGGGCTCCGATCCGCGCTCGGGGCCAGGGACGACCGTGCCTGTCAAAGCGCTCTCGCACCAGGCCGCCGCGCCATCACGCATCGACTGCAGACAAGGACTGGGCGGGGCGGAGGAGACAGGCGACGACGCCAGGACCACGGCAGGCGGCTCGTTCGGTCTATCCGGGGCCTGCTCCAGCCGGGGCAGGACTTCGTCAGAAGGACGCCGCCCGCGACCAGGGCAGCCATCAGAACCATGATGCGAAGAGCACCGCTCTGGCGGCGCGGCCCTTTTCCGGCAAGATGGATGCTCGGCCTTGAGGCGGCGGCGGTGTTGGTTTGCGGGGCGCCGCCCGCCCCTATCGCCAAGGCGCGATCGAGATCGCGCTGATAGAGGGCCTCATATCCGTGAGCATCCAGAAAGCCGCGAATATCCGAGGGGTAATGACGTTCCGCAAAGGACCGGATCTGCAGCGCGGTGACCGGCAGCCCGGTCGCCAGCCGTTCAATGGCCTCCCGTTCGACCGGCCCGCAGCCCTCGTCGTGAGACTGGACCAGCGTGGCCAGCTGCTGGCGAAAGCGTAGGGAAAGCGGCACAGGTTACTCATTACAGGACAGCATGGAGCCAGGGTGCAAGATCGGCGCCCCGCACCGGCGAACTGACCTACTCCGCGTAGATCATCTTCCGCGTCATGCCCCCGTCCACCGTCAGGACCTGGCCAGTGACGAAACCGGCCCCGGCCAGATAGAGGACCGCGCCCGCGATGTCGTCGGGGCGACCGACGCGGCCGACCGGATGCTGTTCGTGGTCGATGGGCCGCAGGTCGTCTCCGTCGGAAATCCAGCCCGGCGCGATGGCGTTGACCCTCACCTTGGGCCCCAGACTGATCGCCATCGCATGGGTCAGGGCGACCAGCGCGCCCTTGGAGGCGGCATAGGCCTCGGTGTCCGGCTCGGACATGAAGGCCCGGGTCGAGACCATGTGGATGATGGCGCCGCCCTCGCCGAGGAGGGGGATGGCCGCCCGGCTCATCAGGAAGGCGCCCGTCAGATGGCTGTCGGTGACCTTGCGCCAGTCGACGAGCGCTAAATCGACCATCGGCCCGCGATCCGGGTCGGCGATGCCCGCGTTGTTGACCAGCAGGTCGAGCGTCTCCCAGCCCAATTCGGCGAAGGCGGCCTTTACCGACGCCTCGTCGCCGACGTCGCAGATCACGGACCGCGCGCCCTCCGGCCCCGGCTTCAGATCGAAGGCGGCGACGGTCCAGCCCTCGGCGATCAGGGCCTGGCAGATCCCCCGGCCGATCAGGCCCGCGGCGCCGGTGACGATGGCTCTCTTCATGCGGACCTCAAGGGGTGAAAGGTGATCGGGTTCCGGTGAACCGTTCGGAGCTGCTCACGCCCAGCTCAGCCGAGATTGCCTTAGCGGTCCCGACCCTCTCGGCGCAGGTCATCCAGCGTCTGGCCTTCGCGCGGCGTGATGTAGGCCTGTGCGGGCGGAGCATCCGTTGGGCATCGCGCTGCAATGTGCTCGCCTCGTAGAAGGTTGAAGCCCCCCTGGTCATTGCGACGCAACTTCCAGCGCCGGACACCAAGATCGCGCCGATAGCTCGTATGCAAAATGGCGAGAACAGTCAGGCTGCCGCGCTTAACATCGCCGGAATGAACGCGACGCACGTCCATGTCCAGGAACCATGGCCAGCTCACGATGATGCAATCGTCCCCGCAATTCAGAATTTCGGTCGGAATCTGAGAAAGGATGCGAGCCGAGACTTCAGCGTCATAGCACTCGACGTCTTGGGCCCTCGCCTCTCGAGATCCGAAGGCGATACCGACCACCAAGGTCAGGACAGCCGCAGACAGTCGCGAGGCCAACTTGGTCATCCCAGACTTTCAGAGGCATTGACCGTCTTGTCCAGCACCGCTGACGCGGCCCTCACCTCAGCCCCGCCAACGCCTCATCCATCAGCCCCTGCGGCACGGGCATCAGCTTCGGCCCATCGGTCCAGACCAGGGCCGCCTCCACCGGGCGATCCGGATAGAGCCGTTTCAGCACCGCGACGTATGTGGCCATCTGGGCGATGTAGGCGGGGTCGGTGTCATCGATGCGGTCGGGGGCGGGGCGATTGGTCTTGTAGTCGACGACCACGACGCGGTCGGGCGTCACCACCAGCCGGTCGATGCGGCCGTTGATGACCACGCCGGGCCGGAGCGCCTCGGCGCCGCCGGTCAGGGCGATCTCGGCGCGGGAGTCCTCTCCGAAGACCGCGGCGAAGCGGGCGTCGTCGAGCACGCGGAAGGCGGCGTCGATCATCTCCGCGCGCTGGCCGTCCGACAGGTCGCGCTCCTTGTCGAGCAGGCGGGCGGCGGCCGCGCGGCGGTCGGCGACAGGCATCTCGGGCAGACGTTCGAGCAGCAGGTGGATCAGGTCGCCGCGCCGGAAGCGACCGAGCGCCGCCCCCTCCCCGGTCACGGACACGGCCAGAGGCGACTGGGCCGCGATGCGTTTGGCGCTCTCCATCTGGGACGGGGAGACGTAGCGGGCGGACGGATCGACCGGCGGCAACACGCGCGCCCAGCCGGGGACCTCAGCGACCATCCGGGCGATGGCGTGGCCCGGGGTCAGCTCCACCGGATCGGCGCCGTAGCGTCGGCGGCCATCGCCGATGTCCCGCACCTGTCCGCCCAGTCGTTCGAAGGTCTCGGTCAGGACCGCCCACCAGCTGCCGTCCTGATAGCCCTGTTTCGAGTTTCCGGCGGCGCGCCCCAGGATCATGATCCGGTCGCGCGCCCGCGTCAGAGCCACGTAGAGAAGCCGCAGGGTCTCGTCGTCCACCCGCCGTTGCCGCTGGGTGCGCGCCTCGGCAGAGGCTTCGCAGTCCTCCTTGTCCGAGCCGGGCGCCATCACCCAGGCCTCCCCGCCGCCCTGCTCATCCGGCAGCTCGACCGGCATCAGGGTCGGCCCCTGCGCCTTCGCCCGCGCCGTGGTGTCGGGCAGGATCACCACCGGGGCTTCAAGCCCCTTGGAGCCGTGGACGGTCATGACGCGAACCTCGCCGCGCGCGCCTTCCAGCTCGCGCTTCACCTCGACGTCGGAGGCCTCCAGCATCGACAGGGCAGTCTCCAGATCGAGACCGCCGCGCTGTTCGGCCGCCAGGACCTGATTGAGAGTTTCGTCGATGGCCTCCTCGGCCTCACGCCCCAGACGCGACAGGATGCGGGCGCGGCCCGAACGGCCGGTCTCGTCCACACGGTTGAGCAGGGCGGCGAAGAAGGCGAAGGGCGCGCGACCGCGCTGGCCGATGGCGAAGTCCAGCAGGTCGCGCGCGCGGATCCAATCCGGTCGCTCGCCGGCCCGCTCGCGCAGTTCAGCCCACAGCCTGCCGCGCTTGGGTTTCGCGCCGGCCAGTTCGAACAATCCGTCCTCGTCCACGTCGCACAGGGGGCTGCGCAGGACGCCCGCCAGGCTGAGGTCGTCGTCGGGATAGAGGGCGAAGCGGGCCACGGCGATCAGGTCGTCGAAGGCGATATGGGACGAGAGCTTCAGCCGGTCGGCGCCGGCGACGGGCACGCCTGCCGCCTTCAGGGCGCGGATGATCTCCTCGAAGGTGGCGTCGCGGCGGCGGACCAGCACCAAGAAGTCCCCGTATCCCGAAGGACGGAGTTCGCGGGTCTTGCGGTCTTGCACGGCGACGCCGGTCTCGACCTGGCGTTTGATCTCGCGCGCGAGGTCGGCGGCCATGCGCTTCCTCGCGCTCTGAACCGGCTCCTGATCGACCGGGTCGTCCCAGGCGTCGCGCTCGGGCGGCTTCTCGTCCTCGTAGATCGGCCAGAGGTCGATGCAGCCGTGATCCTCGGCGCGCATCGCCTTGTGCTCGGGGATGGCCGCGACCTGGTCGCCGACGAGGGAGCGGGTGCGGTCGGGGCTGTCGAAGACCTCGTCGACGAACTTCAGCACCTCCGGCGTCGAGCGGAAGGAGGTGGCCAGTTCGACGCCCTCGAAGGCGAAGCCGGCGCCGCGCACCAGCCTGTCGTACGACTGCGCCTCGCGGTTCAGGCGCTCTGGCCGGGCGCCCTGGAAGGAGTAGATCGACTGTTTCTCGTCACCGACGGCGAAGACGGTGCGCTCGACCTTGCCGGCCCCGAATCGCTTGGAGCCCGCGCCGGAGAAGAAGCCCTCGGTCAGGGCCCGGAGGATGTCCCACTGTTCCGGGGCGGTGTCCTGGGCCTCGTCGATCAGGACATGCTCGACCCCGCCATCTAACTTGTAGAGGACCCAGGCGGCGTTGGCGCGGACGGTCAGCAGCTCGACCGTGCGGGCGACCAGATCGCCGAAATCCAGCGCGCCGCGCTGGGCCTTGGCGCGGTCGTAGAGGGCGCCGTGGGCCTGGGCGAGCGTCAGGACGTGAACAGTGTCCTCGGCCACGCGGGCCTTGCGGATCTCGCCGAGGGCCGCGCCGACTTTGGCCTGTAGGTCTGTCATCCACTCGCGGGCGGCGGCGGGCGCCTTGGACGTCGCGATACGGGAGCGTGGCTTGCCGTCGGTCAGGAAGACGGAGGCGACGCCGGGAAAGGTCCAGTCGGCGGCATACATGCGATCGGCGCACTTGCCGTCGTCCGATCCGCCCGTCGCCATCAGGTCGGCGACCTCCAGCCATTCCCGCCGATCGAGGTAGCGCATGAAGTCGGACTGTACGGTCGCCACGTCGCTGTCGGGATCGGCGCCGACCAGCGCATGAGGCCCGGGCGCGGAGCCCTCGGCGATGCGGGTGGTGTAGCCGATCAGCTTGACGCGATCCTGTTCAATCCGGGCCAGAAGGCTTTCGAACGACGCGAAGTCCAGCTCGACGGCGAAATGCTCGTAGGCGCGGCCTATGCGGCCGCCGGCATCGGCCAGGGCCGCGCGCGCCAGGTCCTCGCGCGCGGCGTGGGACAGGGCGACAGCGGCCTGATCCTCCAGGACGGTGAAGCCCGGCGTGACCCCGGCCTCCAGCGGGAACCGCCGCAGCAGCTTTTCGCAGAAGGCGTGAAGCGTCTGGATCTTCAGCCCGCCCGGCGTGTCGAGCGCCTTGGCGAACAGCTTGCGCGCCCGCGACAGTTCGGCGTCAGGCAGACAGGCGGCCGGCCGTCCGTTGAGGTCGGCGAGCTGATTTTCCAGCTCCGCGTTGTTCAGGACCGCCCACTCGCCCAACCGGGCATAGAGCCGCGCCTGCATCTCGGCGGCGGCGGCCTTGGTGTAGGTGACGCAGAGGATTTCGGCCGGCTCGACCTCTTCCAGCAGCAGACGGGCCACCCGGTCCACCAGGGTCGAAGTCTTGCCCGACCCGGCGTTGGCGGTGACGAAGACCGACTGACGCGGGTCCGCCGCCGCGATCTGGGCGGGGTCAGGCAGGATGCGCATCGAGGGATCGACGGCGCTCATTCGGCGTCTCCGTCGGCGCCGGCGACCGCCCATTCCCAGACGCGGGCCAGGTGGTCGTAGTTGCCGCCGAAATTGCCCATGAACTGAGGCGCGACCCAGCTGAGATAGGGCGTCGTCGGATCGTCGAACCGCGCGACGCGCGCCTTCAGCCCGGCAAGCGCCGCCATGGACAGGTCTGACGCCTCGGCTCCGGCGGCGCGGACTTCCGACTTGCCCGCCTCCCTGCGCCCAATGACGCGGACATAGGTCAGCTCTTCGGGCTCGACCGGACCAGAGGTCTTGAGCCCCGCCTCGGCCAGGATGGCGCCAGTCAGGGTCAGCTGCGGGGCGAAGCCGGACTTGACCTGTTTGGCCGAGGGCGCCGCGCCCGTCTTGAAGTCGAGGATGGCCGCGCCGGTGGACGACACTTCGATCCGGTCGGCCTTGGCGGTCACGGTGAAGGGTCCGGCTGGGGCGTCGAAAGTCATGGCGACCTCCTCCTCGACGCGGATTTCGATGCCGCGCGCGCGACGGCGCATCTCGAACCCTGCCAGCCAGCGGGCGCTGTTTCGGGCGAGCGGCCGCTCACGCGCCATGGCCGCATCCTCGAACCCGTGGTGGGTCAGTTCCTCGTGCAGCAAGGTCACGATCTCGGCCTCGCAGTCGTCGGGAAGGACGTCGGGCCAGGTCAGGCTCAGCCGCTCGACCGCCTTGTGGATCGCCTGGCCGCGCAGCAGGGCCTCGGCCGACTGGTCCGGCCGATCCATGGGCCTCAGGTTCAGGATGTAGCGGGCGTAGACCGCATAGGGATCGCGCACCCAGCGTTCGACGCCGGTGACCGGCAGCTGGCGCGGGCGGCGATCGACAGGCGGCTTGGGCGCCGGGCGTTTCGCCAGACCGCCCTCGCCCGCGGCGGGGGCGTCGAGCGCGCGAGCGGCCGTCGGCATGGCGGTGGGGCGGGCGATCTCGACGCCCGCGCCGCGTGTCAGCATCTCCAGCCGCCACAGCCAGCGGGAGCGGACCGACGGCTGGCCGCCGCGCCGTTCGGAATGGATCAGGATCGCCTCGGGGGCGCAGGCGGCCTGGACGAAGTCCTGAGCCGTCTGGCCGATGCGACGCTCGGGCGGGGGCAGGCCCAGTGTGTTCCTCATCGGGCGCGACAGGAAGGGATCGATCGGCGCGCCCTGCGGCCAGACGCCCTCCTCCAGCCCGGCCAGGATCATGCGGTCGGCCCGCACCAGCCGCGCCTCGATGGCGCCGAGGATGCGCAGGGACGGATGGGTCGCGCCGCCGGTGCGAACCGTCTGGTCGTGCAGGAGGCCGGCGACCAGTTCGGCGAACGCGGCGGCCGTGACCGCGCCCAACGAGGCGCCGCCCTCGATCAGTTGCGACAACAGGGACGCGGCCGCCTCCCCGTCCGGTCCGGCCCAGACGTCGGTCCCGGCAAAGGCTTCGATCAGGGTCGTCAGGGCGCGGGCGGCGAGGTCGAGCGGGGCAGTCGGTGTGAAGGCGGCGCGGGCGGTCGTGCTCAACGCCTGCAACCGGCCTGCGAGCGCGGCGGCGTCGGTCAGTCGGGCCAAGGCCCATTCCGAAGGCGGTTCGCCGTTGCGGCGCGGGGCGCCGGCCGCCGTCAGCCGGCTTTCGATCCGGCCCCAGTCGCGGGTGCGCGGGCCACGGAACGCGACCTTTTCCAGCTCCGTCACGGCGTCAGAGGTCGCCTCGGGGAGGGTCGTCAGATCGGCCTTGATCAGGGCCAGCACCGTCTGCGGCTTCAGCGGATCGGCCATAAACCGTGCGCACAGGTCGACCAGCACCCCGACCGGCATCTGGTCCAGCGGCGCGCCGGACGAACTGTCGGCGACCACGCCCCACCGTTCGAGCCGGGCGGACACACGACGGCCCAGTACGAGGTCCGGCGTCACGAGCGCGCAGGTGCGACCCGGCGTTTCCAACGTCTCACGCATCATCAGGGCGATGGTCGGGGCGGCGTCTTCCTCGGTCCGGGTCGCGACGACGGACAGACCTTCGAGGCCGAGGGCGATGGGGTCCGCTGACTGCCCGGCCTCCGCCGCCTCACGCCTCAGCCGCGAGATTTCGGCGCGCCAGTCCGCCGTCGCCTCGGCGGGGCGCAGAGCCTCGTTGACCAGTCGCTGACGGGCGAGGCCCCGCGCCTCGGCGGCGGGCTCGGTCTGGCGACGGAACCACGGACGGACCGCGCCGCGCTCGATCCCGGCGCGTTGCAGCAGGCGCTTCAACGCGTTCTGCGGATGCTGTTCCTCGATGGCGTCCCAAGCGGTCTCCCCCAGGTTTACATCAAGCCCCGGCAGGACGACGCAGCCCAGCGGCGCCTTAGCCACGGCGATCAGGACGTCGGCGGCCGCCTTGACCGTGCCGGTCGAACCGGCGGCGATGACGGGTCCCTGCGGCGGATGCTGGTCCCAGCGTTCGGCCAGCAGGCGCAACAGCCGGGTCCGCCGCCATGAGGCGTCCACGACGCCGAGAGCCTCAAGCCGCGCGGGCCAGGCCTCGAGCGTCAGACCTAGGAATTTCGCCGAGGTCTCCCAGTGCGCGGCATAGTCCGTCTCGGCCAGGTCGGCGATCCGTTCGCGGTCCTCGACCTCCTCGATATTGCAGGAATCGAGGAAGGCGCCGAGGCTGTCGGCCATCTCGAGGGCCCGCATGGGCGACAGGTCGCTGTCGTGCTTCTCGACGATCAGCCGCGCCAGCTCGAACCGACGCGTCAGGGGCGCGATGGACGGCGGCAGGTCGAGGCCCAGTTCTCCCGGCGTGAACGGCGGCTCGTCCTCCTCAAGATCGCCCAGCGGCCGAACCTGGGGGAGCAGGACCGGCCGGTCGCCGCTCAGGCTCGACAAGGCGGTGGCGAAGGCCCGCGCCGCCCGGCGATTGGGCAGCAGGATCGTCGCGTCCGACAAGCTCTCCGGCGCCTGCTCGCCCAGCCAGTCGAGCACCCCCGCGGCGAGATCCTCGAGGAAGGGCCGATGCGCGGGGATGGCGAACCAGCGGGGATCGTCCTCGCCGCCCGCGCCGGGGAAGGGATTGAAGGCGATCATCCGCCCGCCCTCAAGCAGCGAGCCGTCGCACGGCGAGCGGCAGGGCGCTTCATAGGCTCAGCCGCGCCTCGGCCTCGTCGCGGGCCCGCGGATCGCCGACGTGCATCCAGTCGCCGTCCAACACACAGCCGTGGAGCCGCCCAGCCGCCGCCGAGGCGCGCCACAGAGGGCTTAGCGAGAACGGCCCGTCAGGCCCGCCGTCGGCGTAGTCCGGTCGGGTGATGTGTACGCCCATATAGGCGAACGGCGCCGACGCGGCCTCGCCCCGGAAGGTCAACTGGCCGCTTTCGGCGAGGAAGAAGTCGCCGTCGCCCTCGAAGCCGATCGAACCCTCGCGCCTGGCCAGAAGCAGGCAGGCGTCCATCTTCGTCGGGTCCCACAGGCGGACCAGGGCGTCACTCCACCCGCCCGGGCCGGTCCAGACGCTGTCGATATTGGCCACGAAGACCGGGTCGTCGCCGAGCAGGGGATGGGCCTTCTTCAGGCCGCCGCCGGTCTCCAGCAGTTCGGCCCGCTCGTCCGAAACGGCGATCTCCGGCCCGCGTCCACGCGCGGCCAGATGGGCCTCCAGCCGGTCGGCGAACCAGTGGACATTGACCACCGCCTTCTCGACGCCCGCCTCGGCCAGCCGGTCCAGAACATGGTCGATCAGGGCCCGGCCTCCGACCTCGACGAGCGCCTTGGGCCGGTCGTCGGTCAGGGGGCGCATGCGCGTGCCGAGACCGGCGGCGAGGACCATGGCCGTCTTGGGAGCGATCATGCGCGCGTCTCCGCCGGGATGTGTCTGTCAAACCAGCGGGCGACACCCTCGAGGCCGGGCCTGGTCAGGTTGGCGTTCAGGTGCGCCCAGACGCGCGGCATGAAGGCGGCGTAGCGCGGCTTGCCGTCGCGCACGATCAGACGGGCGAAGATGCCGAGAATGCGTGCCTCGTTCAGAGCCGCGAGCCCGGCGTAGGACCGCAGGAAGGCGGCGCGATCCTCGACGCGGGCCACCTCGAAATAGCGCTCCAGCGCGTCCGCCTCGAGTGCGGGCGAGACATCGCGGCGGGCGTCCTGAAGCAGGGAATGAAGATCCCACGACGGGTGGGCGCGCACCGCGTCCTGGAAGTCGATCATGCCGACCCGGGCCGGGCCGGACCTCTCCGGCAGCCAGATCAGGTTCTCGGCGTGATAGTCACGATGGGCGACGACCGAGGCGCCCGCCTCCCCCTCGGCCACGATGGGCGCCCACGCTTCATGCCAATCGGCGATCGCCGCCGCATCGAAACGAAGTTCGGGCTTCAGCTTCGGCAGCCATTCGACGAACAGATCGGCTCCGCCCTGAAGCGCGGTCTGATCATAAGTCTGCAGCACCCAAGGCCCGGCCGCCCCCGTCAGAACGGGCGGCGTCGGCGCTGCGTGCAGTTCGGCCAGGGCATCGATCGCGGCCAGATAGAGCGGCGTCTCCTCCTGCCCTTGCTCGATGACGCGAGCGAACAGGTCGTCGCCGAAATCCTCGAGCACGGCGAGCCCCGCAGGCGCATCGAGGGCGACGATGGCGGGCGCGGACAAACCCACGCTCCGCAGGTGGGATGCGACGGCGGCGAAGGCCTCGATCCGGCCGGCGGACAGGCGGGCGACGGCGTTCCAGCCCTCGGCCTTGCGCCGTTCGGGCGACCATGAGGGATCAGCGGGCGGGCTCTCGGCCGCCGCGACCTGGTCCATCAGCATCAGGCCGGGACCGCCGACCGGGGTCAGCCGCTCGTACCGGCGCGTGGAGGCATCGCCCGGCAGGGGCGCACGGGCGGCTTCGGCGAGGCCCGCCTCGGTCAGAAAGGCGACCTTCTGGGCTTCGCGGTCGGTCACGTCAGACATTCAGGCCTTCGAGTTCAGTGATCTTTCTTGCCCACACGCCTACGCCGGAAACGGTCGCAGACCGGCCGTCGCCATGCTCGGACAGGGTGATGGTGAGGATGTCGGGGCCGAGGGCGCGGACGGGATCGTCACCCAGCCGTTCGGGCCACTCGATCACGGCTGCGCCAACGTCCAGCGCCTCGTCCAGCCCGATCTCGAACGCCTCTTCGGGGCGGGTCAGGCGATAGAGGTCGAAATGGGCGATGGGCGGCGTAGTCTCGTAGAACTGGACCAGGGTGAAGGTGGGGCTGGGTACGTCCTCGTGCTCGCCCGCCAAGGCCCGGATCAGGCCGCGCGCAAGCGTCGACTTGCCCATGCCTAGCGGGCCGTAGAGCAGGACAGCCTCGCCAGGTTCGAGGCGCGGCGCGATGGCGCGGCCGAGCGTCGTCGTCGCCTCGGCGTCCTTTAGGTCGATCTCCATCAGGCGAAGTCCGCGTCGGGCTGGCTAGGCAGGACGCGCTCGGTGAAGGCCTTCAGGGCATAGGTCGCGCGGGTCGCATCGATGTCGAGCCGGGTCGGTGGGATGGGCTTGCCGACGCTGAGGCGGAACGGCTTCTTCCGCTTGTTCAGCAGCTCGTGGAACAGGGTGATGTCCCGGAGCTCCGGCGACACCCGGTTAAACAGGTGGAACAGGGTCGAATAGGGGCCGCTGACATGGATCGGAATGGTCGGCGCACCGTACTTCCGCGCCAGCGACGTCGCCGTCGAGGCCCACTCCGGATCGGTCAGCTGGCCGTCCTTGCCGACGCGCGAAATCCGCCCGGCCGGGAACATGACGATGCAGCGTTCCGCCTCGAAGGCGGCGCGGGCGGCGTCCAGGGTGACGCGGGTCTTGTGGCGGGTGCGTTTGGCGACCACCCATTCGACCGGGATGATGACCTCATCCAGACGCGGCGCGACGCGGACGGCGTCGGCGTTGGCGAAATAGATGGCGTCCCTGCGACGCTTCCGGACGGCGTCATAGACGGCGATCCCGTCGGCGATCCCGGTCGGATGGTTGCAGACGACGATGCAGCGCCCGGTCGCCGGCAGCCGGTCGAGGTTGAGGCTCGACGTCTTCAGGTCCAGCAGGTTGGAGACGTAGTCCAGCGCCGCCTGACCCGACAGGGACGCGATGGCGTCGGCCATCTCGCGCGCCTTGCCATAACCCAACAGCGCATAAAAAGCCGGACGCAGAAGGGGCCAGACGATCGAGCGGGTCAGGCGCGGCGCCCGTTCGGCGATCAGGACATCGACGACATGATCCGACCGTCCGGCGAGAACGGCGGCAGGTTCGGTCGTGTCGGGCGGCGAAGCGGTCATTCATCTCCCTTGTCGCCTCTGGAGGGAAGGCAGGCAAGCGCGCCTTGGCGGATGCGGGCTGCATGCTAAGTCTTCTGCAAACGGGAGACGGCCATGCGGCTGATGATCACTACGGCGGCCGCGGCCTTGATGCTGGCGGTTGCGCCGATGACCGCTTCGGCCCAGCAGGCGTCGCCTCCCGGTGCCGACGTTCCGGCCCTGCCCGGCGGCCTGTCAATCCGGGCCTTGGCCATGATGGACCGGGTCTCCGACCCACGCGTCTCGCCCGATGGCCGCCGCGTCCTCTATTCCGTCCGCTCGACCGATTGGGAGGGCAATCGCGGCGTTAGCGCCCTGTGGATGGTTCCGGCCGCGAGCGGGGAGCCGGTGAAGCTGGCGATCTCCGCCGGAGGCGCCTCAAGCGGCCGCTGGGCCATCGACGGTCAAGCCATCTATTTCCTGTCGGCCCGCGGCGGGTCGAACCAGGTCTGGCGCGCGGACGTCCAGGGCAATGCAGCCGTTCAGGTGACCACCCTGCCGGTCGATGTCGTCGCCTTCAAGGTGTCGCCAGATGGGAAAAACCTGATCCTGGCCCTGCCGGTCTTCATCGACTGCCAGACGCTTCAGTGCACCAAGGACCGGATCGATGCGGATAATCGCTCGCCCTCGACAGTCACCGGCTACGACCGGATGCCGCTACGCCAGTTCGACCACTGGAACGACGGGCGGCGTCAGCATCTGTTCGTCCAGCCCCTGAACGGATCGGGCCTCGCCGACGGCCAGCCACGTGACCTGATGGCCGGCGTCGATGCCGACACGCCCAGCCAACCGCAGGGGACCGAAGACGAGTTCGCGATCTCGCCGGACGGGCGCACCGTCGTCTACTCGACCCAGACGCAAGGAGCCGGCGAAGCCTTCACCAACAACTCCGACCTGTTCCGCGTCTCAATCGACGGCGGGGCGACGATCAATCTGACCGAGGCCAATCACGCGGCTGACGGTTCGCCCGCCTACTCGCCCGACGGTCGGCGTCTGGCCTGGTTGGCGGGGCGTCGCGAGAATGTCGGCGGCGACCAGGCCGTGGTCATGGTCGCCGACGCGGACGGCGCGAACGCGCGCGTGCTGGTCGATGACTGGGATAGGGGCCCCGGCAACCTGCGCTGGCGTTCGGACGGACGGTCCCTGCTGACCACCACCGCCGACAATGGCGTCCAGCGGCTCTATCAGATCGATGCGCGGAGCGGCGACGTCGAGGCGTTGAGCGGGTCGGGCTCGATCACCATGATGGACGAGGCACACGGCGTCCTCGTCGTGGGGGATGAAGATTTCTCCCTGCCGCCGGACCTCTATGTCTACGCGTCCGGCGACGGTCCGTGGCGGACGCTCACGACCCAGAACGCGGCGACGATGACCGCGCTGGACCTGCCCAGCGCCGAGCGGTTCGAGTTCGAGGGCTGGAATGACGAGTTCGTGCAAGGCTGGGTGTTCAAACCCGTCGGCTATGTCGAAGGTCGGACCTATCCGGCCGTCTATCTGATCCACGGCGGACCCAAGTCGCCCTGGACCGAGAGCTGGTCCTACCGCTGGAACCCGCAGATCTACACTTCGGCCGGATACGCCGTGGTGATGGTCAACTTCCACGGCTCGCCCGGCTACGGCCAGGCGTTCACCGATGCGATCAACAACCACTGGGGCGACCGGCCGCTGGAGGACCTGCAGAAGGGCTGGGCCGCCGCCCTGGCCGCCAACCCCTTCATCGACGGCGACCGGGCCTGCGCGCTGGGCGCCTCCTACGGCGGCTATATGGTCAATCTGATCGCCGGGAAGTGGAACGGACCGTGGCGCTGCCTGGTCAACCACGCGGGCGTCTTCGACGTGCCCCAGCTGATGAACGCCATGGATCTGGGCAACTTCATCTGGGAGTTCGGCGGGCCGTCGTGGGAGCGGATGGACCTCTATCGCGGCTTCAGCCCCGGCGACTTCGCGGGCGACTGGACCAAGCCCATGCTGATCCTGCACGGCTCCCGCGATTTCCGGGTGCCGATCGACCAGGGCCTGGCCACCTTCTCGGCCCTGCAACGCCAAGGCATCCCCAGCCGCTTCGTCCATGTGCCGGACGAGAACCACTGGGTGCTCAAGCCGCGCAACTACGTCGACTGGCAGCGCGAAATCCTCGACTGGACCGCGAGGTGGACCGCCGAGGCTCCCTGATCTGACGACCGGCTTCCTGTGGACTTCGGCCGGTGCTACGCCAGCGCAGTCGAAGTCCCAGGAGCCGTCCGATGCGCCGCCCTCATCTGCTTTCCGCTGTCGCCGCCCTCGCGGTCCTGACGGCCCTCCCCGCTTTCGCCGAGGCGCCCGCCGCGCCAGCGGCAGAGGCGACACAGGCCGCCGAGCGCGCCTTCACCTATAACGACATGCTGAACGCCAACCGGCTGTCGGACCCGCGCGTCTCGCCTGACGGCACGAAAGTCGTCTACGCCGTGCGCGCCACCGACATGGAGGCCAACCGCGGCGTCTCCAGTCTGTTCATCCAGAACCTAAACGGCGAGGGCGCGCCGCGTCGTCTGGCGATCTCGGACGGCGGCGCCAACACCTTGCGGTGGGGCTCCGACGGCGCTCTCTACTTCCTGTCCGGCCGGTCGGGCACGAGCCAGGTCTGGAAGACGGATTCGACCGGCGCCACGGCGACCCAGGTGACCGACCTGCCGCTGGACGTGAACGCCTATCGCCTCAGCCCCGACGCCTCCAAGGTCGCGGTGTCGCTGGCCGTCTATCCGTCGTGCGATGACCTCGCCTGCTCCGTCGCGCGGGGAACCGAGGCCGGCGAGCGCAAGTCGACCGGCATGGTCTACGACCGCATGTTCGTGCGCCACTGGGACACTTGGAACGACGGGACCCAGAACCACCTGTTCGTCGTCAACGCCGACGGCTCGGGCGAGCCGGTCTGGGTCACCCACGGCTTCGACGGCGACACCCCGTCCAAGCCCTTCGGCGACGAGAATGAGTTCACCTTCACGCCCGATGGTTCGGCCATCGTCTTCTCGGCGCGCCTCGCCGGCCAGACCGAGCCGTGGAGCACCAACTTCGACCTCTACAAGACCAACGGTCTGACGGGCGAAGGCTTCACCAACCTGACTGACGCCAACGACGCCTGGGATACCGGCCCGGTCTTCTCTCCGGACGGCCGCACCCTGGCCTATCGCGCCATGGCCCGCCCGGGCTTCGAGGCCGACCGTTGGCAGATCGTGCTGATGGACGTAGCCACCGGCGCCAAGCGCGAGGTCGCGGCGAACTGGGACCGCTCGGCCGACAGCCTCCAGTGGTCGGCCGACGCCCGTACCCTCTACGTCACCGCCGGCGACGTCGGACAGACCCGGCTGTTCTCGATCGACGTCGCCAATGGCGCGGTGATCCCGATCACGGGCGAGGGCCATGTCTCGGCCGTCGAACAGACGCCGTCCGGCTTCGTCTTCGCCCAGGACAGCCTGACCCGTCCGACCGAGTTGTTCGTTAAGACCTTCCGCGGCCGCGAGATGCCGCGCCAGATCACCGACGTGAACCCGGAGCTCGACAACCGCCTGTTCGGCGAGGCCGAGCAATTCGACTTCCGCGGCTGGAACAACGAGACCGTCCACGGCTACGTCATCAAACCCGCCGGCTACGTCGAGGGCCGCAAATATCCGGTCGCCTTCCTGATCCACGGCGGTCCGCAGGGGTCGTTCGGCAATTCCTGGTCCTATCGCTGGAACCCGGAGACCTATGCCGGCGCCGGCTATGCGGTCGTGATGATCGATTTCCACGGTTCCACCGGCTACGGCCAGGGCTTCACCGATGCGATCTCGCAGCACTGGGGCGACCGCCCATTGGAAGACCTGCAGAAGGGCTGGGCCGCCGCCCAGTCGAAATACAGCTTCCTCGACGGCGACAACGCCTGCGCCCTTGGGGCCTCGTACGGCGGCTACATGATCAACTGGATCGCCGGAAACTGGTCCGATGAGTTCAAATGCCTGGTCAACCACGACGGCGTCTTCGACGTGCGCGGCATGGGCTACGGCACCGAGGAGCTCTGGTTCACCGAGTGGGAATACGGCGGCACCGTCTACGACAATCCGGAAGGCTACGAGCGCTTCAACCCGGTGCATCACGTCGAGAACTGGCGCACCCCGATGCTGGTGGTTCAGGGCGACCGCGACTACCGCATCCCGACGTCCCAAGGCCTTTCGACCTTCACGGCGCTTCAGCGTCGCGGGATCGAGAGCCGTCTGATCGTCTTCCCGGACGAAAACCACTGGGTCCTCAAGCCCCAGAACAGCCTGCAATGGCACAACGAGGTCTTCCACTGGCTGGACGATCACCTGAAGCCCCAGGACTGAGTTCGTGACCGACGCCAAGCCGACCACGCCCGACGGCCAGCTCGTCGGGCGGGTCATCGCCATGCCGGCCGACACCAACCCCGAAGGCGACATCTTCGGCGGTTGGCTGCTGGCCCAGATGGACCTCGCCGGCTCCACCCCCGCCTTCGATATCGCGCACGGCCGCTGCGCCACGATCGCGGTCGACGCCATGGTCTTTCACCAGCCGGTTTCGGTCGGCGACGAGGTATCGCTCTATGCCACGGTCCTGAAGACCGGCCGCACCTCGATCCGCGTTCGGGTGGAGGCATGGAAGCGTCCGCGCACGCTGCAGTCGGTGACGTTGGTGACAGAGGGGGTGTTCACCTACGTCGCCATCGACCAGGACCGGAGGCCGAGGCCGTTGCCCGGCCAAACTTGACCCTCCGCGCCTCGGAGCCTACCTCCCCGCCATGGCCATCCGACGCATCCTCACCATCGACAACCCCGCCGATCTGGCGATCCTGAAACAGGTGTCAAAGCCGGTGGAGGTCGTCGACGACAGCGTCCGCGCTCTGATGGACGACATGCTGGAAACCATGTACGACGCGCCCGGCATCGGTCTGGCCGCCGTTCAGATCGGCGACCTGCGTCGTGTCGTGGTCATGGACCTGGGCGACGGTCCGCTCCCCGAAGGCGCTGAACCGGCCGCCGAGGGTGAAGAGACCCGCGTCCCCAATCCCCGCTTCTTCGTCAATCCGGAGGTCCTGTGGGCCTCGGACGAGCAGTTCTGCTACGAGGAAGGCTGCCTCTCGATCCCCGAGTATTTCGACAGCGTCGAACGCCCGGCCCGCGTGCGCGTCGCCTACCTGAACCGCGAGGGCGAGCGCATCGAGGAAGAGATCGAGGGCCTCTACGCCGTCTGCTACCAGCACGAACTCGACCATCTGAACGGCATTCTGTTCATCGACCACCTGTCGCGCCTGCGCCGCGACCGGGCGATGACCAAGGTCAAGAAGACCATGCGCATGAGGGAAGACGCCTGATGTCCCGTTTCCGCGACCGCATCGTCGACCGCTCCGGCCGCCGCCGCCTGACCCGCTCGGAGAAGATCGGCATCGGCTCGGTCGCCACCTTGGTCGGCGTCGCCGCCATCGGCGTGATCGCGGGCGTCCTGCTGGACCGCCTGCTGGTCTTCGACGATGCGCTGGACGCCGGCGGCGAGTGGGACGAGGGCGGCGGAGTCTCGACGCGCTGGCAGTAATCAGGCGGCCGGCAAGCCCAACGACGTCAGCAGGGAGATGAACCAAGGCCAGGTCGGAGCCAGAGTCATCGTGACCTGGACCATCGCCAGCCCGCCCAGCGTCAGCCACCACGGCGACACCTCTCTGTGCCCCACGCGCCAGTCGCGCACGATCAGGAACAGCAGGACCGCCTCGACGGTCCAGAAGCTTGGGTTGACCGCCCCAAGCAGACCGCCCAGCGCGGGAACGTTCATCCCGTAGGCACGGCCCAGCGCCGGGATCAGTGCGACGAACACGGTCCCTGCCATGAAACGCGCATGCAGGAACATCCTTCGCCGGTGGGCCAGCGCCAGCCCGTAAAGCAGGCCGAACAGCAGCAGCGACCAGACGTCGATCCAGACCAGGATCAACAGAAGCCCACGCGGGAAATGGGCCGCCCCGCCGGTCGGCAGACTGTCCAGCACCACCATAAAGGCGCTGATGACCAGCCCCGGCGCGATCAACAACGACGCCCGCCCAAGGTATCGATGGATGCGGCCATGCCCATGGCCGATCAGCCAGCTCTGCAGAACCAGCAGCCCCATCCACGCCAAGGCGAAGACGCCATGCACCGTGCGGATCGTGTCCGGCGGCCCGAACGGCCCGACTGTCGTCGGCCAGAAGCCGAACAGCATCACCCCGAAGGCGAGCAGAAACCACAGGTACAGGCTGCGCATATCGATATCTCCCGCATCCTGCCTACCACGGTTCTATGGGCTGGCGACTGGCTTTGACGGCGTCGCCAGCCTAGAGGATCGCCCATGCGCCTCGCCTTCATGGGTACCCCCGAATTCGCCGTGCCGTCCCTGGCCGAGCTCATCGCGTCCGGCCACGAGATCGTCGCCGTCTATTCGCAGCCGCCCCGCCCCAAGGGACGCGGCCAGAAGCTGACGCCTTCGCCGGTCCACGCCTTCGCCGAGGCCATGGGTCTGCCAGTCTTCACGCCTCAGTCGATGAAGGCCCAGGACGCCATCGACACCTTCCAGAGCCTCGATCTCGACGCCGCCTGCGTCGTCGCCTACGGCCAGATCCTGAAGCCCTCCGTGCTGGAGGCTCCGCGTTTGGGCTGCTTCAACCTGCACGGAAGCCTGCTGCCTCGCTGGCGCGGGGCCGCCCCGATCCAGCGCGCCATAATGGCCGGCGACCGGGAAACCGGCGTCCAGATCATGCGGATGTCGGAAGGGCTGGACGAAGGCGACATCCTCCTGTCCGAACGGCTTCACATCCAGCGAGACGACACCGCCGCCAGTCTGTCAGAACGCATGTCCACGGTCGGCGCCACCCTGTGGACTCGGGCCCTCGCGGCCATCGAACGCGGCGGCGCCGTCGAGACGCCCCAGGTCGGCGAACCCACCTATGCGCGCAAGATCACCCCGGCCGAGGCCCGCATCGACTGGACCCGCCCGGCCGCCGAGATCGACTGCCACATTCGCGGGCTGTCGCCCTTCCCCGGCGCCTGGTTCGAGGCCCCCGGCCCGGACGGCCCCGTCCGCGTCAAAGCGCTTCTTTCCTGCCTGTCCAGCGAGGGTTCGGGCGCTCCGGGCGAGTTGCTGGGCGGCGACCTCCTGATCGCCTGCGGCGAGGGCGCGGTTCGCCTGCTCCGCGTCCAGCGCGAGGGCAAGGCCCAGCAATCCCCTGCCGATTTCCTGAACGGTTTCGCCCTGCCCGTCGGGACGATCCTGGGCTGATGCCCCGCTATCGTCTGGACATCGAATACGACGGCGGCGCCTACAACGGCTTCCAGGCCCAGGATGGCCAGCCGACGGTCCAGGGCGCGATCGAGACCGCCATCCACGGCTTCTCCGGACAGACCGTCCGCATCGCCGCCGCCGGCCGCACCGACAGCGGGGTTCACGCCACCGGCCAGGTCGCCCATGTCGACCTCGACAAGGATTGGCCCGCCGCCACGGTCATGAACGCTCTGAACGCCCACCTGATCAGGGAAGGCGTCGCCATCCTCGACTGCACGGCCGTCCCCGACGACTGGCATGCCCGCTTCTCGGCGACGGGCCGCAAATACCTTTACCGCATCCTCAACCGCCCCGGTCGCCCGGCGCTGGAGCGCGGCAAGGTTTGGCACCTGCGCAAGCCCCTCGACGCCGAGGCCATGCAGGCGGGCGCCAACCACCTGATCGGCCATCACGACTTCACCACCTTCCGCGACCTGGCTTGCCAGTCGAAGTCGCCGGCGAAGACCCTCGACGTGGCGCGTGTCACCCGCGTCGGCGAGGAGGTGCATCTGGTCTTCGAGGCCCGCTCCTTCCTGCACCGCCAGGTCCGCTCCATGGCCGGCACCCTGGTCGAGGTCGGCCTTGGCCGCTGGACCTCCGACGACGTGAAGGCGGCGCTGGAAGCGAAGGATCGGGCCGCCTGCGGGCCTGTGGCCCCGTCGGATGGGCTGTACCTGACGGGCGTCGACTACAAGGTCCGATCCCCGCTTTGACGGTTTCCGACGCCGGTGCGACAACACCGGCATGAGCGGACAAACCTACATCGGCATCGGC
This sequence comes from Brevundimonas sp. NIBR11, assembly GCF_027912535.1. NCBI lineage: Bacteria > Pseudomonadati > Pseudomonadota > Alphaproteobacteria > Caulobacterales > Caulobacteraceae > Brevundimonas > Brevundimonas sp. NIBR11. The sequence goes on along the minus strand of NZ_CP115465.1, from coordinate 175,395 downwards.
GGCTGGACCTTCGAGCCGTGGCGCGGGGTCTTCTATCCGGAGAAACTGAGCCAGAAGAAGGAACTGGCTTATGCCTCCTCCAAGCTGACCTCGATCGAAATCAACGGCACCTATTATTCCGGCTTCAAGATCGACACCTGGATGAAGTGGCGCGAGGAGACGCCGGACGACTTCGTCTTCGCGGTCAAGGCCAGTCGCTTCTGCACCAATCGCAAGGTCCTGTCCGAGGGCAACAAAAGCCTCGAGCGATTCCTGGATCAGGGCCTGACGGCGCTGGGACCCAAGCTCGGGCCGATCAACTGGCAGTTCATGGCCACCAAGAAGTTCGACCCGGTCGATTTCGAGGGCTTCCTGAAGCTGTTGCCCAAGGAGAAGGACGGCGTCCAACTCCGCCACGCGCTCGAGGTCCGCAGTCCGACTTTTGACACTCAACAGTTCTACGATCTCGCCGCCAAATACGGCGCGGCCATAGTCTATGCCGACGATGACGAAAGCCCGACCTGGCCGAAGATCGATCAGCCGACAGCCGACTTCACCTACGCCCGGCTGATGTCCAGCCGCGAGGACGAGGCGACCGGCATGAACGCGGCGGAGCTGAACGCCATCGCCAAGCAGACCGGGGATTGGGCCCAGCGCGGCGACGTCTTCGCCTATTTCATCGCCGGAGCGAAGGTGCGGAACCCGGCGGCGGCGCAGGCGCTGATCGAGAAGGTCAAATAGCCCTTAGCGAGCGCGGTCATGATCACGGGACGCTGCCACTGCGGCGACATCGCCTTCCAGATCGACGGCGACGTCCCCGAGACGCTGACCCGCTGCACCTGCAGCTTCTGCTCCAAGCGCGGTCACCTCTACGCCTATTTCCGCCCGGACCAATTCACGCGAACCTTCCCGGGCGACCGAGCCGAGGAGTCCACGTATTTCTGGAACTCCAAGCTGGTGTCGAACAATTTCTGCGGACGCTGCGGCTGCGATGTCTACGCCGACAGCCCGGTCTTCGTGCCTCAGGAAGACTTCAAGGCCGGCAAACGCCAGATCTGCGTCAACGCCCGTCTGTTCGACGATTTCGAAGCCGCCGACCATCCTGTGACAGTGATCGACGGCAAACACCTGTGGTAGGCCTCACAAAATTGTAACCGCAGTTGATGCGAATAATCTTGAACAGACGCACCTGCACTCCCTTGTATGCAACAGCTGCTGATGCAGTTGTAGATTTGAGGGTTTTCCCAGATGGCTTTCGATTCGCTTTCCGCCCGCGACGTCTCCCTGAGCGATGCCGCCCTGGCCCAGGTCTTCACCGAGGCCCGCACCCGCAACGGCTGGACCGACCGTCCCGTGCCGACCGAGCTGCTGCACAAGCTCTACGACCTGACCAAGTTCGGGCCGACGGCGGTCAACACCACTCCGGCCCGCTTCGTCTTCGTGACCTCGCCCGAGGCCAAGGCACGCCTCGTCCCGCTGATGAGCGAGGGAAACCAGGCCAAGACCGCCCAGGCCCCGGTCACGGTGATCATCGGCTACGACATGAATTTTCACAACCAGCTGCCGCACCTGTTCCCGCACGCTCCCGGCGCTCGCGACTGGTTCGGCGACGAAGCCGGTCGTCGGGAGGCCGCCTTCCGTAACTCGTCGCTGCAGGGCGGCTATTTCCTGCTCGCCGCGAGAGCTCTGGGCCTCGACGTCGGTCCGATGTCGGGCTTCGACCCGGCGGGCGTCAAGGCCGAGTTCTTCCCCGACGGCGACATCGAGCCGAACTTCATCGTCAACCTGGGCTACGGCTCGGACGAAAACCTGTTCCCGCGCAGCCCGCGCCTGACGTTCGACGAAGCCGCCCGCATCGTCTGATCAAGCGAGGTAACAGCGGCTTCCCGCGCAACCCTGCGCAGTCTAGTGTTTTCCCTGACAAGGCGCGGCGCGAGACCGGGCCGTCAGGGAAAACAGGAACGCATATGGCTCGAGTGGCTCTCGTCACGGGTGGAACCCGCGGTATCGGCAAGGCGATCGTTCAGCGCCTCAAGGAAGACGGCATGGCCGTGGCGGCCGGTTACTCCGGCAATACCGAAGCGGCCGAGGCCACGGCCCGCGAGTTGGGCGTCATGGTGGTGAAGGGGAACGTGGGGAGTTTCGACGATTGCGCGCGCGCCGTGGCTGAGGTCGAGGCCGAACTGGGTCCCATCGACGTCCTGATCAACAACGCCGGCATCACCCGCGACGGCTTCTTCCACAAGATGGGTCCGGACCAGTGGTCTGACGTCATCCGGGTCAACATGGACTCGGTCTTCAACATGACGCGCCAGGTCATCAACGGCATGCGCGACCGGGGCTTCGGCCGCATCGTCAACATCTCCTCGATCAACGGTCAGAAGGGCCAGATCGGCCAGACGAACTATTCCGCCGCCAAGGCCGGCATGATCGGCTTCACCAAGGCCTTGGCCCTGGAAAACGCGCGCAAGGGCGTGACGGTGAACTGCATCGCTCCCGGCTATATCGACACCGAAATGGTCGGCGCGATGGACGAGAAGGTCCTCGCCGGCATCGTGGCCCAGATCCCCGTGGGCCGTCTGGGCAAGGGCGAGGAGATCGCCGACATGGTGTCATGGCTGTCCGGTGAGCGTGCCGGATATGTCACAGGCTGCACACTGTCGCTGAACGGTGGTCAATACTTGGTCGGCTGACCTTCTCGTCGCCCAAAATCCGCCGCGCGCCCCGCGCATCGCTTTCGGTCATGAGTTCAAGGGTCAAGCAGGAGACGGCGCGATCGCCGATCCCGGCGACGATGGCGTTCGCCTTGGTCGCTTTGGCGATCCTGCTCGCTCCGGGCCTCGCCCAGGCCCAGGCGCGTGGCAACGCCCAGGCCGATCAGACCTACGACAACCCGGCTCCGCGCGGCCTGCCGGCCAACGGCCTCTATGCGTCCGAGATCGGCGAGCGGTTCATCTTCGACGGCCGGGGGATCCGTCCCCTGTTCAGGTTCGAGCGGCGGGAAGAGACCTGGGTCCTGCGCACGACCCCCGCCCCGCGCGGCGACGTCATTTTCCGCAATGACGCCGGCGCCCAGATTCTGCGCGTCACCCCGGATGGCGGCCTGACCCTCTATACGACGCGCGCGCCCAACGGATCGCCGGCCACCCGCATCGGTCCTGCGCCGGCGCTGGAGCTGCCGACGCTCGGCCCCATTCGCCTCTTCACCCTGATGAACCAGCGCGGCAGTCTGGTCAGCCAGGCGGTGGGCCGGCTGATCGTCATCAACCTGGACGGCGACCAGTCCGAGGCCTTGATGGTCGACGCGCTCATCGTGACGACCGAGGCCGTCATCCGCATGGCGCGCACCCCCACCTTCCGTGACCGCGTTGCGGGTCTGCGCAGCATCACCCTGGTCGAGGGACCTCGCAGCTCTGTGACCTTCTCGCGCAACGGCGACCTGCGCGTCGTCGTCGATCCGCGTCAGGGACAGGCCGGACGACCGTCGTCGTCCAGCATCATCCGCGCCGTCGCTCCGCGCGAGTAGGCCGTTCAGCCGGCGAAATCATCTTTCGCCGCTCGACGCCGGGCGAACTCCTCCGCCGAACTGGCCGTCAGGAAGGGGTTCATGGCGCGTTCGATCTTCATCGTCGTCGGCACGGTCGGCTCGCCGCGTTCGCGCGCCGCGAAGATGGCGTCCGCATGAGCCTTTACCTCGGGCCGGTCGTCGACGCTGAGAGTGAAGCGGGCGTTCGACGCCGTATACTCGTGCGCCCCGTACAGCACTGTCTCATCGGGCCAGGCGAGGAGGCGGCTAAGGCTGTCCCACATCTGCTCCGGCGTGCCTTCGAAAAGCCGTCCGCAGCCTAGCGGAAACAGGGTGTCGCCGGTGAAGGCGATGGCGTCCTTCGGCGAGCGGAACACGACATGGCCCAGCGTATGCCCCGGCGTCGCCGTCACATGCAGGGCCGTCTCGCCGATCATGACGATGTCGCCCTCCTCGACCACATGATCCAGCGGCGCGACCTTGCGGACCTCTTCCGGACCCCAGATATCGCAGCCTGTCTCGGCCTTCAGCCGCGCGTTGCCCTCGGTGTGATCCGGGTGCCAGTGGGTGTTGATGATCCGGTCCAGCTTGCCCCAGCCCAGCGACTGGATCGCGTCCAGGATGACCTGGGCGTCCGGCGTATCGATGGCCGCGACCACGCCCGTCGCCTCGTCCCGCGCCAGAAAGGCGTAGTTGTCGCTCCGCGCCGGGAACAGGTGAACGGTCAGGGGCATGGGGTCGTCCTTGGGGCTCGTCTTGGTTTGGTAAGGCTCCTCGCCATATAAGTCTCATCATGCGTCGCGCCATCGAAGACTTGCGAACCTTCTACGGCGAGCCGACCGGCGCCCTGGTGCGTCGGCTCCTGGCCCGGCGTCTGGATGACGCCTGGGGCGAGGCGCCGGGCTGTGATGTCCTGGGGATCGGCTACGCCACGCCTTGGCTGGAGGCCTTCGTCGGCGCGCGTCGCGTCGTCGCCGCCATGCCCTCGGGACAGGGGGTCGAACACTGGCCCGCCGTGGGCCGCAACCGCACCCTGCTGGTCGACGACAAGCGCCTTCCCTTCCCGGCCGGCGCCTTCGATCGCGTTCTTCTGGTCCATGCGCTGGAGGAATCCGACGACCCTGCCCAACTGCTGACCGAGGCGGTCCGCGCCCTGGCCCCAGCAGGCCGCATCATCCTGGCCGCCGCCGCGCGGGGCGGGATGTGGGCGCGCGCGGAGGCCACCCCCTTCGGCCACGGCCGCCCTTTCACACGAGGCCAGCTGGAACGGCTGGTGCGGGCGGCAGGGCTCGAACCCACCGCCTGGTCCCAGACCCTCTACGTCCCGCCGTGGACGCCGCTTTTGGGTCTGGCCGACGGCTTCGAACAGGTCGGTCGCCGTATCGCGCCGGGGTTCGCGGGCGTCATCCTGCTGGAAGCCACGCGGCAGGCCTACGCCCGAATCCGCCCCTCGGGCTCGGCCCAGCGCGTGCGCGCCGGGGCGCCCGGCCTCCAGCCCCAGCCCGTGACGCGCGGTCCCGTCACGCACAGGGTGGATAGAGACGCCGAACCCGGCTAAGCGCGGGCCATGCACCGCCTGATCCTGATGCGCCACGCCAAGACCGAGCGGATGGCCGAAAGCGGCCTCGACCGCGACCGCGCCCTGACCCAGCGCGGCCACGACGACGCCGCCCTGATGGGCCGGATCCTGGCCGACAAGGGCCTGCGCCCCGACCTCGCCCTGGTGTCGCCCGCCGTCCGCACCCGCCAGACCTGGGAGACGATGCACGACGCCCTTGGCGACGTGGAGGTCCGCGTCGAGCCCAGGCTCTACGACGCCTCGACCGACACCATCCGCCGCCTGGTCGAGGACCTGGAGGATCAGACCGGCTGCCTCTTGGTCATGGCCCACAATCCGGGCGTCCAGCTTCTGGCCATGGAATACCTGACTGAGAGCGCCGCCTCGCCGTCGATCCTGGACCGGATGGCCGGCGGCTTCCCGACCGGCGCGGCGGCCATCTTCGAGGTCGATGTCGCCGGACGCTGCGCCTACGACGGCTTCCTGACGCCCAAGGCCTTCGGCGGCGGCGCGGAAGAATGACCGACACGACCGCCTACAAGATCATCGACGCCGCCGAGTGGCGCGAGGCCATGGCCGAGGGCGTCTATGCCGGGTCCGCCGTCGATATCGCCGACGGTTACATTCATCTCTCGACCGCCGCACAGCTGGATGAGACGGCCCGCAAACACTACGCCGGGCGCCAAAACCTGATGCTGCTCGCCGTCGATCTGGCGGCTCTTGAGGGCAAGGTCGTCTGGGAGGAATCGCGCGGCGGCGCCCGCTTCCCCCACATCTACGGCGACCTTCCGGTGTCGGCGGTGACCGAAGCCAGACCCTTCACGGTTCCCGCCTGATGCCGATCCCGGACCTGGGCGCGGCGATCCTGCGCAATCTCGACCCGGAGACGGCTCACAGCCTCGCGATCACGGCCCTGAAAACCGTGCCCCTGCCCGCCGCCGGTGCCGACGGCCCGGTCCTGCGCACCCGTGTCGCGGGTCTCGACCTCCCCAACCCCATCGGCCTCGCCGCCGGTCTCGACAAGAACGGAGAGGCCCTACACGGGCTGTCCCGCCTCGGCTTCGGCTTCGTCGAATGCGGCTCGGTCACCCCCATGCCCCAGTCCGGCAATCCCAAGCCCCGCCTGTTCCGCCTGTCCCAGGACCGAGCCATCATCAACCGGATGGGCTTCAACAACGCAGGGCTCGAGGCCTTCGCCGACAACCTGTCCCGCCGCCCCAGGGCCGTCGTCGGCGCCAATCTGGGGGCCAACAAGGATACGGAAGACAAGGCCGCCGACTATGTGGCGGGGCTGCGCCGCCTCGCGGGCCTGAGCGACTATTTCACCATCAACATCTCCTCGCCCAACACGCCGGGCCTGCGCGCGCTCCAGGGCCGCGACGCCCTGGACGACCTCCTGGGCCGCATCGACGAGGCGCGCGCCACGCCCGCCCCCGTCTTCCTCAAGATCGCCCCCGACCTGACTTCGGCGGAGATCGCGATGATCGTCGAGGCGGCCCTCGCCCACCGCATCGACGCCCTGATCGTTTCCAACACCACCCTGGACCGCCCCGAATCCCTGACCTCGCCTGATCGTGCCGAGACCGGCGGCCTGTCCGGCGCCCCCTTGCGCGGCAAGGCCCTGGCGGCGCTCAAGGATGCGGCGGCTGCGTCGGAAGGTCGCCTCCCCCTGATCGGCGTCGGCGGCATCGCCTCGGGCCAGGACGCCTGGGACCGCATCCGCGCGGGCGCCAGCGCCGTCCAGATCTATTCCGCCCTGATCTACGAGGGCCCCGGTCTGGTCGGCCGGATCAAGCGGGACCTCGCCGCCCGCGTCCGCGCCGAAGGTTTCACCAGCATCAGCGAAGCCATTTCGACCGCCCGTTGACGGAGCGTTAGGGCCGAGGCGCCATTGTTTCCCGATGCGTGGCGAAGACCGCGCGCTTTGCCGGGGGCAGAATGTCGGAGGCCACCACGAATACGCCGCCGACCGGCGCGCCGGCCATTCGCCGTCGTCGCAAGGCCCTGCTCCAGCGTCTGGGCATGGGCGCCGCCACCGCCATGGTCTTCAGCCCCCTGTTCGGCTGGACCTTCTCCAGCCTGTGGGTCGGGACCTACTTCCTGATCCAGTTGCTGGAGATGATCGTCTTCGCCCCGATCAACAGCGGCAAGTTCGAACGGATGAGCCCGGTGCGGTCCGCCATCGGCGTGGCCGTCCTGTTCCTCAACGCAGCCGCCTTCGGCAGCCTGTCGATCCCGTTGTGGCTGACCGGCGGCCCCATGGGCGGGGTCTGCGCCGCCGTCCTCGCCGCCTCGGGCGCCATCTACGGCGTCGTCAACTCGCCGCGCTCCAAAGAAGTGCTGGCGACGACCCTCACCCCGCACTTCCTCTACATGGCTGCGACCCCGGTCTGGATGAGCTGGTATGGCGCCCCGACCTCCTTCGTCACCGCTGCCGCCGTCGCCTTCATCGTCTTCGGCATCTACTGCCTGTCGACCTGGCAGCGCATGAACCAGGCCGCCGACGCCGAGAGCGCCGCCCGTCTCGACGCCGACCGCCGTCGCGCCGAGGCCGAACGCGCCATGGCCGGCCGAGCGGCCTTCCTGGCCACCGTGGGCCACGACCTGCGAACACCCATCAGCGCCATCATGACCGGCGCCGCCGAGCTCGAGAAGGGCGCGACGGACGGCGCCGCCCGGGCCCAGGCCGCCCTGATCACCGACGCCGGCGTGATGATGAAGGCCCTGCTCGACGATCTTCTGGATCACGCCAAGCTGGACGCCGGCCGGATGACGGTCGAGCGCGTCGACTTCAACCTGCGCGGCCTGATCGCCCAGACCCTGATGTTCTGGCAGGGCGAGGCCCGCGCCAAGGGTCTGACCCTGCGCGTCGAGGGCGCCGCCAGCATACCCGGTTCGGTCAAGGGCGACCCGATGCGACTGCGTCAAGTCATGAACAACCTCGTCTCCAACGCGATGAAGTTCACGACCGAAGGCTCGGTCACCCTGCGCCTCACGGCCTGGGAGGAGGAACCGTCCAGCTACGCCATCCTGATCGAGGTCGCCGACACCGGCCCCGGCATGACGCACCAGCAGCTGACCCGCCTGTTCACTCCGTTCGACCAGACCGCGGAGGGCGTCAGCGCCCGCCACGGCGGCACTGGCCTGGGGCTCTCCATCAGCCGCGACCTGGCCGAGCTGATGGGCGGCCGCCTGACCGCCCGCAGCCGTCCGGGCGAGGGCGCAGCCTTCACCCTGTCCCTGCTTTTGCCGCGCGGCGAGACGATCGTCGCCACGCCATCCGGTTTCAACGACGAGAGCCGGGGCGACATCGTCCGCAGCCTCGCCCCGCGCGCGCCTGTCCGCCCGGCCGCCGCGCCGGAACCCGTCGTCGACGTCGCGCCCGAGCCCGTGGTCGACGAGGCTCCGGAGATGGAGGAGGACAACGACCGTCCCCTGCGTGTCCTCGTCGTCGACGACCACGACATCAATCGTCGCGCGGTTGAGCTGATCCTGGCCCCGCTAGGCTGCGATATCTCGACCGCCGCTGACGGCCTCCTGGCCTTGGCCCAGTGCGAGACCAAGGCCTTCGACGTCATCTTCATGGACGTGCGGATGCCAGAGCTCGACGGCCGCGAGACGACTCGTCGCCTTCGCGCTGGGGACGGGATCAACGCCGGGGTCCCCGTCATCGCCGTCACCGCCGACACCGCCCCCGACGACATCGCCGCCTGCATGGCCGCCGGCATGACCTATTTCGTCTCCAAGCCTTTGACGCCCCCCGCCCTGCTCGGCGCCCTCGACCACGTCCTGGCGGGCGACGCCTCCGAGGACGACACGGTCGAAATCGTCGCCGCCTGAACCTCGGCCACCAACCGGGCCGCCGCATCCAGCGCCTTCAGATCGCACTCCCAGACGGTGATCACGCGCCAGCCGTCGGCGGTCAGCCGCGCCGTCACATCCGCATCGCGAACCATGTTCCGTCCGATCTTGGCGGTCCAGTAGTCGGCGTTCTGCTTCGGCTTCCGCGACCCCCGCGCGCAGTCATGCCTGTGCCAGAAACAGCCGTGCACGAAGACGACCGTCCGCCGCCCCTTCATCACGATGTCCGGCTTGCCGGGCAGGCCTCGCCCGCCCAGCCGATAGCCGATCCCCGCAGCGCGCAAGATGCGGCGCACGGCGATCTCGGGCGAGGTGTCCCGCCCCTTGACCCGACGCATGACGGCGCTGCGCTTCTCGGGAGTGAAGACGTCGCTCACATCACCCACCGTGCATCCCCGCGAAGTCGGGGCCCCAGTTCTGTGGGTGATGTGACGGATCCGGCGAACACTGAAAGCGATCCCACGCCTAGCGCCTCACGAAAGCACCGGGTCCCCGCGTTCGCGGGGATGCACGGGTGTTCAGATCAAAGCTGAGCCAGCAGGTGCTCGGCCGAGGACACCTTGAACTCGCCGCCCTGTTCGATGTTCAGCTGGGTCACGACGCCGTCCTTGACCAGCATCGAATAGCGCTGCGAACGCTCTCCGAGGCCGAAGCCCTTTCCATCCAGCACCAGTCCGATCGTGCGGGTGAAGTCGCCGTTGCCGTCGGCCAGCATGACGACGTCGTCACCGGTCAGGCCCTGGCTCTCGGCCCAGGCGTTCATCACGAAGGCGTCGTTGACCGAGATGCAGGCGATCACGTCCACGCCCTTGGCCTTCAGCTCAGCCTTGTTGTCGACATAGCCCGGCAGGTGACGGGCCGAGCAGGTCGGGGTGAAGGCGCCGGGGACGGCGAACAGGGCGACGGTCTTTCCGGCGAAGAACTCATCGGTGTTGACGGGCCTGGGGCCCTCCGGCGTGCCCTGCGACAGGGTGGCCGAGGGGATACGGTCGCCGATCTGGATCGTCATGGAAGGCTCCAAAGAGGTCTGGAATGGGGCGCCGTGCGCCGACCTGCGTCAGATAGGCTCGACAAGAGCCACCGCCAAGCGCGATCGTGATCGGCGCCGCCTTGCGAAAGCCCCGGCGCGCACCGATCATCTGCGTATGGACGACTTCCAATCCCTGACGGGCCGGCTTCTGGTGGCCATGCCCGGCATCGACGACCCGCGCTTCGAGCACGCCGTCATTCTGGTCTGCGCCCATGAGCCGGACCACGCCATGGGCGTCCGCATCGACCGCCCCGCGCCCGGCGTCGACCTGCAGGCCGTCCTGTCCAAGCTCGCGCTGAACGCGCCCGAACAGGCGCGCGGCCGCCCCGTCATGGTCGGCGGCCCGGTGGAGATGGAGCGCGGCTTCGTCCTGCACACCGACGACTGGATGATCGACGACACGTCCACCCCGTTCGGCGCCGGCCTTGCCCTGACCGGCACGCGCGAGGCCCTGACGGCCATGACAGATCCGGCGACCGGTCCGCGTCGTTCGACGTTGCTTCTCGGCTACGCCGGCTGGGGCGACGGCCAGTTGGAAGAGGAGCTGGGCGACAATGTCTGGCTCACCGCCGACGCCGATCTGGAACTGCTGTTCGACACCGATTTCGCCACCAAATGGAGCCGCGCCCTGGCCGGCCTCGGCGTCGACGCCGCCATGCTGTCGGGCCAGTCGGGAAGAGCTTAAGCTGACCGCGCCTTCAGCGGGGCGACCCCGTCCGACAGGCTTTCGTTGAGATAGACCTCGGCCTCCTGCGCCGGCAGGGCGGGCGCATAGCCGAAGCCCTGGCCGTAGTGGCAGCTGGCGTCCAGCAGCAGCGCCGCCAGCCCGGCGTTCTCCACACCCTCGGCGACGACCTCCAGGTTCAGGTCGCGACCCAGGTTGACGACCGACTTGACGATCTTCGCCGAGCCTTCGTCCTTGTCCATCGTCAGAACGAAATAGCGGTCGATCTTCAGCGTATCGAACGGTAGGCGCGCTAGGTAACTCAGCGACGAGAAGCCCGTGCCGAAGTCGTCCAGCGCCAGCGACGCCCCGACATCCTTCAGCCTCTGCAGGATCACGGCGGCCGACGCCGTATCCCGCATGATGTCGCCCTCGGTGACCTCCAGCTTCAGCGCGCCGCGCGGCAGGCCCGTCTCCTGAATGACCCGCGCCACGTCCTCGATCAGGTTCGGCCGCTCGATCTCGCCGACCGACAGGTTGACGCTGCAGAACAGCTTGCCGGCGGAGGGATGGCGCTGCAGCCACTCCGCCAGCTGACGCGCCGACTGGGTCATCATCATCAGGCCCAGATCGTTCATCAGGCCCATCTCGTCGGTCAGGCCCAGGAACTCGTCCGGCGGCACCAGACCGCGCTTGGGGTGACGCCAGCGGGCCAGGGCCTCGAACCCGGCCACCGCCCCGGTGTTCAGGTTCACGATCGGCTGGAAGAAGGGTTCGATCTCGCCGCGCACGAAGGCGTTCCGAAGATCCGCCTCCAGCGCCAGTCGCGACAGACTGTCCGATTCCATCGCCCGGCCATAGGCGGCGGCCCCGCCGCGCCCGGCCTTCTTGGCGGCGGCCACGGCCAGTTCGACCCGGCGCAGCAGTTCGGCCGCGTCCGGCGCGTCCGGCCCGCCCTCGAAGGTCACCGAGCCGATCGAGACGGTCGGGTAGATGTCGAAGCCCGCAACCCGCAACGGCTGTTCCAGCGCGTCCCTCAGGCGGTCGGCGGCGTTGCCGACCCCCCGCGGCAGAACGACCGCGAACTCATCCTCGCCGATCCGGGCCGGATTGGCGTCGAACGAGAAGGCGGCCGCCATGCGCGAGCCCAGCGCCGAGATCACCATGTCCGTGCGCTCGTGACCGAGGGCCTCGTTCAGGCGACGCAGGCGGTCCACGTCGGCGACGACCATGTCGTACTCGCCGGGCGCGGTCAGGGTCTCGGCGGCGCGGCCGAGGAAGCTCTTGCGGTCCAGCAGACCGGTCAGGACGTCCTTGTCGGAGCCGGCGACCTTGGCCTCCAGCGCCACCATCCCGGCGGCGCGCAGCCCGTCTTCCAGCCACACCCCGCGCCACAAGCAAGTCTCTGACCCGCGCATGCGCAGCCGCACGGCGACCTCAGTCCCCTCGGCGGCGGGTTTGAGGATGCGCTCGGCCAGCGACCGATCCTGCGGCAGAGCCAGGGCGATGAAGGCGGCGCCCGAACACTCCGGCGCCAGCGGGCCCAGGCCCAGCGACCGGGTCGCCCCGGTGAAGCGGATGGAATCCTCGCCCGGCGTCCAGATCCACAGGGCGGAATCGGCGGCGGCCAGCGCCTCGATGGCCGTGGTCGCGTCCCAGGTCATGGTGCGGGGTCGCGGGGTCACGGGCTCAGGCGTTCCTTCAGGACACGGCGACATCGTCCGACACAAGGCCGAACAGGATATGATCTGCCCATGCGCCGTTAATTTTGAGATAAGCCCGCGCCTCTCCCTCCTTCACGAAGCCCGATTTCTCGAGCACCCGCCGCGAGGGGATGTTCGTCGGCAGGCAGGAGGCCTCCAGCCGGTGCAGCCGCGCCGAGCGGAAGGCGAACCCGGTCATGGCCCTGACGGCGGCCGTGGCCACGCCCCGCCCCGCGAACGGCTGGCCGACCCAGTATCCGAGGGTCCCGGTCTCGGCCACGCCGCGCCGAACGTTGGACAGCGTGATGGCGCCCATAAGGGTCCGACCTTGCGCATCGAAGACGAAGAAGGGCCAGGCGTGGCCCAGCTCCATCTCACGCGCATAGACCCCCAGCCGCCGGCGATAGGCCGCCTTGGTCAGATCGTCGTCGGGCCAGGACGGCTCCCACGGCTGCAAATACTCGCGGGACCGTTCTCGCAGATCGGCCCAGGCGGAATAGTCGCCCGTGCGCGGCGGCCGCAACAAGACGCCCTGCCCCTCGACCACGGGCCCGGTCGCATCCGTCATCCAGTCGAGGAGGGCCATGGACGCAGCCTAGCCTCTCGATCCCTAGGAGGCCACCCGCTCCACGAACGCACGCCCCGCTGGCGCCGCAGCCTTGGGCCCCAGCACCGCCGTCGAGGCCTTGCCTGACGCCAGCACCCGCTCGCCGACCGCCTTCAGGTCCGCCGCCGTCGCCGCCTCCATCCGCGCCGCCGTGTCGTCAGACGGCACGGGCGCGCCGAACATCAGGGTCTGGGCGGCGATCCGGCCCGCGCGACTGGCCGGGCTCTCGTCCGACATCCACAGCGATCCCTTCAACACCGCCTTGGCCCGCGACAGCTCGGCGTCCGTAGGCCCCTTCAGCGTCAGGTCGCGGACCTCGTCGGCGCAGACCTGGGCCAGTTCCACCGATCGGTCGGCCGCCGCGCCCGCATAGATTCCCAGAACCCCGCCATCGTCATAAGGCTCCTGATAGGCGTCGATGGCATAGGCCAGACCCCGCTCCTCGCGCGCGCTCTGGAACAGGCGCGACGCCATGCCCCCGCCGAGGATCTCGGTGAACAGACGCAGGGCCGGAATGGCCGGATCGCTGGCCGCCAACGACGGCAGTTGGAACACCAGATTGGCCTGCTCGATCTTCCGCGTCAGGGCCGCCGACCCGCCGACGAACGACGCCTTCTCCGGCGCATCGGCCGGGGCCGCCACGGCCGATCCGAAACAGCGCTCGGCCAAGGCCAGAAGCTCGGTCTCGTCCACCGCGCCCGACACCGCCACCACCATCCGGTCCGGCGAATAGAGCCGCGCGCGCCAGTCGCCCATGGTCGCCCGGTCGGCGGGCTTCAGGCTGGCGATGGAGCCCAGGATCGGCCGCCCCAGTGGCTGGCCCGCGAACGCCTGGGTCTGGGCCATTTCGAAGACGTGGTCGTCCGGCGTGTCGAAGGCCTCGGCGATCTCCTGCGCCACCACGTCCTTCTCGCGCTCGATCTCGGCGGCGTCCAGCGTGGGGCGGAAGACGAGGTCGGACACGATCTGCATAGCCAGTGGCAGAGACCCGTCCAGAGCCCGGATCTCGAAACTGGTGCGCTCGTATCCGGTGGCGGCGTTGATCGACCCGCCCTCGGCCTCGATCCGCTCGACAATGTCGCGCGCCCCCATCTCGCCCGCGCCCTTGAAGACGAGATGTTCGAGAAGATGCGACCACCCCGAGCGCGCTTCGGTTTCCCATCTCGCCCCGCCCTTGACCGCCACGGTCAGGGCGAGGGTCTTCAACCCGGGCATGGGATCGCAGACGACGCGGACGCCATTGGACAGGGTGTGCAGGGAAGCGGTCAGGGTTTGGTCTTTCTGTACCTGCGAAGCAGGACGGCCACATCGAAACCGACCAGCGCCAGCGCCAGTCCGTACCAGGTCAGTGCATAGCCCAGATGGTTGTTCGAAAACGCCGCCGGCGGCGCGCCCGCGATCAGGGCGCCCAGTTCCGGATTGGGCGAGGTCAGGGCGAAAAGCGTGAACTCGGCCGGCGCCATCGTGCCCAGGGCCGCAGCCATGGCGGCATTGTCCCGGCCGTAGAAATGCGTCCCCTCGGGCGGCGGCGTCATCCCGCCCGGGGGCGGCGACCGACGCAGCTCCACCACCAGCGACAGCGGCAGGGTCGTCTCCAGCACGCGCGGCCGCGACGATATGCTGTCGGCCAGGAAGCCGCGATCGACCAGGAAGGTCTCGCCCATCCCTTCGGGCCTACAGGCCGAGATCAGCCGCACGCCGGGCTGGCCGTCATGGATGGATTGCAGCTCGACGAAGGGCGCGGTCGGCAGACCGCGACAGACCACCAAAGCCTTCCGGAACTCCGGATCGGCGGCGTTCAGCACCTCGATCAGGGGCGCGGGCGGCAGTTGCGCAGCCGCCTCGGCCTGGGCGATCAGCCCCTCCTTCCACGACAGCCGCTGCATCTGCCAGGTCCCCAGCCCGCACAAGACCACGAGACAGGCCGCGATGAAGACGGTCAGCAGGATCGGAAAACGGGTCTTCGGCTCACTCATCGCGGGCGGTCCCGTTGCGCATCTGCAGGGCGATCATCACCCCCTTGCCCGGCCGCATCAGCCCCAGCGACAGCGCGCCCGCCAGAGGAATGGCGACGGCCAGCATCGCCGAGATCGGAGGGTTGTAGGCGACCTGGACGAACAAGGCGGTGAACACGACCAGCCCGCCGGCGATCTGCATGATGAAGATCGCGGCCCCGTCGCCGGTGTTCAGCCGGGTGAAGTCGAAGCCGCAGACGGCGCAGCGGTCGACCACCCTCAGGAAGCCTTCGAACAATCGCCCCTTGCCGCAGTTCGGACATCGGCAAACGAAACCGGCGCGGACCTGATCGATCCGCGCCGGCGTACTGTTTTCAGTCTGGGATGGACGAGGGTCCAACGCCGTCCTTAGCCGAACGTCACATAGACGAAGGCGAACAGGAACAGCCAGACCACGTCCACGAAATGCCAGTACCAGGCGGCGGCTTCAAAGCCGAAATGCTTCTCCGGCGTGAACTGGCCTGCCAGCAGGCGCATCAGGCAGACGGCCAGGAAGATGGTGCCCAGGAGGACGTGGAAACCGTGGAAGCCCGTGGCCATGAAGAAGATCGAACCGTACAGGCCCGAGTTGGCGGCTTCCTCGTTGAAGAACAGGTTCTCGTGGATGATGTGGTGGTATTCGTAGGCCTGCACCGAGGTGAACAGGATGCCCAGGGCCACGGTGATGATCAGGCCCAGCTTGGCGCCGTTGCGATCGCCCACCTGGAGGGCGTGGTGAGCCCAGGTCACGGTCGTGCCCGAGAGCAGCAGGATGACGGTGTTCAGCAGCGGCAGTTGCCACGGGTCCAGAACCTCGACCCCCTTCGGCGGCCAGGTCGACCAGGCGGCGGCCGTGTCGGCCCAGTTGGAGATTTCCGGGATGTGGGCGCGGGCCTCGTTGAAGACCGCCATCTCGAAGAACATCCAGAAGAAGGCGGCGAAGAACATCACTTCAGAGGCGATGAACAGCACCATGCCGTAGCGAAGGCCGATCGACACGACCGGGGTGTGGTCGCCGGCGCGGCTTTCCTTGATCACGTCCGACCACCAGCCGAAGGCCGAGTACAGCACGCCCGCGAGACCGGCGAAGAACAGCCACGACGTGCCTTCCGGCAGGCCGAACAGGCCCTTCATCCAGGTCACGGCGCCGACCATCATGACGGTCGTCGCAATGGACGCCACCAGCGGGTAGGGGCTGGGATCGACCAGGTGGTAGTCGTGATGCGGAGCGGCGTGGGCCATGCGTCTGTGTCTCTGAATCGGCGAGAGAAGAGAAGTTTGAACGGGCTATAGCGTCGGTGTTCAGCCCGCGCCAGTGCTGGAAGCGTTGTCTTCCGACACGGGATAGAATGTGTAGCTCAGCGTGATCTCGGTCACGCCGTCGACCTCGGGGTCGTCGACCATCTCGGGCGCGACGAAATACTGCATCGGGAACTGCTTGGTCTCGCCCGCGCCGATCGTCTGATCGTCGAAGCAGAAGCACTGCAGCTTCTGGAAATAGGCCCCCGTCTGCTCGGGCACGACGTTGTAGCTGGCGCGCGCCAGGATGGGCTTGTCAGAGGTGTTGGTGACGTCGAAATAGGCGATGCCCGTCTCGCCGATGCGGACGCGCTGGGTCGTCTGTTCCGCCTTGAACACCATGGGCAGACCCCGGACATTGGTGTCGAAACGGATATTGACGGTTCGATCCAGCACGACGTCCGAGGCCTTGTCGGCCTTCATCGTCGTGCCGTTGAAGCCGGTGACCTGGCAGAACATTCGATACAGCGGCACCGCCGCGAAGGCCGCGCCGGTCATGGTCACCACGACGCCGGCGCAGATCATGGCGACGAGTTTGGCGGACCGGGGCGCGGCCATCAGTTGGAGGCCTCGGCCATTTGCGGCGTCTGTGTCGGCATCTGGGGCGCGGAGGCGGCCATCGAGCGATCCATCTCCTTTCGCGCCGCCAGATTGGCCTGCATCCGCATGAAGGTGGTGGTGAAGATCAGCACGATGAAGGCGACCAGACCGAGGGCGATCCACAGGCTGCGCTTGTTACGGGCGGCCAGCTGTTCGGGCGTTAGGTATTGGGGGGCGGGCATGAACTCAGGCTCCGGAAACGACGAAGCTCTCGACCAGAAGGGCCGCGAACAGGGCCATCAGATACAGGATCGAGAAGGCGAAAAGATTGCGGGCCGGTTTGGCCTCGGCGCGCACGTCGTACAATGCGGCTTCGCGTCCCACGGCCTCGGCCTTGTCCGGCGCATCCCCGGCGCGTGAGCGCCACAGGCGTGCGGCCAGGCCCAGGAAGCCCAGGCCGCCGACGACTGACACCACCTGATAGATGGTCCCGCCAAGCCCCACGAAGCCCGGCGCGATCGCAACCGGCACGAAGATCAGGCTGTAGATCAGGATCTGAAGACGGGTCGATTTGGCGCCCCGCGCCACCGGCATCATCGGAATGCCCGCCTTGGCGTAGTCGCCGGCCGAATAGAGGGCCAGCGCCCAGGAGTGCGGCGGGGTCCACAGGAAGATGATGGCGAACAGCAGCCAAGCCTGCCACGGGGCCGATCCGGTCGCGGCGGCCCAGCCGATCACGGGCGGAAACGCCCCGGCCGCGCCGCCGATGACGATGTTCTGGGGCGTCCGGCGCTTCAGCATCATCGTGTAGAAGACGGCGTAGTAGACGATGGTCATGGCCAGCAGCCCGGCCGCGAACCAGTTGGTGTTCATGCCGAGAAGCATGACCGAGAAGACCGACAGCACGATGCCGAAGGCGATGGCGTCGTTGCGCTTCAGCCGACCGGCGGCGACGGGACGACCCCGCGTGCGCCGCATCAAGGCGTCGGTCTCGCCCTCGATGGCCATGTTGAGCGCGCCCGCTGCGCCCGCGCCGATGGCGATGCACAGGATGGCGATGGCGGCCACGATCGGGTTGATCGCGCCCGGCGCGACGACGAGGCCCGTCGCGGCCGTGAACACCACCAGCGACATGACGCGCGGCTTCAGAAGCTGGAAGAAGTCTTCCGGCTGGGTGGTGGACGGGGTCTGAGCTTCAGCTTGGGTCATCAAATGAGAGGGGCCGCCTCCCGGGGTCGGGAGGCGGCCCTGATCCTTGTGCAAGGACGTTGGCGGCTTAGTGATCGTCGCCCTTCACCACCGGCAGTTCGTTGAACTGGTGGTGCGGCGGCGGCGAGGACAGGGTCCACTCCAGCGTCGTGGCGCCTTCACCCCAGGGGTTGGCGACGCCCGGGCGGCGACGGATGGCGGCTTCCAGAAGCATGATCAGGAAGACGCCGACGCCAACGACGGTGATCGCATAGCCGACCGAGGAAACGTGGTTCCACAGCGAATAGGCTTCCGGATAGTCGATGTAGCGGCGCGGCATGCCCTGCAGGCCCAGGAAGTGCTGGGGGAAGAAGACGATGTTGACGCCGACGAACATGATCCAGAAGTGCGTGGCGCCCAGGAACTCGTTGTACTTCACGCCGAACATCTTCTCGAACCAGTAGTAGAAGCCGGCGAAGATCGCGAACACGGCGCCCAGCGACAGCACGTAGTGGAAGTGGGCGACCACGTAATAGGTGTCGTGCAGGCTGTAATCGATGCCGGCGTTCGACAGGACCACGCCGGTCACGCCGCCGACGGTGAACAGGAAGATGAAGCCGATGGCCCACAGCATGGGCGTCTTGAAGCTGATCGAGCCGCCCCACATCGTCGCGATCCAGCTGAAGATCTTCACGCCCGTGGGCACGGCGATGATCATGGTGGCGGCGATGAAGTAGGCGCGCAGGTTCACGCTCATGCCGACCGTATACATGTGGTGCGCCCACACGATGAAGCCGACGAAGCCGATGGCGACCATGGCGTAGGCCATGGCGAGGTAGCCGAAGACGGGCTTCTTCGAGAAGGTCGAGACGATGTGCGAGATGATGCCGAAGCCGGGCAAGATCAGGATGTACACCTCGGGGTGACCGAAGAACCAGAACAGGTGCTGGAACATCACGGGGTCGCCGCCGCCGGCCGGGTCAAAGAAGTGGGTGCCGAAGTTGCGGTCCGTCAGCAGCATGGTGATGGCGCCGGCCAGAACGGGCAGCGACAGCAAGAGCAGGAAGGCGGTGATCAGCACCGACCAGGCGAACAGCGGCATGCGGTGAAGCGTCATGCCCGGCGCACGCATGTTGAAGATGGTCGTGATGAAGTTGATCGCGCCCAGGATCGACGAGGCGCCCGCGACGTGCAGCGAAAAGATCGCCAGGTCCATGGCCGGACCGGTGTGGCCGACGGTGGAGAGCGGCGGATAGATGGTCCAGCCGCCGCCGAAGCCCTTGCCCGGACCGCCGTCGACGAACATCGATAGGCACAGCAGCACCCAGGCCGCGACCAGCAGCCAGAAGGAGATGTTGTTCATGCGCGGGAAGGCCATGTCCGGCGCGCCGATCATGATCGGCACGAACCAGTTGCCGAAGCCGCCGATCATGGCGGGCATGACCATGAAGAAGATCATGATCAGGGCGTGGGCCGTGACGGTGACGTTGTAGCCGTGCTTGGACGCCTCGACGATGCCCAGTTGCTGGATCAGGCCGCCTTCGACGAAATACTGGATGCCCGGCTCGGCCAGTTCCAGACGGATCAGGCCCGACAGGAAGCCGCCCACGATGCCCGCCATGATGGCGAACAGCAGATAGAGCGTGCCGATGTCCTTGTGGTTGGTGGACAGGAACCAGCGGGTGAAGAAGCCCGGCTTGTGGTCGTGCTCGGCGTGGGCGTCGTGGCCCGGCGTTGCGTGGGTGTCTGCGGTGATGTCGGTGGCCATGTCGGTCTCTGGCTCGCGGTTACTGGGCGGCCGGAGCGGCGGCCGGAGCCGTCGCAGCAGGAGCGGTGGGGGTCGTGGCGGTCTGGGCCGTCGGGATTTCGCCCGCGCCCGTCGCGGCAGCGGCGGCGTCGGTCGCCGTGGCCGCACCGGTCGTGCCGGCGGCGACCTGGGCGGTCGTGCCGCCCGGAGCGGCCTCGGCCGTCTTCGGCGTCATGGAGCCGCCCTTGGAGGCGACCCAGGCGGCGAACTCGGCCTCGGTCACGACATTGATCTGGATCGGCATGAAGGCGTGGTCGACGCCGCAGAGTTCCGAGCACTGGCCGTAGAAGACGCCGGTGCGTTCGGCGCGGAACCAGGTTTCGTTGACGCGGCCCGGGACGGCGTCGGTCTTCAGACCGAAGGCCGGCAGGGCGAAGGCGTGGATCACGTCGGCGGCCGTCACCAGCACGCGGACGGTCTTGCCGACCGGCACCACGATCGGCTCGTCGGCGGCCAGGCGGTACGGAACGTTTTGAGCGCGGGCCTCGTCTTCCGGCAGCATGGCCGAGATGTATTCGGCGATGCCCTGGTCCGGGTACTCATAGGCCCAGTTCCACTGGTTGCCCGTGGCCTTCACCGTCAGGTCCGGCGTCGGCATGTCGTGATAGGCGAACAGCAGGCGGAACGAGAACAGCGAGATGCCCACCAGGATCATCACCGGGACGACCGTCCAGATGATCTCGATCAGGGTGTTGTGGCTCCACTTGGCCGGGACTGGATTGGCCTTGGCGTTGTAGCGGATCACGATCCAGACCAGCAGGCCCAGCACCAGCACGCAGATGGCGGTGATGATCGGCAGCAGGATGGCATCGTGGAACATGTGCGCCTCGTGCTTCAGCGGCGAGGCGGCCGGCTGCAGCGCGATGCCGCCCGGCGTCGGCTGACCCATCAGGTCCTGCGCCCACGTCGGCGTGGCGAAGAAGACGGCGAGCGACGCGGTGGCGAAAGCGCCGCCCATCTTGCTCAGGGCTCGGGTGCCCAGTCCCATGCGAGAAATCCTCATCAAAGTCATCTGCATCAAGTCGTTGCGATCCACTCGCAAAGTCTTGGCCGGACTCTCTGGAGACACGGCGTTTCAGCGCCGGTCCATATCTCCCCCTCTCGCGGTTGCCAAGCGATCAGGCGCCGCATGTGCGATTTCGTGGCGAAGCTGCGGCGAACCCCGTTCCTTAAATCGCTGTCATGTTTGACCAGCTACCTTGCGCCGCAAGATACCTTGCCATAGCCTCCGATTATCAAAGGAGGTGTTCGGAATGCCGGAAACCATAGAGATTCAGTTGAAGAAGGGGGTGCTGGGGCTTTGCGTCCTGGCTCTGTTGGCCCGCGCCGACAGCTATGCCTACGAGATCGCCAGCCGGCTGTCGGACGCGATCGACATGGGCGAGGGCACCATCTACCCGCTCATGCGCCGGATGCAGACCGACGGCCTGGTCGAGACCTATCTGGTCGAATCATCGTCGGGCCCGTCGCGCAAATACTACCGGCTCAGCCCGGCCGGTCGCGACGCCCTGGCCGCCCAGTCGGCGGAGTGGACCCATTTCACCCGGGCCGTGGACGCCATCGTCTCCGATGCGCCCCCCCTGCCTGCCGTTTCCGCCGTCGCCGAGCCTGGAGAGCCCGCATGACCCGCACAGAATTCCTCAGTCGCCTGAGACAGGGCCTCGTCGGCCTGCCGATGTCGGTCGCCGCCGAGATCGTCTCCGACTACGAGACCCATTTCGAAGACGGCGCCGCCGCCGGTCGTTCGGAGGCCGAAGTGGCCGCCGCTCTCGGCGATCCGACCCGTCTGGCCCGTGAACTCCGCGCCGAAACAAGTGCGCAGCGTTGGCGCCAGGAGAAGAACCCGTCCGCCGCCGCCGCCGCCGTCTTCGCGGTCCTGGGTCTGGGCGCGATCGACATCCTGATCCTCCTGCCCATCCTGATGGGGGTGATCGGGGCCATGTTCGGCATCGGCATCGCCGTCATCGCCGTCTTCATCACTGGCGGCGGCATCATGGTCGGCGGCCCCTTCCTGGACGTCCCGGGCGGCGCCGGCGCCGCGATCCTGACCGGTCTCGGCCTGATGGCCGGCGCCGCCTCGGCCGGTGCGGTCCTGGCCATCGCCACCATCGGCCTGGTCAACGCCATCGTCTGGTTCGCCCGCCTTCACTATCGCCTGCTCAAGCCCGCGCTCGAGCCTGAACACAACGCCGTCGCCCTGGGAGATCGCGCATGATCCGGACCCTGCTCATCATCACCGTCGCCGGGCTTGTCCTGGCCACGGCCTCCCTCGCCGGCGCCTTCGCCCTCGGAGGCCGCGACATGGCCCGCCACGGCTGGGAGTGGACCTTCCACGACCGTGACGGCGACACCGTCCGCTTCGAACGCGACGACGGCACGCGCGGCCCCGACACCACCCGCACGATCGAATGGAGCGGGGGCCAGACCCTGACCGTCGATCTCTCGGCCGACGTCGACTACGTCCAGGGCGACACCGCGAGCGTCACCGTCACCGGCCCGGCCAACTTGGTCGAGCGCGTCCGCCTCGTGGACGGCCGCCTGACCTGGGAGGACCGCGACGGCCCGAACCACGAGACCGTCGTCTTCGGACGGCGCAACGGCGGCCGCGGCATCTGGGTCCATTCGGAAGAGGTGAAGATCGTCGTCACCGCCCCGAACGTGAACAGCTTCAACGTCGAGGGTTCGGCCAACGTCCACCTGCGGAACTACGACCAGGACACCCTGTCGATCGACATCTCGGGTTCGGGCGAGGTCTCGGCCACCGGCCGCACCCGCGCCCTGGAAGTCGACATCTCGGGATCAGGCGACGCCGATCTCGGTTCGCTCGTCACCACCGACGCCAATGTCGCCATCGCAGGGTCGGGAGACGCCACCGTCGCCCCGACCGGCAAGGCCGATATCTCGATCTCGGGCTCCGGCGACGTGGATCTGACCACCCGCCCCGCGACGGTGAACTCCGACATCTCGGGCTCGGGCGACGTGGACTACCCCGCTGCGGAACGTCCTTCGAGCGAGTAATGCCGCTATCAACAGATCCTCGCCCACCGGGGGAGGTGGCGCGAAGCGAAGCGTAGCGACGGAGGGGGCTCGCCTCAGACACGGTGTCTGCGGCCGGCCCCCTCCACCACTTCGTGGTCCCCCTCCCCCTCGGGGGAGGATTGGCGCGCGAGGCCCAAGCGCCTACCTGTGTCCCATGACCCTGCACACGCCCCCGCCGCCGCTCCTCGAAACGTCCGGCGTCGATCCCGACGAAGCCCTCTCCATCCTCCAGAGAGCCCTGCGCGGGGCGGACGACGGCGAGCTCTTCCTCGAACGCTCCGAATCCGAATCGCTCGTCTTCGACGACGGCCGCCTGAAATCCGCCGCCTATGACGCCACCGAGGGCTTCGGCCTGCGCGTCGTCGCCGGAGAGACCGCCGGCTACGCCCACGCCAACGAGATTTCGGCCGCCGCCCTCCGCCGCGCCGCCGACTCGGCCGCCCTCGCCAAGTCCGGCCATGCGGGCGTCACCGCCGAAGGCCCCCGCGCCACCAACCAGAAGCTCTACGACGCGGTCGATCCCCTCGCCTCGCCCGCCTTCTCCGACAAGATCGCGCTGCTGCAGGAGATCGACGCCTGGGCCCGCGCCCGCGATCCCCGCGTGGTCCAGGTCTCGGCCTCCATCGTCGGCGAGCGCCGCGCCATCGAAATCCTGCGCGCCGACGCGCTCAAGGTTCAGGACGTCCGCCCACTCGTCCGCTTCAATGTCTCCATCACGGTGGAGAAGGACGGCCGTCGCGAGACCATGTCCTCGGGCGCCGGCGGCCGGGCCGGGTTCGAGACCTGGATCCAGCCCGAACGCTGGCAGGCCCAGGTGGACGAGGCCCTGCGCGGCGCCCTGGTCAACCTCGAAGCCGTCGACTGCCCCGCCGGAGAGATGGACGTGGTCCTCGCCGCCGGCTGGCCCGGCGTCCTGCTGCACGAAGCCATCGGCCACGGCTTCGAAGGCGACTTCCACCGTAAGGGCTCATCCGTCTTCACCGGGATGATGGGCCAGCGCGTCGCCGCCCCCGGTGTCACCATCGTCGACGACGGCTCCATCGCCGGCCGCAGAGGCTCGCTCAGCGTGGATGACGAGGGCACACCGACCTCCCGCACCGTCCTGATCGAGGACGGCATCATGGTGGGCCTGATGAACGACCGTCTCTCGGCGCGTCAGCTGGGCCAGCGCGCCACCGGCAACGGCCGTCGCCAGTCCTTCGCCCACCAGCCCATGCCCCGCATGACCAACACCTTCATGGAGGGCGGCAAGGATTCGAAGGCCGACATGATCGCCTCGACGAAGCGCGGCCTCTATGCGGCGAATTTCGGCGGCGGACAGGTGGACATCACCAACGGCAAATTCGTCTTCCAGTGCA
Organism: Brevundimonas sp. NIBR11; assembly: GCF_027912535.1. Classification (NCBI taxonomy): domain Bacteria; kingdom Pseudomonadati; phylum Pseudomonadota; class Alphaproteobacteria; order Caulobacterales; family Caulobacteraceae; genus Brevundimonas; species Brevundimonas sp. NIBR11. Next base: position 151,242 of record NZ_CP115465.1, on the reverse strand, counting down.
CCGAGGCCTATCTGATCGAGGACGGCAAGATCACCGCCCCGGTGCGTGGCGCGACCCTGATCGGCGACGGCGCCACGGCCCTGACCAATGTCTCCATGATCGGCGACGACTTCGCCTTCGACCCCGGCGTGGGCGTCTGCGGCAAGGCGGGGCAAGGCGTCCCGGTCGGCATCGGCCAGCCCTCGCTCAAGATCGGCGGCCTGACGGTCGGCGGCACGGCGGTCTGAAACGACCCCCTGCCCATTCTCGACAGCAGATTCTTCGCGGGTCTGAGATGGGTGGAAGGCAGACATAAAAACGGCCCCGCCGTCACGAGCAGGGCCGCTCAGGTCAGGTTTAGATTGTTAGGCGATGAGGCGTCGACGCTGGATAAGAAGCGCTGCCCCGCCCGCCAGGATCAAACCGAACAGGAACATCGCCCACTCCGTCATGGTCGGGACGGGGGCAGGGACGGTCGGCGCCGCGCAGCCTGCGCCATCGCAGAACTCGAAAATCCCACCGCCAGCAGGGAAACCTTCAGCGACGACTGCGAAACGAGATGCACCAGACTGTTGAACTCCGAGGAGGAAGCGGACGTCAATGGAAGCCCCGGGGGCGAGCGGAGTCCCCACAGTCACCGAGGGCACTGACAAGGTAGTGTTGAAACCGCCGCCATTGGGCTGGGATGGTGGCTGGTCGAGTGTGGTTCCGAACACCGTAATGTTGGTAGTGCCGGCACCGCATGGGGCACGATCGACGGTAACCACCAGATCGCTGGATGTTCTTGGTCGGAGATCAGCGATCCCGGCTGGCGCGGGGAACGTGGTCAAATCAATCACCCGAAACCGGAGCCGCGTGATGGGTTGGCCCGACGTGTTCGTGAATGTGCGACGAATGTCCAGCGTGCCAAAGGTCGAGTTTTGGGCAGGCGTCGACGTTGGATCAGTGACAAGATTGGGAGACGCATTCAGAGCGCTGCAGCTGTCGATCAGCGCATTGGAAAACGGTGCCCCGGCGGCGACAGGGGCAGCCAGGTTCGACGGACCAGGAGCACCCAAGCGTTGCCCTGCACCGGCTGAGGTGCCGTTGGTGTCGACAAAGATAAAATCGGTGCTGTTGTTGCCGGTGTCCATGGCTCTACCGGGAGACGTACACGCAGCGAAGCTAGTGATCGAACCCTGCTTACCGCAGCGGTCGCGTGTAAGGGCATAGTCTATCGAGAACGGCGTGAGGGCTGAGTAGCCGGCGCCTTCCCGATACAGTGTGTTCGCTTCTGACGTGGATCCGACCGCGTCCATGCGGTTGGCTAACGTAAAGCTTCCACCGCCAGTGTCGTTGTTGAAAAGAGCGATCCCGGCGTTGTCCACGATGTCCGTGGTGAAGGTCGCATCTGGCGATCCCGAAGGATTTGCGGCGAGAGAGAACGCACCCGAATTAGCGCACAAGAATGAACCACCCGCCGGGAGAACAGTACCGTTTGGTATGGTGCAGCGGACCACGCCATCAGACGCAGCAATCGCCCAGCCGGTACCAGATGAAGCCACTACCGTAATGGGCGTAGTTGTTTCATTCGAAACCCGAACGTACTCGTCGTTGGCGCCGCCAGGTCCGCGGAGGCGGAACTCACTGATGGTCTGTGCCTCCACTCCACCGGCACCAAACACGGCCATCGCCGCGAGACCGAAAGCGATGAAAGCACGGCTTTTCCTCGCCAGATGCACCCCCTTCAAGAATCTTCCGTTTCCCATCTCACTCCCCCTAGTAAAACGCCGTTACTAGGCGGGATTAGCAGCAGTTGAAAGAGTTCTGCGCCTCGAAACTTTGGTGCACGAGCCTGTCAGCCAAAGGTCTCTAGTCTGGGCGAGCGAAGGCTGGTCCGAGGGGGGCGACGGCTTTCACGTCGGCCCCTTGCACTGCATGGGTCGCCCACTCTGTGCGGCTCTCCGCGAGGTGCGATCAGTCGAGGCTGCCTGCAAGCAGACCTGCCCAATGTCTACCATGGGTCGAGAGCGGACGTGAGGGTTCAGCCCGAAACCGGACACCGCTCCGCATCATTCGGCAAGCGCCGACCGACCTGTGACCGACGCTGACGCCACGTGCGTCCAGGCTCCGGGGTTGCAGTCTTCGACATCCGATGAGGTTCACCGGGTAGGACGGAGTTTTCGGTCCGCTCAGTTTTCCGCCTTCCAGTCCGGCCCGCGCACGTCCAGCCCATCCGCCTCCAACTGGTCCAGCACCCCGCCCGGCTCGGCCAGAAGGCCCAAGGGCGCGACCGCCATGGCCACCCCGGGCTCGCTGAGCGCCGTGTCGATGGCCCCGACCCAGGCCGCTCTCATTGGCGGGCCGAGGGCCGGGTCGCCCCAAGGCCAGCACTGTTCCAGCGCCTGCTGGATCGGAGACGCCATCACCTCGGCGACCTGGAGCCGGGTCCAGGCTCGCCCTCGCGCCAACACCGCCTCCGGCCCGGCCTCCGCCGCCTGGATCGCAGCGTGCATGCAGACGAGCCGCGTTGCGGGCGGGGCGTTCAGAAGGTCTTCGATCAGCTGGTTCCCACGCGTCTCGGGCTCCACTGGGCGCACGGGCGTCCGAGCCGACCGCGCCGCCCGGCGCACGACCGCCGTCGGATCGTCCGTCGTGTCCTCTCCGAACCCGGCGGCGTCGCGAAGCAGATCACCGGGCGCCAGAAGGAAGCTTCGGCGGCTGTAGTCCTTGCCCGTGCGCGCTTCGATGGCGTCCAGCCGCGCCTGCCACTCCGGCTCGAGATAGTCCGCCGAGGTGGTCCCGTTCGGCAGGCTCGTGAGGCTCCGCATCCGCCAGATGACGCGGAACAGATCGCTCACGGACCCGCGAACGCCGGTGCCGGCCATCACGTGCTGGGACCGCGCGGTGGCGGCCTCCAGCGCGGCCGGATCCCAGGGCGTCCCCTCGGGCACGCCACGGATCGCCCCCACGAGGATGACGGTCGAAGAGCCCCGCTCCACCGTCCACATCGGCGCACCGGCGCGACGGGCGGTGACGACGATATCCTCGACCCGATCTTCCTGCGTCTCCTGGGCCCAGACCGGGGTCGTCCCCGCCAGCGCCGTGATCAGCGCCAGTCCCGTCAGCCATGTCCGCATGTTCGATTCCCTCTCCACTCACTCCACCATCAGAAGGCGATGTGGCTCAACCGTGGCGGCAGGGCGGAACCGGCGCGCATGCCCCTGTGTTTCCGTCACGTCCTCCGTCACAAGGTCTCCGACATGGCCCACCCGTTCAACCGCACCGACGTCCGTTTCGGCCTCGCCGTCGTCGCCGCGGTCGGCGTTCTGGGCGCCGGGGCCTTCGCATTCGGGGGGTCCAGGACCAGTCACGCCTTGGGTGACACCCTCTCCATCGCCCTCGTGCCCCCGGTGGAGCCGACCGTCGATCCCGGCTCGACCATGGAGGTCGGGATGCTCAACGACGGCTTCGATCGGGCTGTGCTGGAGCGGGTTCCCGAGACGCGCATGGACGACACCCTCCCGCCCCCGGCCTGGATCGGCGACGAATCCCTGGGCGACCCGACCCCGCGCATGCCTATGCCCACCCCGGTCAGCGATACGCGCGTCGTCGAGGTCACCAGGTCGACGCCGCCTCGCGATCCGCTCGGCGACGGCTCTCGCTCCTTCGGCTTCGACGGCCCCCGCCGCGATTACGCCGCCGAGCGCGCCGAACGCTGGAAGCAACTGCAGGCCGAAGAGGCCCGAAGTGCAGCCGTCGCGCCCGTGAATGACGTCAGTTCGACTGTTCAGTATTCGTCGGAATAAGCCACGAAGATTGCGCCGCTGTAATGCTGTCGAAGATGTAATCCACCTGTCCAGCTTGTAACTGGAGATGAATACGTCGGGTCGTCACACCTCTCACCAGCAACGAGGGGAACCCCAGGCGATGACCAAGACCATTCTTCTGGCCACGACGGCCATTCTGTTCACCGCCGGCGGGGCTGTCGCCCAGACCGCGCCGGCGCCGCAACCGACGGCCGAGGCCAGCCAGCAGGGTGTCCTGGTCTTCACCCCGGACTTCTTCGCCGCCCAGCGCCCGAACACGGCCCTCGATATGGTCAACCGGGTCCCCGGCTTCTCGGTTCAGGACGGGGACGGTTCGCGCGGCTTCGAAGGCGCGGTCGGCAACATCCTGATCAACGGCGCCCGTCCGGCGTCCAAGAACGACACCGGCTCCTCGGTCCTCGGCCGGACCCTGGTCGCCCAGGTCGAGCGCATCGAACTCGTCCGCGGCGGCGCCCCGGGCATCGACATGCAGGGCTATTCGGTGGTCGTGAACGTCATCACCAAGACCCAGTCCAGCCGCGAGTCGATCGTCACCGGAACGGCCTTCCTGTTCGAGGGCGGCCGCGACGCAGCGAACGGCTCCTACCAGTTCACCGCCCGCGACGGTGACCGGATCATGGGCTTCACCCTGTCGGACGGCGTCTCGATCAGCGACGCCAACGGCGTGGGCCGCGTCATCCGCCGCCGTCCCGACGGGACGATCCTGCGCGACGAAGGCTATTTCAACGACCAGCACGGCGGCGGCCAGGGCATTCGCGGCAACTACGCCAACGCCTTCCTGGGCGGCAAGATCGACCTGACCGCCCGCATCGGCCAGAACGACTACAGCCAGTGGAGCCGCCAGGACGGCCCCAACATCCTGCGTGAGAACTCCTTCGATGAAGAAGGGACCAGCGGCGAACTCGGCGCGGTCTTCACCCGCCCGGTCCGAACCGGCCTGACCTCGGAAACGCGCTTCATCCACGAATGGAGCGAGTTCGAGAACGCCTCGATCTCCAACAACCGGGTCGGCGCCGTCATCAGCCCCGAGCAGCGGTTCGAATCCACCGGCGAGTCCTCCGAGACCATCCTGCGCTCGCTCCTGCGCTGGGAGCGGTCGTCGTCGATGACCGTCGAGGCCGGCGGCGAGGTCGCCTACAACATGCTGTCGGTCGATCAGGCCTTCCTGCAGGGCGGGGTCAACGTGCCGCTTCCGTCCGCCTCGATCACCGTCGAGGAGACGCGCGGCGAGGCCTTCGGCAAGGCCACCTGGCGCGTGCGTCCCAACCTAACCGTCGAAGGGGGCCTGCGTCTGGAGGCCTCGACCATCAGCCAGTCCGGCGACGCCGATCTGGAGAAGAGCTTCTTCTTCGCCAAGCCGCGCGTCCAGGTCACCTGGACCCCCATGCCCCAGAACCAGGTCCGCTTCCGCTTCGAGCGCGAGCTGGGCCAGCTTGATTTCGGCGACTTCGCCGCCTCCGCCGAGCTCAGCGACGACCAGGTGTTCGGCGGCAACGTCGACCTGGAGCCGGAACAGCGCTGGATCTCCGAACTCGTCTACGAGCGCCGCTTCCTCGGCGACGGCATCGTTTCCATCGGCTATCGCCACGACGAGATCATCGACGTGATCGACCGTCTGCCCCTGCCCGGCAACCTGTCGGCGACCGGCAACATCGGCGACGGAACCCTGGACCAGCTGGCGGTCAATGTCGTGGTGCCGCTGGACTGGAGCGGCTTCTCCGGCGGCCAGTTCCAGTTCCGCAACACCTGGAACAAGACCGAGGTCCGCGACCCGACCACCGGCGAGATACGCCCCATCTCCCAGGTCCGCCCGTCGCAGCCCGGCTTCACCCTCTCCCAGGACATCACCAGCTGGAAGATCAACTGGTCGGCCACCTACCTCGCCAGCCTGCGCCAGTTCTCCTACGACCCGGACCAGACCTCGGGCTTCACTGGCAGCGACTATTTCGAGGGCTTCGTCGAGTACAAGCCCACGCCGACCCTGTCGGTCATGGTCAAGGTCAATATCTGGAACGACTTCCTGGTCGAGCGGACCGTCTTCGCCAACCGCACCCCGGCGCGTCCGATCGACTATGTGGAGCTCCGCCCCATCGACCCGCGGACCTTCTGGCAGATCCGCGTCCGCAAGACCTTCTGAGCGGGGGGCTGCATCGCCGCGATCCTTCGGCGATGCGATCCACCTGTCCGGCTTGTAACTGGCGGTGAACGAAGCCGGCCTTATGGGTCCTCTGAGGGAGAGGAAATTCCATATGACCAAGGCGCTCTTGCTGGCGACGACCATCCTCGTCGCCGCTCCGTTCACCGCCGCCGCACAGAGCGCGGCGCCGGCGTCGGCGGCGCAGGCGCCCGTCGCCACCGGCCCCGCCACCCAGGCGCCCGAGGTGGACACGGCCCAGCAGGGCGTCCTCGTCTTTGAACCCGTCTTCTTCGCCGGCTCCAGCCCAGACACCGCCCTAGACATGATCGCCCGCCTGCCGGGCTTCGGGCTGGACACGGGCAACTCCAGCACGCGCGGTTTCGCCGGAGCGGCCGGCAACGTCCTGATCGACGGCGATCGGCCGTCCTCCAAGTCCGACAGCCTCGACCAAATCCTTCAGCGCATCTCGGCGGCCAGCGTCGAACGGATCGAACTGATCCGAGGCGGCGCGCCCGGCATCGACATGCGGGGCCGATCGGTCGTCGCCAACGTCGTCCTGAAGCGCACGGTCCAGGTCCAGACGGTGCTGGAGGCCAACGTCTACACCTATCCCGACGGCTATCTGGGTCCGCTGCTGAGGGCGTCATGGTCGCGTCGCGAAGGCGAGGACCAGCTCGAGGCCTCGTTCAGCGCCACCACCGATCGCACCGACGGAACCGGCGACGGCTATCGCCGCCGCTACAATGCGGCCGGCGCCCTGATCCAGGATGCACAGCTCGACCGCTACGACCGATACCGCAACGTCAGCGGCACGGCCGTCTGGCAGGGTCGGCGCGCCGGCGGCCTGCTCAGGGTTAACGGCGTGCTGGGCTGGGGCGAGACCATCAACTCGATCGACACCCTGATTCGCGCCGGGACGGGTCGCGACGAACGGTCCGAGAATGACGGCGAGGAGGTCGAGGCCGAGCTGGGGGCCAACTGGTCGCGGCCGCTCGGCGAACGAACCGAACTGGAACTGACCGCCCTGCAACGCTATGAGGCCGACGACGATCAGTCGCGGTCGATCTCGGGCCCGAACACCACCGTCTTCGGCGGCGATTCGACCGAGGGCGAGACGATCGGCCGGGCCGTCTTGCGCTTCCGCCGATCGGACCGCTGGGCCTTCGAGGGCGGCGGCGAGGCGGCCTACAACTATCTCGACAGCACGACGACCTATGCCGAGAACGGCGTACCCATCCCCCTGCCCTCGGCCTCGGTCAAGGTGGAGGAACTGCGCGGCGAGGTCTTCGGCCAGACGACCTGGCGGCCCAGCCCCCGACTGACCGTCGAGGCCGCCCTGCGTGTCGAGGTGTCCGAGATCAGCCAATCGGGCGACAGCGACCTGACCGAGACCTTCGTCTATCCTAAGCCGCGCGTACAGCTGACCTGGACCCCTATCGCCGACCACCAGCTGCGCCTGCGGATCGAGCGCGAGGTGGGTCAGCTGGACTTCGGCGACTTCGTCGCCTCGGCCGACGTCGATCTGAATCAGGTCGAGGGCGGCAATCCGGAGCTGGAGCCCGGCAAGGTCTGGACCTACGAAGCGGTCTACGAACGCCGCTTCTGGGGCGAGGGAGCCCTGACCGTGACCCTGCGTCGTCATCAGCTGGAAGACATCATTGACATCATCCCTTTGACAGGGGGTTTCGAGGCGGTCGGCAATATCGGCGACGGCTGGTCGAACCAGCAGCAGGTCGTCCTGACCCTGCCCATGGACCGGCTGGGCCTGTCCAACGCCCGCCTCTCGGGGCGTGTCAGCTTCGACCAGTCCCGCGTCACCGATCCTCTGACCGGAGAGGAACGCCGCATCGGCGGGCGGCTGCCGTTCGGCTGCGGTGTGGAGTTCAATCAGGACCTTCGCGGCGGCCGCTGGTCCTGGGGCTTCGAGCACGGCTGCAACGTCGACGACCCGATCCAGTACCGCATCCGGGAGGTGCGCTATGTCGAGGACGAGCCGTTCGTTCTCGTCCACGCCCAGTGGAAGCCGCGCCCGGACCTGACGCTGCGTGTCGATGTCGGCAATGCGACCGATCGCGAAAGACGTCGCGAGCGGTTCGTCTATTCAGGCCCTCGCAACGTCGCCCCCCTGTCGTTCCGCGAGGAACGCGGGCAGAGCGCGACGCCCTGGGTCTTCTTGCAGCTCAGAAAGACGCTCTGAGACACGAAAAAGGCGGCGCCCGCGGACGCCGCCTTTCTCTTCACTGACGATCGGCGATCAGCCGGCCGTCGAGGCCTCCGGACGCGCGACGTTGCCGTCCTCGTGTCCGCCTTCGGTGAGGGTCGGTCCCGGGTGGTTGTTGGGGTCGTTGACCCCGTTCGACCATTTCGAGATCACGAAGCTGACCAGGATGAAGGCGACGCCGATGCCGACGCCGATCCAGCCGATGGTGTTGAACGAATCCAGCGAGCTCTGCAGCGCGGCCGCCGGATTGGTCACTTCGCCGCCGACCGTCTCGGTGCCGGCGAGGCCGGCGATGATGCCGCCGACGAAGTGGGCGATGGACGAGGCCATGAACCACACCGCCATCATGAAGCTGACGATCGAAGGCACCGAAAGCTTGGTGATCTCCGACAGGCCCACGGGCGACAGGAAGAGTTCGCCCAGGGTGTGCAGCAGATAGAGGATGGCCAAGAGCACCAGAGGCGTGCGGAAGGCGTCATCGACCATGCCGGAGTTGGCGCCCCAGACCACGACCAGGAAGCCCAGGCCGACCTGGATGATGCCGAGGCCGAACTTCACGACCGGGTTCGGGTCCATCTTGCGCTTGGCCAGGAAGACCCAGAGGGCCGCGAAGACCGGCGCGAAGATCAGGATGAAGCCCGCGTTGAACGACTGGGTCTGCGACGCCGTCAGGGATGTGTCGATCCAGCTCCACCAGGCGCCCGGGACGATGCCGGCGGCGGCCAGCTGCTCCGGAGAACCATAGGGGATCCCCAGGAAGGTCCCGGCCGATGAGGTCACGGCCAGGTCGACGTTCCGCTCCGCGAACAGGTTCAGCGACGAACCGGCCTGTTCGAACAGGGTGAAGAAGACCGCCGAACCGAACACCAGCACCATGGCCAGCATCATGCGCTCGCGGCCCACCTTGTCGTGCTGGAGTTTGACCACGATGACGTAGAGAACGAAGGCGAGAGCCGCCAGGGTCGAGGCGATCAGGCCCCAGCCGACGAACTCGTGGCTGCGGGCGATGAACATCATCGGGATCACCGCCAGGGCGCCGAAGATGTAGACCAGCCATTCGCGGTTGATCGGCCCCACGACCGGCTTCTTTATCAGCTCGGGGAAGGGGCTCTCGCCCTTGCCCTGAAGCAGGCCCTTGCCGAGGATGAAAACCACCAGACCGGCCAGCATGCCCAGGCCCGCGAGACCGAAGCCCCAACCCCAGCCGAAGGTCTGGCCCAGATAGCCGCACAGCACGGCCGCCCAGAACGAACCCAGATTGATGCCGTAGTAGTAGAGGGTGAAGCCGGAATCCCGCCGCGGGTCGCCTTGGGTATAGAGCTGACCCACCAGGGTGGAGATGTTCGGCTTCAGGAAGCCCACGCCCATGATGATCAGCGACAGCGCCAGGTAGAAGGCGTTGACGCCCATCGGGTCGCGTTCGATCTGCATTTCGTACTGGCCGGTCGGAACGGTCGCCGGGACGACGGAATCGGCGGGCAGGCCGGCGATGCTCAGGCCGGTTTCTCCCTCGGTGTAGGCATATTCCTGGCCGCCGATGTTGATTTCGGTGATCCGTTCGGCGCCGCGGCCCTCGACCTGGACGGCATAGTTCTCGCCGCCGATGGCCAGGGTCTGACGCGCCGGATTGCCTTCGTACGCCATCAGGCCGTGGCCCATGACCAGTAGGACGGCGCCGAAGATGATGGCCTTGCGCGTGCCGATGTAGCGGTCCGCGACGATGCCGCCGAGCAGCGGCAGCAGGTAGACCAGAGAGCCATAGGTGCCGTACTGGCCGGTTGCGAACTTGTCGTCGAACAGGAAATGCTGGGTCAGGTAGAAGATCAGCAGTCCGCGCATGCCGTAGAAGGAGAACCGCTCCCACATCTCGGCGAAGAAGCAGGTGATCAGCCCCTTCGGGTGGTTCTTCAGGATCTGCATCAGCACCGGCAGGCCGGTGACCAATGTGACGATGACGCCGAGGATGATGACGAGATTCATCGGTTTGCCCCCGTTGCCTGTGATTTCCTGAGCCTGTTTCCGGCTCCCTTTTCGGTCTGGATCAACCGCCCACTCCCTAACGCCGCGCCGAACAGGGCGCGCTCAAGCCGGCATAAGCAGCACGCCGGGCAAGACCGGACAAGCCTTATGGATAATCGAACCGTCACAGGGCGGCGATGAACCGCAGGTGAACTGGCGGGGATGTCCTTCCTGTCTCTGTCTTGTCTTCGCTTTGTCCTCAAAATCCGTCCTCGAATTCCCCGTCGGAATTTCAGTGAAAATCCCGAGATCCCGGGAGGATTCGCACATCTCTGGGATGCCGTCCGCGCGTCGGCGAATGACCCGAACCCGGGGTCGGGTCCGTGGACAGGTGGCCGAGCATCGGGGTCCAGTCGACCAGGTCTTCGACCACCAAGTGGGTCACCCCCTCCTCCGACCGCTGAATCTTGCCGACCGCCAGCACCATCCGCGCGCCCATGGCGACGGGGCGCAGCCGCTCGAACACATCGGGCCAGACGACCAGGTTGGCCACCGCCGTCTCGTCCTCGATGGTCAGGAACACCACGCCCTTGGCCGAGCCCGGGCGCTGGCGCACCAGCACGACCCCGCCGACCCGCACGCGACGCCCGTCCTTCAACGTCTTGCAGGCCGCGGTCGTCACAGCCCCCGCCTTCGTCAGCCGCTCGCGCAGGAAGGACACCGGGTGACCCTTCAGCGACAGGCGGATGGTCTGATAGTCGCCGACCACCTCTTCCGCCTCGGTCAGCCGCGGCAGGGCCGCCGGCGGCGCTCCGTCCGCCTCGTCCAGCCCCATGGCCGCGAACAGGGGCGCGCTGGACGCCGGCGCCGCCCCCTTGGCCACCCACATGCCCTGACGGCGACTGAGATCAAGCGAACCGTAGGCGTCGGCCTCGGCCAGCCTGTCGAGGGCGGACGGCGACAGGTCGGCGCGGATCCGAAGGTCCTCCAGATCGCGGAAAGGGGCGAGAGCCCGCTCTTGCACGATCTTCAGCGCCCAGTCCTTCTTGAACCCGTCGATGGATCGGAAGCCGAGGCGCAGGGCGCGGCGTTCCTGCCCCCGGCCCGGCTCCAGCGTGGCGTCCCAGTCGCTGGCGTTCACATCGGGATGTCGGACCTCGACGCCGTTCTCCTGTGCGTCCCGGACGATCTGGGCAGGCGCGTAGAACCCCATCGGCTGGCTGTTCAACAGGCAGGCGGCGAAGGCGTCCGGGTAGAAGCATTTCACCCAGGCGGAAATGTAGACGAGGAAGGCGAACGAACAGGCGTGGCTCTCCGGGAAGCCGTACTCGCCGAAGCCCTTGATCTGATCGAAGCATTTCTGGGCGAAAACCGGATCGTATCCGCGGTCCTTCAGCCGGCCGACGAAAATTTCCTCATAGGTTCCGATGGTGCCCATGTGCCGGAAGGTGGCCATGGCGCGCCGCAGGCCGTTGGCTTCGGCGGGAGAGAATTTCGCCGCGTCCATGGCGATCTTCATCGCCTGCTCCTGAAACAGCGGGACGCCCAGGGTCTTGTCGAGGACCCGCTTCAGTTCGTCCTTCGGGCCAAAGTCCGGATGTGGGTGCGGATAGTCGATGACGAAGGGAAGGTTCGCCTTCTGGGCGGCGCGGCGTTCGGCCCGACGCTTCAGATAGGGATGGACCATGTCTCCCTGGATCGGGCCGGGGCGGACGATGGCGACCTCCACGACCAGATCGTAGAAGACGCGGGGCTGCAGACGCGGCAGCATGGCCATCTGCGCCCGGCTCTCCACCTGGAAGACGCCCAGGGATTCGCCCCTGCACAGCATGTCGTAGACGGCCGGGACCTCGGCCGGGACCGTGTGCAGTTCGAACCGGTCCCCATAGCTGTCGGCGATCAGGTCGAAGGCCCGACGCATCGCCGTCAGCATGCCCAGCGCCAGGACATCGACCTTCATCAGCTTCAGGAAATCGATGTCGTCCTTATCCCACTCGATGAAGGTCCGGTCCGGCATGGCCGCATTGCCGACGGGCACGATCTCCACCAGAGGCCCGCGACTGAGCACATAGCCGCCGACGTGCTGGGACAGGTGGCGGGGGAACTTGATCAGTTCCTTCGTCAGCGTGAGCGCCAGGTCCATGCGGGCGTCGTCGCGGCTGACGCCGGTGCGATCGACATGGTCGTCCTTCACTTCCGACCCCCACGAACCCCAGACGGTGTCGGCCAGACGCGCCGTCACGTCCTCGGTGAGGCCCAGGGCCTTGCCCACATCGCGGATCGCCGAACGAGGGCGATAATGGATGATGGTCGCGACGATCCCCGCCCGGTCGCGACCGTACCGGCGGTAGACATACTGCATCACCTCCTCGCGCCGCTCGTGCTCGAAATCGACGTCGATGTCGGGTGGTTCGGACCGGTCGGCGGAGATGAACCGCTCGATCAGCACGTCCTGTTCGGCCGGGTTCACATTAGTGACGCCCAGGCAGAAGCAGACCGAGGAGTTGGCGGCCGAGCCGCGCCCCTGACACAGGATACCCTTGTCGCGCGCGTGCTGGACGATGTCGTGGACGGTCAGAAAATAGTTCGGATAGTCGAGCTGCTTGATCAGCTTCAGCTCGGCGACGATCCCGTCCAGCACCTTGGCCGGCACGCCGTCGGGCCAGTGTTTTCTGATCCCCTTGAAGGTCAGACGGATCAGGCGACGCTGGGCGGTCCAGCCGGGAGGGATCGGCTCTTCGGGGTACTGGTACTGCAACTCCTTGAGGGAGAAGGAACACCCCCTGACGACCTCCATCGTCCGTGACAGCGCGGCTTCGTGCCCCCGGAACAGGCGAGCCATTTCCGCCGGCGGCTTCAGGTGGCGTTCGGCGTTGGCCTGGAGACGCAGGCCCGCCTTGTCGACGGTGGTTCCCTCGCGGATGCAGGTCAGGACGTCCTGCATCGCACGGCGGTCGCGGTGGTGGTACATCGCCGCATTGGTCGCGATCATGGGCGCGCCGGTGCGGCTGGCCATGGCCGCCAGACGATTCAGCCGCGCCCGGTCGTCGCCGCGCCACAGGGGCGCAACGGCCAGATAAAGCACGTCGGGCCAGGCGCGACGCCACTTCAGAAGGCGGGCCTCGAAGGCCGCGTCGGGAACCTCGGGCGCGACCGCCAGGGCCATCATCCCTTCTCCGTGGGCCGCGGCTTGTGAGAAGGTCAGGCGGGTCTCGCCCTTGGAGATGCGATCGGGCCGGTCCTCCTGGTGTTCCGGCTCGACGAGGCGGAGATGCGGATGGGGCGAGGGTGACGGGTCGTCGTCCAACACCTCGCTCTTGCCGAGCGTCAGCAGTCGGCACAGGCGGCCATAGGCGGCGCGGTTACGGGGGAAGACGATCAATTCGGTCCCGTCGAGAAAGGCCAGCCGAACTCCGACGACCAGCCGGATGTCGTAGTCCTCCGCCCCCATCGCGGCCCGAACCATCCCGGCCAGGGTGTTGCGGTCGGCGACGCCGACGGCGGCCAACCCCAGGGCCTTCGCCTGCATCATCATTTCCCAAGGATGCGACGCGCCCTCCAGGAAGCTGAAATTGGTGATGGCGCCGAGCTCGGCGTATTCGCCGTCCCAGTCGGAGCGGGCGCTCACGGGAACATCCCGTGCATCCACCACGACGGCGGGCGTTCGCCCTTCGCGCCGGTGTACTCGGATCCGTACAGCCCCTCGCGGAACAGCCAGTAGCGCAGGCCCTGGTCGTCCTCGACGCGGTAGTAGTCGCGGGTGCGGGTCAGGCGGTCATCCGGACGCGGCCGCCACCATTCCGGGGACAGACGTTCGGGGCCGTCGGCGCGGGCGACCTTTCGCGGCACCCGACGCCAGATGAACTGGGCCGGCGCACCATGGGGCAGGTCGGCGATCGTCTCGACCGGCTCGGGCGGATCCAGCAACATCAGGGGACGGGCGCGGTGCGGGTCGCCGGCGCCCTCTTCAGGCGGGGGCCGTCTGGCCAGAGCCGGCCGCCAGCGTTCGGCGCGTTCGGGCAACCATGAGCCGTAAGGGTCGGCGACCCGCACCGCCCCCTCGCCCAGCCGGGCCGAGAGACGATCGATCAGGGCGGCCAGACCCTCGGCGTGGCGGGCCTGGTCCTCGTCGCCCATGGCGACCTGGAGGGCGACGACGGGCTCCGTGACGTCGGCGGTCAGCATCAGGGCGTCGATGCCGAAGCCGGGGTCGATGCGCTCGATCCCCGCCTCGCGGAACAGCCGCATCCAGATTCCGACATCACGCAGCGCCCGGCCCATGCGAACGGAGATCGCGCTGGTCCGACCGTCGACGCGAAAGCCGGTCAGGGTCAGGGCGCGCGCCCCCTGGCTGTCCGACTCCATGGCCTGGGCCAGTTGGTCCATGAGTTCGGGCAAACGCGCCTCGATCCCGGCGGTGTCGCCCAAGGGATCGGCATAGGCCTCCCACCCGCGATAGCGGGGCGGGGCGCGGGTGGGGATCAGGGCCTCGTTGGCGGCGCCGATCGCCTGATCCAGGCGACGCACCAGACCGACCCCCGCGCCGTCGCGGAAGCGGCGGGCCAGGCCGGCGCGCGGCATGGGATAGAGGTCGCCGATCCGCTTCAGCCCGAACCGCTTGGACTGTTTCAGGGCGGCGTCGGTGATGCGCAGGGATTCGATCGGCAGGGGGGCCAGGACCGCGCGCACGTCGGCATCCGTGGCGATCCGCTTGGCGTCGCCCCAGCGGGCCAAGGCCCAGGCGGCGCCGGGGGTCGGGGCCATGGCGGCGCGGGCGCGAATGCCCGCCGCCTTCAGCCGCGACTGGATGCGGATCAAGGTCTCGGCCTCGCCGCCGAACAGATGGGTCGCCCCGGTCAGGTCCAGGAACAGCCCCTCCAGCCCCCCTTCGGACGGATCGATCGTCACCGAGGGCGACCAGCGCTCTGCCCAGATCGCCAGGGCTTCCAGCGCGCGCTGGTCGGCGGCAGGATCGGCAGGATGACAGGTCAGGCGCGGGATCATGGCCAGGGCGTCGGCCTGGGTCTGGCCGCGCGACAGGTTGGCCGCCCGCGCGGCCGGATTCAGGGCATGGATGATCTGTCCCCGCGCCGTGCGCAGGATAAGGGCCAGCGGCCCCGCATCGGGGGCGAACGGATCAGGCGTATTGGGTCCGACCGATCGGGCCCAGACCGTCACCGGCCAGTCGATCAGCCAGACGGAGACGATGCGTCTCATCATCCTGCTCCAACATCCAGACGCCCGGCCGCTCCATCCGGCTGCGGGTCATTTCGGCACGGATCGTCATCCGTCCCGGCGCGCGCTCGTCGAAGACATCTCCGTCACTCGCCAGGGTTGTGATGCGCCAGCGTCGTCGCGCCGCACTGAGGTCGCCGCAACGGGCGCGCAGCAGAAGGCCGGAACAGCCCCCGTCCCGCGCGGCGAATTCCAGCCGACGGGTCTGGGCCAGTTCGGCGCCGTCGACCGTGCCGATCACAAGGGCCGCGCCGCCGGATCGCAACGCCTGCTCCATCACCCAGAGCGCCAGGCCTTCCGTCTTCGTCTCGACCAGAAGAAAGCCGTCACGCGCCCCAAATCCCGCCAGACCGGGCCCATAGGGACGGCCGTTCTCGCCCAGCCAAGCCCGCGTCGCGCTCATGACCACGCCACGACCCGTCCCCGTCGCCGCCCGGCCGAGCGCGAAGGCTAAGGCCCCCGTCATGTCGCGCACACGGCTGGCGCATACCTCCTCCAGCCCCTCGGACAGGGGAGAGAGAGGCGGCGGGACAGGCTGTGGCTCTGGCGAGGGATGGGCGAACATGGCTGAAAAAGACTCCATGTTCATTATTTGTTCCGGCCTCGAGAGAGTCAAACCGGAATCGCGACGCTTAAGGGATTCCCAGTCAATTCCACCTATGCGTGTCGTCACTGGCCCGCCTTGTGCAAGGACGCGTGACGCGGGGGTTGTCTGTATCGCTTTGGAACCTGACGGATGAGCATTTCCATTCGACCCATCGATGCGAACGATCACGGCGCGATCAACGCCCTGCATCGGTTCGTCGGCTGGCCTGAACGTTCGCAGGCCGGCTGGACCTGGCTCGAAAACAATCCGGCGCGGCTGGAGACGAGGGCGGCGGCCGGATGGCTGCTGGAAACCCCGGAGGGCGAGCCCGCCGGCTTCACCGGAAACTTCGTCCAGCGGTTCCACCAAGGCGACGCGATCCATTATGCAGCCACCGGCTTTTCGATCATCGTCACGCCCCGGGCGCGGGGCAGCAGCCGCAAGCTGCTGAACACGTTCACCGCCCAGCCCGGGATGTTCGCCCACTACACCTTCAACGCCAATCCGACCTCGGCGCCGCTGTACAAGCGCCATGGCATGGTCGCCTGGCCCCAAGGCACGAACGATCTCAAACTGTCCTGGCGCGTCGACACCCTGGCCTGCGCCGAAGGCCGGGTCTGGCGCGAGATCGACCGCCGCGCCCCCCGCCTGACCCAGGCTCGCCACGAGCGTCTGCTGAACTCGCGCCTGCACGAGCCGCACAGGCTGGAGCTGCCGGCCGGAGTGGCGGTGTTGACCGACCTTTCGGATCGTTCGCGGTTCGCTGACTTCTGGCAGGCCCTGAAGGGCGAAGGGCGGCTGGTGGCGGATCGCAGTCCGGCGATCCTGCGCTGGCGACTGGCCGACCCCGATCTGACCCTGCGCCCCCTGCTGCTGACCTTCAATCGCGGCAAGGCCATCGGCGGCTACGCCATGGCGATGATGTCAAAGGGCAATCCGATCGAACCGCCCATGCTGGAGATCATCGATCTGGTGGCGCTCGAAGGCGAACAGGATGCCATTCCGACCCTGATCCGCGCCCTTTTGGCCAACGCCCGCAGTCTGGGCGCGGCCAAGCTCCGTATACAGACGATCAGCCCTGATCTTCTGCGCCGCCTGGGCCCGTTGGCCGACAGCGCCCACCACGAAGGCGGCTGGGGTCACTGTCACGTAAAGTTCGCCGCCTGCGCGCCCGGCGCCGCCATCTGGTCGCCGACGCCCTTCGATGGCGACTACGGCTTCTGCCTGAGGCCCGTCCCGGTGGCGGCGGGGATGCGGAAGGCGGCGTAGCGGGAGGGCTTGGCGCTTAGGGCTTCGAGCTTCGTCGCTGATGGGCCGGAGTCTTTCTAAGACCTAAGCCCTATTCACCAGGCCCTACGACCTGGCCTTCAGCTCGTCTCTGATCTCGGCCAGCAGGGCCTCGGTCGGCGTGGGGGCCGGCGGGGCAGCGGGCGCAGGCTCGGCGGCCTGGTCGCGACGCAGTTTGTTGATGCCCTTGACCATCAGGAAGACCACGAAGGCCACGATCAGGAACTGGATCACGGTGTTGATAAAGGCCCCATACTGGATGGCGACCTCCTCGATCGCTTCCGTGGTCGGATCCTCGGGCGACAAAACCCACTTCAGCTCGGAAAAGTCGACCCGACCGAGCAACAGGCCGATCGGCGGCATCACCACCTGTTCGACCAGGCTGGTGACGATCTTGCCGAAGGCGGCGCCGATGATGACCCCCACCGCCAAGTCGACGACGTTGCCGCGCGCGGCGAACTCCTTGAACTCGGTCAGCAGGCCCACGGCATTTCCCTTAAGGCGCGTCGGATCAGGCATGGCCCAAAGCGTATCAGGCGTCGCCGGACGCGTTCAATCGCTCGCGCAGCTCCTTGCCGCTCTTGAAGAAGGGCACCGACTTGGCCGGAACGTCCACGGTCTCGCCCGTGCGCGGGTTGCGTCCGGCCCGGGCAGGACGCGCGCGCACCGAAAAGGCGCCGAAGCCGCGCAACTCGACACGACCGCCGGAGGCCATGGCCTCGGTCATTCGCCCGAGCACGACGTTGACCACACGCTCGACCTCGGCATGGGTCAGATGCGTGTTTTCAGCCGCCAATTTCTCGATCAGCTCAGACTTGATCATCGACAGGCCCCGCCCCTCTTCCTGCTCAGCTTGGAGCAAATACGGGCGCAACTTCAACCCAGTTGCGGGGGCACCTTAGCCTTCGCCCGGCGAGCGAAAAAGGCCTGATTGTCAGATTTCGTCAGGAAGCGAGGTTAAAAGCCCGTAACCGTACACGGACCGCCGAATACCGGCCGGTCTGTAATCGTTTTCAACAGCCTGGTCGAAATCCTCGGTCGGTCAAGACAAAGGGCGGCCGGATCGCTCCGGCCGCCCTTCATTGCTGGAGCCCGACACTCAGGTCAGCGACCTTCGCGGCTCGAGGCTCCGTCCCGCTTCGGAAGAACTACTCCTTGCCGGCCTTCTCACGCAGGGCGGCGCCCAGGATGTCGCCCAGCGAGGCGCCCGAGTCAGAGGACCCGAACTGATCGATGGCTTCCTTCTCGTCGGCCATTTCCAGGGCCTTGATCGAGACCGAGACGCGGCGCGTGGCCTTGTCGATGCCGGTGATCTGGGCGTCGACGCGGTCGCCGACGGCGAACTTCTCGGGCCGCTGCTCGTTGCGGTCGCGGCTGATGTCCGACTTCCGCACGAACGAGGTGACGGGCGCGTCGTCTTCGCCGAACTTGACCTCGATGCCGCCCGACTCGACGGCCGTGACGGTCAGGGTGACGGTCTGGCCCTTCTTGTAGGTGTCGCCGTCGCCGACCGGATCGCCGCCCAGCTGCTTGATGCCGAGCGAGACGCGTTCCTTCTCGACGTCGACGTCCAGGACCTTGGCCTTGACCATCTCGCCCTTGCGGTAGCGCTGGATGGCTTCCTCACCCGAGACCGACCAGTCGAGGTCGGACAGGTGCACCATGCCGTCGATATCGTTGTCCAGGCCGATGAACAGGCCGAACTCGGTGGCGTTCTTGACTTCGCCCTCGACGGTCGAACCGACGGGGTGAGCGGCCACGAAGGCGTCCCACGGGTTGTCCTGAGCCTGCTTCAGGCCCAGCGAGATGCGGCGCTTGGAGGCGTCGACGTCCAGCACGACCACGTCGACTTCCTGCGAAGTCGAGACGATTTTGCCGGGGTGGACGTTCTTCTTGGTCCAGGACATTTCCGAGACGTGCACCAGGCCCTCGACGCCGGCTTCCAGCTCCACGAAGGCGCCGTAGTCGGTGATGTTGGTGATGCGGCCCGTGTATTTGGCGCCCGGCGGGTATTTCGCTTCGACGCCGTCCCACGGGTCCGACTGCAGCTGCTTCATGCCCAGCGAGATGCGTTGCGTGTCCGGGTTGATCTTGACGATCTGCACCTGGACGGTGTCGCCGACGGCGAGCACCTGCGACGGGTGGGAAACGCGCTTCCACGACATGTCGGTGACGTGCAGCAGGCCGTCGATGCCGCCCAGGTCCACGAACGCGCCGTAGTCGGTGATGTTCTTGACGACGCCGTCGCGGACTTCACCCTCTTGCAGCTGGCCGACCAGCTCGGTGCGCTGTTCGGCGCGGGCTTCTTCCAGGATCGCACGACGCGAGACGACGATGTTGCCGCGCGGGCGGTCCATCTTGAGGATCTGGAACGGCTGTTCCTTGCCCATCAGCGGGCCGACGTCGCGGACCGGACGGATGTCGACTTGCGAGCCCGGCAGGAAGGCCGAGGCGCCGCCCAGGTCGACGGTGAAGCCGCCCTTGACGCGACCGACGATGGCGCCGTTGACCGGGTGACCTTCGGCGAACACGACTTCCAGGCGGGTCCAGGCTTCTTCGCGGCGAGCCTTGTCGCGGCTGATGACGGCCTCGCCCAGGGCGTTCTCGACGCGCTCCAGGTAGACTTCGACGTCATCGCCGACCTTCGGGATGACGGCGCCTTCGCCCTGACCGAACTCGCGGGCGGGGATGCGGCCTTCGGTCTTCAGACCGACGTCGATGATGATGATGTCTTTTTCGATGCCGACGACGCGGCCGTGGACGACCTGGCCTTCGCCGAGGTCGCGGCCTTGCAGCTGCTCGTCGAGCAGTGCGGAGAAATCGTCGCGGGTGGGGTTGAGGGTGTCAGCCATGAAGCTCTGGTGTGTCCGATAGGGCTATGGCGCGTGACCGAATGGCCCCGCGCGAGGTGAAGGAGAAGATGGAAAGTCAAACGTGTCGAAGCGAGGCGATCTTGAGCCAGAGCACCCGCGGAAGCCGAGATTGACGCGTTGGATTTGCTCTTAGCGAGCTCGCGCAGCCTCGACGATACGGCGGGCCGCATCGAAGGCGGCTTCTATATCCATATCGGTCGTGTCCAGCAAGACGGCGTCGGCGGCCTGGACCATGGGGGCGGCGCCCCGGCCGGCGTCGCGTTCGTCGCGGCGCTGGATATCGGCCAGCATGGCCTCGTAGCTGATGGTGTCGCCCCGCCCCGTCAGCTGCAGCCAGCGGCGGCGCGCGCGGGTTTCGGGGGTGGCGGTCACGAACAGCTTGGCCTGGGCGTCCGGGGCGATGACGGTGCCGATATCGCGCCCGTCCAGCACCGCTCCGCCCGCCTGACGCGCGAAGGCCTGTTGCAGGTCCAGAAGGGCCGCGCGCACGCCGGGATAGCCGGCGACCCGGCTGGCGGCCTCGCCCGCATCGCCAGAGGTCAGGGCCGCGTCGTCCGAAAGCCGGCCGGTATCGAGGGCGCGGGCCGCCGCTTCGGCCGCCTGCGCATCGCCGAGATCACCACCGCCGGTCAGGACGTCGAGGCCCACGGCGCGGTACAGCAGGCCCGTGTCGAGGAACGGCAGGCCGTAGTGCGCGGCCAGGCGCGAGGCGATCGTCCCCTTGCCCGAGGCGGCGGGTCCATCGACGGCGATAACGAACGGCGTGGTCATCAGGGCTGATCGCTACCACGTTCGGCCCCGACCACAATGTCCCATGCGGTGGAAAACAGTCCGGCGAACGACACGAGGAACAGCAGGCCGATGAAGCCGAGGGCCAGATGGAACTGGTCCGGGTCCGTCAACCGGTCCGCCGTGAAGGCGCCCTTCGCCCCTCGGGGGCCCGCGCGAATGGAGATCTCGCCGGCGGCGTTGACCGCGTAGAACCACCAGCCGAGCACCGGGGTGACGATCAAGGCGAGGATCAGCCGCATGGGATCGCCCTCGGACCCCTTCGCGAACCGCAGGATCACCCGCCGACGTCTCCGCCCAGCCCCTGCATCATCTCGACGAAGCCGGGGAAGGAGGTGGCGATCATGTCGGGTTCGTCAACGGTGACAGGGTTCGCGGCGGCCAGACCCAGCACCAGATGGCTCATGGCGATGCGGTGATCGTGGGCGGTGTGGACCGTGGCTCCGCCGGGGACCGCGCCGCCGGTGACGATGAAACCCTCGGACTCCTCTTCGACTGCCACGCCGCAGGCGCGCAGGCCGTCGACCATCAGGCGGATGCGGTCGCTCTCCTTGACCCGCATCTCACCGACGCCACGCATCACGGTCCGGCCCTCGGCGAAGGCGGCGGTGGCGGCCAGGATCGGATATTCGTCGATCATGGAGGCGGCGCGGCTTTCCGGCACGAGGACGCCCTTCAGCGCCGAGTGGCGTGCGGTGATGTCGCCGACCTCCTCGCCGCCCGAGACGCGGCGGTTCGCGATGGTCAGGTCGGCGCCCATCTCGATCCAGGTGTCGAACAGGCCGGTGCGCAAGGGGTTCAGCATCACGCCTTCGACGGTGACTTCCGAGCCCGGAACGATCAGCCCGGCCGCCAGCGGGAAAGCCGCCGACGAGGGGTCGCCCGGCACGGAGACGGCGGTCCCGGTCAGGGGCTGGCCGCCCTGAAGACGAATGATCCAGCCTTCGCCGTCTTCCTCGACGTCCACCACGGCCCCGAAGGCCCGCAGCATCCGTTCGGTGTGGTCGCGGCTCTTCTCCGGCTCGGTGACGGAGGTAACGCCCTTCGCGTTCAGTCCGGCCAGCAGAACCGCCGATTTCACCTGGGCCGAAGCGACGGTCTGGACCTGGTCGATGGCTTGGAGCGTCCCGCCGGTCAGGGTCGCGGGCAACAGGCCTGGCTTGCCCGACCAGTCGAAGCTCGCCCCCATCCGCGTGAGGTGATCAGTGACCCGGCCCATCGGACGGCTGCGCAGCGAGGGGTCGCCGTCGAAGGTCGCCGAGATCGGATAACCGGCGGCCGCCCCCATCAGAAGACGCACGCCCGTGCCGGCGTTGCCACAATCGATGACGCCTGTCGGGGTCTGGAAGCCGCCGCGACCGGTCACCCGCCAGCGGCCGCCGCCCAGCTTCTGGACCGTCGCGCCGAAGGCCTCGGCCGCGCGGGCGGTGGCCAGGACGTCGTCGCCTTCGAGCAGGCCGTCGACCTCGGTCACGCCGGAGGCCATGGCCCCCAGGATCATCGAGCGGTGGGAGATGGATTTGTCGCCCGGCGCCCGCACGCTCCCTCGCAGGTGATGGCCGGGACGCGCGGTCAGATGGGAGGCGTTGGAGGCCACGAACGGCTCCGTAGGATGCAGTGCGGGAGGGTGCGGGCCACGGCCACGCCAAAGACGGCTTTTGACAGCGGCCCCCCATGGTGGCAAGGGACGCGGCCGAAATCCCCTCCTCCTATCAAAGGTCTCCATATCCGTGGCTGATCCCAAACTCGGCGCCAAGCAGGTCTGCCCGAACTGCCAGGCCAAATTCTACGATCTGGGCCGCCGCCCGGCTCACTGCCCCAAGTGCGACACCGAATTCGATCCCGAAGAAGCCATCAAGCTGCGCAGCCGCCGCGGCCGGCCGGGCGGCTACGCCTCCGACGACGCCGAGGATCAGGTCCCCGACAAGAAGGTCGACGGCGACGAGGACGAAGAAGAGGAAGTCGTCACCCCCGAAATCGACGAAGAAGGCCACGAGCCGATCCTGACGCCCGACGACGACGAAGACGATGCGCCTGGCGGCCCTGAGGACGAAGCCGGCATGGGCACGACTGACGGCGACGACGACGACGTCCTGGCCGACGACGACGATGACGACTCGGTGCCCTTCATCGAGGATGAAGACGACGACGCCTTCGACGAAGACATCGCCAAGGGCTCGAAAGACGACGATTGATCGCCCTAATCGTCTGATTTCCCGGCGAGTTTCGGCTCGCCGGGGGTTGAACGAAAGAATGCGAAAATAAATGGCAGAACCGGGTTGATCTGAAAATCGACCCGACATAGGTTCCGCCGCCTCGCCGGGGGCACAAACACCCGGCGGACCAGACCCAAGGACCCAGCGTCCGGAAGGTTCGGGGCTTTAGCTCAGCTGGTAGAGCGCTTGCATGGCATGCAAGAGGTCAGCGGTTCGACTCCGCTAAGCTCCACCAAATTCCTGGGGGCCGACAGTTCGCTGTCGGCCCCCTTTGCTTTTCGGCCTCGCACTTGCCGAGCATCGCCTTTGTCGTCGGGGCGTTAGAGCCTATAGCTGAGCCCGGCGTGTCCGGTCGCACCGGCGGGTCAGGGAGAACCATCAGCCGTGTTGGACGCCCTTCTAGGCAAACGCCCGGGATCGGAGCCGCTGTTCGCGGCTCTGCGGCAGTGCCGCGTCCACTTCGTCGGGGCGGCGCTGTTCAGCGCCCTGGTCAACCTGCTGTACCTGACCCCGACCCTCTACATGATGCAGGTCTATGACCGGGTCGTGCCGACGGCCGGCCTGACGACCCTGGTCCTGGTCAGCGCCGTGGCCATCTTCGCTCTGGGGTCCCTGGCCGCGCTGGACTGGCTTCGGACCCGCATCCTGGTCCGCGCGGGAATCCAGCTGGACCGCGATCTGGCCGGAACCATCCTGGCGCGGGTGACCGAGGCAGGGGGGCGATCACAAGGGGTTCAGGCCCTGCGCGACTTCGACGCCCTGCGCGGCGCGATCTCGGGCCAGGGGACGCTGGCCCTGTTCGATGCGCCGTGGACGCCGATCTATCTGGCCTGCTGCTTCTTGCTGCATCCCGCCATCGGGGTGCTGACCTTCGTCGGCGGCGCGATCCTGGCGGTCCTGGCCTGGCTGAACGAGCGCGACACCCGTCCGCGTCTGGGTCGCGCCTCAAAGGCCGGCAACGCGGCCTACGCCGCCCAGGAGGCCCTGACAGGCCAGTCCGAGGTGGTTCAGGCCCTGGGCATGCGCCGCGCCATCATCGCCCGCCAGGTGCAGGGTCGCAACGCCGCCACCGACGCCCAGGCCGAGGCCCAGCTGACGGGCGGCCGCTATTCCGGGGCGATCAAATTCGTCCGTCTGGCCCTGCAGTCGGCCGCCCTCGGTCTGGCCGCCTTCCTGGTGGTGAAGGGCGAGATGTCGCCTGGCTCCATCATAGCCTCCTCGGTCCTGCTCAGCCGCGCGGTCATGCCGATCGAACAGCTGGTCGGCGCCTGGCCCGCCCTGGTTCAGGCGCGGACCGCCTGGAAGGGGCTGATCGACCTTTTCACCAAGACCGCCGGCCACGGGCAGCCGCGCACCGCCCTGCCCGCGCCCCGGGGGCGGGTCTCGGCCGAGACGATCGGCGTGCGCCTCCCGAACACGCAGACGCCCCAGCTGCGCGGCGTGTCGGTGACCCTCGAGCCCGGTCAGGTGCTGGGCGTCATCGGCGCCAGCGGATCGGGCAAGACCACCCTGGCGCGGGTCATGGCCGGCGCCCTCTCGCCCGACACCGGCTCGATGCGCCTGGACGGAGCGGATTACGGCGCGCGCGACAGCGACGCCCTGGCCCGCCATATCGGCTATCTGCCGCAGAGCCCGACCCTGTTCGCCGGCACGATCAAGGAAAACATCTCACGCTTCGCCGACCCCTCCCTCGAGGTCGACGCGGCAGCGGTGCGCGCGGCCCAGGCTGCGGGGGTGCACGACCTGATCCAGCGCCTGCCCGGCGGCTACGATACCCCGCTCGGCCCGCAGGGGGCCGGTTTGTCGGCGGGCCAGTCGCAGCGCATCGGCCTCGCCCGCGCCCTTTATGGGGACCCCGTCCTGCTGGTGCTGGACGAGCCGAACGCCAGCCTCGACCAGGATGGCGAGACGGCCCTGATCGCTGCGGTCGAGGGCGCCGCAGCCCGGGGAGCGGCCGTGGTCATCATCGCCCACCGCGCCGGTGTTCTGGCCAAGGCCGACCGCCTTCTGGCGCTGCGCGACGGCATGGTCCAGGTCGAAGGCCCAAGGGAGGAGGTCCTCGCCCGGCTGCGCGGCCCGCGTCCGGCCGGCCTGCACGAGGTCAAGGCGGGATGAGCGTCGAAGCCCCTCTCACTGCACCGCCCGCGACCGCTGCCGCGCACGTCGAGCCCCAGACCGCGTCGCCGCGTCGCGAGCTGATCCTGGGCGGGATCATCATCGTTCTGTTTTTCGTCTTGTTCCTAGGCTGGGCGGCGATCGCCCCTCTGGATTCCGGCGCCTACGCGCCCGGGCAGGTTGCGGTGACGGGCAACCGTCAGGCGGTCCAGCACCGCGAGGGCGGCACGGTCACGGCCCTGCATGTCGCCGAGGGCGACACCGTGCGTCAGGGTCAGGTCCTGGTCGAACTCTCGACCGGAGAGCTGACCGCCGCCGAGCGCGGCCTGGCGGGTCAGGTCTATGCGCTGATGGCTCAGCGCGCCCGTCTGATCGCAGAGCGGGACAAGCTGGCGACCATCCCGGTCCCGGCCGAGTTCGCCGCCCTGTCGCCGGAGAACCGCGCCCTGGCCGACGAGGCCATGCGGCTGCAGCGTCTGCAGTATGGAGCCCGCAGCGCCGGCCGCTCGACCGAGGTCGGGGTCCTGCGCCAGCGCATCGGCCAGCTGGAAGAGCGGATCCAGGGCTACACGCGCCAGATCGAAAGCAACATCGAACAGCGCCGCCTGATCGGCGAGGAGCTGGAGGGCCTGCGCGCGCTCGCGGCTCAGGGCTATGCGCCCCAGACCCGCGTCAGGGCGCTGGAGCGTGATGCGGCCGGTCTGGACGGCCAGCTGGGCTCGCTTCGCGCCGAGGTCGCTGGCACCCAGCAGCAGATCGGCGAGACCCGCCTGCAGATGCTCAGCATCGGCACGGGAATGAACGAGGACGTCTCCGAGCAACTGCGCGCCATCGAGGTGCAACTGAACGAGACCCAGCCCCGGCTCGCCTCCTTGCGGGACCAGATCGAACGCAGCCAGATCCGCAGCCCGGTCACGGGCCAGGTCGTGGGTCTGGCCGTCTTCACCCAGGGCGGGGTCATCCAGCCCGGCCAGGTGCTGATGGAGGTGGTTCCCGCGCAGGCGTCGCAGGTCATCGTCGCGCGGATCAACCCGGCCGATATCGACAACGTTCGCGTGGGCCTGGAGACGGAAGTGAAATTCCCCGGTCTGCGCGAGCGCGATCCGCCGATCATCCATGGGCGCGTGACACAGCTCTCGGCCGACACCTTCACCGACCAGGCCACGGGCGCCAGCCACTATCGCGCGGAAATCTCGGTCCCGCCGCAGGAGATGGAGCGGCTTGGCGCGGCGGCGCGCGAAATCCGGCCGGGCTTCCCGGTGGAGGTGGTGGTGCTGCTGAGAAAGCGGACCGCCCTTTCGTATCTGATCGAGCCTCTGACGCGAAACCTCTGGCGCTCGGGCACGGAGCAATAGGCGGACGGCCTTGCCCGCACCGCTCGGCCTGCCCATATCCACCTCCGGTCCAGGCCTCGCCGATCCCGGGGGGCTCTCTCGGACCCAGTCGCTTGTCGAGGACTGAATCCATGACCACCCGAACCGTGATGTTCGACAGCCCCTTCCTCTTGGGCTTCGACCAGACCCGCGCCTTGATCGACCGCGCCGCGAAGGCCGCGGCCGAGAGCTATCCACCCTACAACGTCGAGCAATTGGGCGAGAGCGCGGTGCGCATTTCTCTGGCCGTCGCCGGATTCGCGCCCGACGATCTGGCGATCACCTTGGAGGGGCGACAGCTCACCATTGCCGGTAAGCGCGAAGGCGCCGCGCCGGATCAGGCCTTCCTGCACCGGGGCATCGCGGCGCGCGGCTTCGTCCGCAGCTTCGTGCTGGCCGACGGTCTGGAAGTGGACGGGGCCCGGCTGGAGCACGGTCTGCTGCATGTCGACCTGACCCGGCCCGAGAGGCTGGAGCCGATCCGGCGCATCCCCATCAGCGTCGGCTGATCTCGAATTACGTGGACGTCCTGTGACGCGGTCGCGAACTCGCGGCGCGTCCGGGCGTTGTCATTCTCTGAGAAGGAGGCGGTCTTCATGACGCCGATCATGACCAACAAGGATTTTGCAGGCCTGGGCGCGCCCGACCTGGTTTATGTGCGCGAGATCACCGCCGCCGACGTGATGGCGGACGCCCTGACCGACACGCCGCTGGAAGACGCCAAGGGCCTCGTCATCGATCCCGAACAGACCCTCTATGCGGTGCACGGCGCCGACGGCGAGCGTCTGGCCGTGATGATGGATCGCGAGACAGCCTTCGCCGCCGCCGTGGCCCACGAACTGGCGCCGGTGTCGGTGCACTGACTGGAATGGTGAGTATCGCGGCGCCAGTGGCGGGTTCGCCGCTTGCCTGTCAGGTCATGAGCGTCAGGCGTATGCGTGGCGGCGAGAAGGCTCGCCACGCGTCACTCACCACTGAGCAATGATTTCAGGCTGCCGTCGGCACATCCGCATCGCGGACGAACAGGGCGTGGATGGCGTCGATCGTCCGGGCCTGACGGAGTTGCTCGCGCAGTTCGGGCGAACGCAGGGCCCTGGAGACCGCCGCCAGGGCGCGCAGATGTTCGGCTCCAGCCTTGGGCGGGGCGAACAGGGCGAACATCAGATCGACCGGACGGTCGTCGACGGCGTCATAGGCCACCGGCGTATCCAGACGCACGAAGACCGCCTTGACGGTCTCCAGACCGGGCACGCGCGCATGCGGCACCGCAACGCCCGAACCGAGGCCGGTCGAACCCAGAGCTTCCCGCTCCATCAGGGCGTCGAAGACGCGAATCTCATCCTGGCCCATGGCGTGGGCGGCGGCGCTCGCCACGACGTGCAGCGCCTGTCTTTTGGAAGACGCGCCGGATTTCAGGACGATCCCGTCCCGAACCAGCAGTTCCCCGATATCCATGATCTTCCCGACTCATACTCGAGGTTGTGGGCTGGCCCCTTTAGAGGCGCGCGCCGTCTAGACGGTTCGCGCGCCTCTGGGAAGTCTTATGCGCCAGAACCGTTTACAGAACCGTGTCCATTCAACGACGCGGTGCGTTCCGGATCGATCCACCCCACATTGCCGTCCGGCCGGCGATAGACCACCGACAGTCCGCCATGCGCCGCGTTCTTGAAGAACACGACCGGATAGCCGGTCATGTCGAGTTCCAGCACCGCGCGACCGACCGTAATCGTGCGGATTTCCGAAACGCTTTCGGCGATGACCATCCCGACCGGAGGCGGGCCGTCGTCGGCGCCGGCGGTGTCGAACAGTGAATCCTCGACATCATCGTCGGGATTGCGAAGCACGATGCTGCGCGCCACGGAGGCGGCGGCCATCTCGGTCTTCTCGGGCGACAGGCCCTTGGGACCGATGTGGTGATCCTTGAGCCGGCGCTTGTAGCGACGCACCCGCTTCTCGAGCTTTTCGAGACTGTCGGTGAAGGCGGCATGGGCGTCGCCGCCCAGCCCGGTCGTCACGAGGGACTGGCCCGACGCGAGGCGGACCCAACAGTCCACCTTGAAGCCGTGGCCGTCCTTCGACACCACGACCTCGGCGTCCTGGCCGCCGCGTTCGAAGTATTTTCCGACTCCGTCTTCGAGTTCCTGGGAGATGCGCGAGCCTAACGCTTCGCCGACATCCACTTGCTTGCCGCTCACTTGGACTTGCATGTCGATAGAACGCGACCGACCGCGAAAGGTGTCAACGGAGAACACCAAATTTACGGTCACGCTTTGTTGTTCGATCAGGCGGTCTTGAGCATCCGGCGACGCTCGACGGAGGACGGAATCCTCAGCGCTTCCCGATACTTGGCGACCGTGCGCCGGGCGATGTCGATGCCGGCTTCCTTGAGGATTTCGACGATCCGGTCGTCGGACAAAACGTCGCCGTCGCGGGCTTCGTGGTCGATCATCGACTTGATCCGGTGACGGACGGCCTCGGCGGAGTGGGTCGCCCCGCCGTCGGTCGCCTGGATCGCGGCGGTGAAGAAGAATTTCAGCTCGAACACCCCGCGCGGGGTCGAGACGTATTTGTTCGAGGTCACCCGGCTGACCGTCGATTCGTGCATGCCGATCGCATCGGCCACGGTCTTCAGGTTGAGCGGGCGCAGGAATTCCACCCCGAAGGCCAGGAAGGCGTCCTGCTGGCGCACGATCTCGGAGCCGACCTTGAGGATGGTCTTGGCCCGCTGATCCAGCGACTTGACCAACCAGTTGGCCTGGGCCGCGCAGTCGGCGACGAAGGCCTTTTCCGTCTCGGTCCGCGCGCCGGCCGAAACCGAGGCGTGGTAGCGTTTGTCGACCAGCAGACGCGGCAGGGTGTCGGCGTTCAGCTCCACCCGCCAGCCGCCGGCGGGATCGGGCCGGACGTGCACGTCGGGAATGATGGTCTGGGCGATCTCGCCGGCGAAGCCTGCGCCCGGCCGGGGCGTCAGGGCCTTCAGCTCGGAGATCATCTCGGCCAGATCCTCGGCGTCGACGCCGCAGACCTGGCGCAAACCCGCCAGATCGCGTTTGGCCAGCAGATCCAGGTTGTCGAGCAGGGCTCCCATGGCCGGATCGAACCGGTTCCGCTCGACCAGCTGCAGCTTCAGACACTCCGGCACCGACCGCGCCATGACGCCCGTCGGCTCGAACCCGTGACAGACGGCCAGCACCGCCTCGACCCGCTCCAGACCGCAGCCCAGACGGTCGGCGATCTCCCCCAGTTCGCCGCGCAGATAGCCGCCCTCGTCCACTCCGTCGATCAGGCTCAGCGCGATGGCGTGGTCGGTGGCGGAGAACCCGGCCGAGGACGCCTGTTCCTGCAGATGCTCCCACAGGGTGGGATCATGACGTTCCGGGCGCTCGCCGCCGTCGCCGTCATTGAAGGACCCGCCCTTCCCGGCGGCCGACCAGTCCGACAGCCCCGGTTGTTCGGCCGCCTCGTCGGACAGCCGATCCGAGGTGCGCTCACCCGGGGTGGCGTCGCCATAGACGTCGTCCTCACGCGCATCGACGGTGGAGGATCGGTCCGAGGCCTCGGCCTCGGAGAAGCTCAGCTCGGCGGCGTCCGCGGGCGCATCCCGGGTGGCCTCCACCCCGCCCTCCGCCTCTTCGCGCTGGAGGAGCGGGTTTTTCTCGAGCTCGGCCTCGACGTATTCGTCCAGCTCCTGGTTGGACAGTTGCAGAAGCTTGATCGCCTGCTGCAGCTGGGGCGTGATGACCAGCCCCTGCCCCTGCCGAACCTCAAGCCTTTGACCGATCACCCGGACGCTCCCCCGTGGGCCGTCATGGCCCGGAACTTGCTAGGGGCCAACATCGCGCGGAGCGGTTAACGCGAGGCGAACGCCAGAGCGATGTGCGCCCAGAGGCCCTCGAACAGGCCCGCATCCGCCGCGCCGTACAGACCGGCATAGAAGGTCCCCGACAGACTCCATCGCCACCACGGATCGTCCCGGGCCTCGTCGTCGTGGAAATAGCGCGACGTCGGCATCGCCCAGCGCAGCCAGACGGCCAGCCGCCCGGGCGCGGTGATGCAGTAGTCGAGAACCGCCAGCATGACCCGGAGCTTCGGCCCCGAGGATTGAGACCCCGCTTACGGCGAAGGTTAATGCCCGCCTCAGCCGCGGAGGCGCAGAGCCGCTAGGCGAGCCGGCGGCGCTGGATCATCAAGGCCGCTCCACCCGCCAGCATCAGACCCAGCAGGATCATCGCCCATTCCGACAGGGTCGGAACGGCGACGGCCACGGTCGGGGCGGCCGGTCGAACGAACTGGCCGAAAGTGGACGGCCCCGACCCGGGGGCCAGCGTGGCGGTCGCGACGATCAGGTTGGTCGCGGTGTCGATGACATCGACTTTGGATGTGCCCTGATTGACCACGTAAAGCCGCAGGCCGTCAGGTGTGAGGGAAAGCCCAGAGGGGGCCGAGCTGATGGCTAGCGGAATGGTCGCGACCAAGGCGTTCGTGGCGGCGTTGAATACTGAAACGGCATTGGAACTCTGGTTGGCGACATACACCCGGCTGCTGTTCGGGCTGACAGCCACCGCGACGGGATTCGCGGTCAAGATCGTCGACACCACGGTGTTGGTCGCGGTGTTGATGACCGACACGCTGTTGCCCCCAGCGTTGCCGGCGTTCGCGACATAGACCCGCGTTCCGTCCAAGCTCGTCGCCACGTCGCTCGCGCCGCTGCCGACGGAGATGGTCGTGATGACGCTGTTCGTCGCGGTGTTGATCACCGAAACGGTGCCGTTGTTGAAATTCGAGACGTAGGCGCGGCTGCCGTCCGCGCTGACGGCCACCCCATAAGGCCCCGAACCGACCGGCACGGTGGCGACGACCGTGTTGCTGGCGGTGTCGATGACCGAGACGGCGCCGGCTTGGTCGTTCGTCACATAGGCCCGCGCGCCGTTCGGGCTGATGGCGATGCCCAGCGGACCCGCGCCGACGCTGATCGTCGCCACGACCCCATTCGTGGTCGTGTTGATGACCGAGACGTTATTGGAGCCGTTGTTGACGACATAGGCGCGGCTTCCGTCGGGCGAGACCGCCACGCCGTAGGGACTGGTTCCCACCGACACGGTCGTGAGCACCGAGTTGCTGAGCGAGGACACGACGGAGACGTCGTTGGTGTTCACGCCCGCCACATAGGCGTTCTGGGCCAAGGCGACACCTGACCATGCGAGCGCAAGAAGGCCGACGACCCACGTCAGCGACCGGCGCAGACTGGAGCGACGCGAGATTGCGGGAACGATCGCGCGCCCGGCGCGGAACGAGTTGATCACTGTGGCCCCCATGGCTCCGACCTACGACGAGGAGGCCGCAGATCGAATCCTAGCCCGGCGGAGCGGTCGTGGATCCCGTCATTTCTTGAATGTCCGTGCCAAAGAATTGAACTTTGACGCTCCGGCTGCGCCCGGCTCCAGAACGGCGGCGTCAGGCCCCACGCCTGCGCCGCTGGACCATGGCGACGGCCCCGCTCGCCAGCATGAATCCGAACAGGATCATCGTCCATTCCATCATTGTCGGCACAGGTGCGGCGGCTGGGGCGGCGGCGAATGTCACGCCGAACGCGGCGTCCAGGGCGGAGGCCGCCGCACCGCTCTCCAGGATCATCGTGCCGCCCGCATAGGGATCGTCCGCCGCGGCGGCTAACTGGCCCACGTCGAAGACAAAGCTGTATTTCGATCCCGCCGTCACCGGAAAGGGCGTTGTCAGTACGATCGTCTGGAATCCCGACGAGTTACTGTTCTGATCCACCAAGGCCACGGGCTGAGAGTAGGCGGGCGTTCCGACATTTGAGGGAATGCCCGAGCCGTTGGGTCCGTTATAGAAGCGGAGCTGGAAAACTCCGGTGGTCGTCCTTGGCCGGACCTGTATCTGTGTGACCGTTCCGGTCACGAGGGCGGTGAACGACTGCCCTTGGCCGCCATTGGTCGGGGCGAACGATGCGTTCGGCTGGCTGATGCTTTGCGCCATCGCCCCCGTGCCGCCGCCGAGCACCAGGGATAGCGCAACCATCAGTGGCCGCAGGCATTCGAAGCGCTTCATTGAGTTAATCCTTCAGGCCGCATGGGCGGCAAGGGGTCGCCGCCAGGTGAAGCGCGCCGATCAGGATCATCGCCCACTCTGAACCCGATCGCGCCCGCCCGGCGGGCGCGGCATACTGATCGGCGCTGGCCCCGGTCCGCGAACAGTCAGGAGACTCTAGCCAGAACGGCTCAAGGCAAGGCCGACGATCTCTTGTATCTTCGCGCCCAATAATTGAACCGGCGTGCGCCCTACGCCTCAGGCGCGAGCATCTCGCGGTCGGCGCGAAGCATGCGACGGTACTGGCTGGGGGTCATGCCGAACCGGGCGCGGAATGCGCGGCTGAGGTGGGCGGCGTCGGCGAAACCGAACCGATGGGCCATCAGTCCGATCGGCTCCTCGCGCTCCTGAGCGGACAGGGCCGCGCGAGCGCGTTCCAGACGTCGCGTCAGCAGGTGGGCGCGCACCCCGCCCTCGTCGCGGAAGGCGTCGAACAACCGCCTGCGCGATACGCCCAGGTTGCGGGCGATCTCATCGGCGCCCAGGTCGCGCGAGGCCAATTGGAAGTCGATCAGCTTATCGGCGGCTTGCCGCAGCTTGACCTGGGCGGAGACCCGGCCCGTCTGCGTGGGTCTTACCGCCGCCAGGGCGACCGCCAGGGTCTCCAGAAAGATCCGACCCAGGCTGTCGGCCTGATCCGCATCCATCTCCGTCAGCATGTCGCTGACCTGGTCGGCCAGGGCGAAGGCGAGCTTCGCGTCCTTCTCGGCGACCACCAGGCCATGCAGGTCTCCGATCGGTCCGAACCGCTCGACCGCCAGCTCGCGCGGCAACACTAGATTGTAGGTCAGACTGGCGCTCGAAACATGCAGCGAAGGTCGGGCCAGGTCATGGAAATGGAAGGTTCCCGGCGTTTCGTGCAAGGCTCGGCCGTCGAAATCGCCCTTGGCTTCTCCGCGTTTCATCATGCTGATGATGATGGGATCGAAGTCCGAGCCACGGATGTCGTCCAGCCGCCGCTCCCAGCGCATGCCGGTGATCTCCACGCGGGCGAACATGACCGGCCCCAGCTGCCCCGACAGCCAGCGCGTGTCGAACGGCTCTGTCGGGTCGGTGCGATAGATGGGCTGGGTGCGCGGCCAGTCCCTCAGATGCCAGGCCCGGTAGCGGTCCTCGGGCGGCAGATCGTCGGTGGTGAAGCGCAGGAGCGGAATCGGCCGGCGTTCCGAGGCTTCCGAAGCTTCGCGATCCTTATCGGAATTGTCGCTCACTCGCTGCTCGCGCTCTGAATGCCCGGTAAAAAAGGTATGTCCGATTCGCGGGCGAAAGAAGATCGCTGTCGAGCACCGTGCGGAGCGTGGTCAGCCGTAGAGGTCGCCCAGATACACGCGGCGGACCTCGGGGTCGTGGATGACCTCGTCTGCCGTGCCCTCGAACAGCACGCTGCCGTTCGAGATGATCGAGGCGCGGTCGATGATGTCCAGGGTCTCGCGGACATTGTGGTCGGTGATCAGGACCCCGATCCCCTCGCCCGCCAGATAGCGGATCACCTGGCGGATGTCGGCGATGGCCAAGGGGTCGATGCCGGCGAACGGTTCGTCCAGCAGCATGAAGCTGGGCTTGCCGGCCAGGGACCGCGCGATCTCCACCCGACGGCGTTCGCCGCCCGACAGGGCCGTCGCCGGCGCGTGACGCAGATGATCGATATGCAGTTCTTCCAGCAGCCGCGTGGTCTCGACCTCGATCGCCTTGCCGGTCTCGTTCAGTTCGACGACCGACATGACGTTCTGCTCGACCGTCATGCCGCGGAAGATCGAGGCCTCCTGCGCCAGATAGCCCAGCCCCATGCGGGCGCGCTGGTACATGGGCTGGGAGGTGATCTCCTCGCCGTCCAGCCAGATCGACCCGCTGTCGGCCGGGATCAGGCCGGTGATCATGTAGAAGCAGGTGGTCTTGCCGGCGCCGTTGGGGCCCAGCAGACCCGCGACCTCGCCACGCTGGACTGTCAGGGAGACGTCGGACACCACCTGACGAGGGCCGAAGGCCCGGGCGATGTTGCGGACCCGCAGGCCCTTTTCAGGCGCAACCTCGGGCGCGGCGACCTTGTCGGTCTCGCGGTCTTCCAGGTTGAGGGCGGAGAGTTCCTTGCGGGCCATTCCGCCTCAGTTCGACCCTTCGGGATAGAAGACGCCGCGGACCCGGCCGCCGTTGGCGCCCGTGCCGCCCTGGATCCGCGCCTGGCCGGTGTCGACGTTGTAGGTCAGGCTGGCGCCGGTCAAGACGTTCTGGCCCTGGGTCAGGATGACGTCTCCGGTCACCACCACGGTGGCGTTGGCCACGGTGTAGACGGCCCGGTCGCCCCGGATCGTCTCGTTGGGGGTGACGTAATAGACCTCGCCCGAGGCCTCGATCCGGGTGAGACCGCCCTGGGCGTCGCGCGCCCCCTCGATGGCGTTGGCGCGCAGGCGTGTCTGCCCTTGCGTGATCTCTGCCCGTCCGCGCAGGGACACCGCCGTGTTTGTCAGCTCTCCCGTGTCGGCCCCGTAGCCGATCGGTTGGTTGCTGACGCTGGCCCGGTTTTGCGCGAACGCGACGCCGCCGAGGCTCAGGGCCAGGATGGTCGCGCCGGTCAGGATGAGGTGGCTGGTCTTCATGTCATTCACCGGAAGCGGGGGCGATGGTCCCCCGCACCTTGTTATCGCCGGAACCGCTGAACACGACCCGTTGGCCCTGTTCATGGATGGCATAGGACGTTGCCGAGATGGTTCCAAGGGGGCCGCGCCCCTCGACGCCCTTGTCGCCCGTCACCACCCCCGTCGCCGTATCGACCACGGCCTCCGGCGTCGTCAGGGTAAAGCCCGATCCCCCGTCGGAAATCCGCACATTGGGGCCGATGGTCACCGTACGTTCGGCCTCGTTGTAGATGCCGGCGTCGGCGGTCATCTCGGTCACCTTGGTGCCCCCGAGATTGAGCCTCAGCACCGGGCCATTGAGGCGGAACCGCCCCGTCGCCGGGTCGCGCACCGCCCCCTCGGCCCCGATGATGAAGGACCGCCCGGCGGCGTCCTGACCATGGAACATGGGGTTGTCGAGGCGGATTTCCTTGGCCGCGCTGGCCTCGCGCTCGACGCCCGACATGACGGTGCGGAACACCGTCCAGGTCAGGGCCCCGCCCGCCAGCACGACGATCAGGATCGGCAGCAGGCGGCGATAGAGGTGCACCCGGCGCGACCGCGAGCGCCAGCGACCGGCCTGATCGGCCAGCCGCGCCTCGTCGGCGGCCCTCCTGTCCTGACCGGGCTCGAACGTCATGTGTGCGCGAAGATATCCATCTCGTCCCAGCCGGCCAGGTCGAGGCGGGCGCGGACGGGCAGAAAGTCGAAACAGGCCTGGGCCAGCTCCATCCGCCCTTCGCGCACCAGCATCTCGTTCAGCCGGCGCATGATGACGTGCAGATGCAGGACGTCGGAGGCCGCGTACTCCAGCTGCGCCTGCGTCAGCTCGGGCGCGCCCCAGTCGGACGACTGCTGCGCCTTGGACAGGTCGATCCCCGCCATCTCGCGCGCCACGTCCTTCAGTCCGTGCCGGTCGGTGTAGGTCCGGGCCAGCTTGGAGGCGATCTTGGTGCAATAGACCGGCCGCGTTTCTACCCCGAGGTGCAGCTCGACCATGCCGATGTCGAACCGGCCGAAGTGAAAGATCTTCAGCACGTCCGGATCGGCCATCAGCCGCTTCAGGTTCGGGCAGTCGTAGGCCGGGCGGTTCAGCCGCACGACATGGGCGTCGCCGTCCCCGGCCGACAGCTGGACCACGCACAGCGGGTCTCGGCGGAAGCGCAGCCCCATGGTCTCGGAATCGACGGCGACCTCGGGGCCTAGATCGAGGCCGTCGGGCAGGTCGCCTTCATGCAGATAAACGGTCATGGCCCCTCAAGTAGCTGAGCGCCGCTCGCGAGGCGATAGGGCGTGGAAAAGACAAAGGCGCCGCATCTTGCGATGCGACGCCTTTCGAAACTGGTGCCCAGGAGAGGACTCGAACCTCCACGACATTTCTATCACTGGCACCTGAAGCCAGCGCGTCTACCAATTCCGCCACCTGGGCCCCGGAAGGTCCGCGCCGAAACGCTTGCCTCACCGGAAGGCGCGGACCCTTAAGGCAGTGTACGGAGCGGGTCAACACGGTTTTCGGCGGTTTCTCGCAGCTTCGTGCAAAGCCCCGCGTTGCGAGGGCGCGGGCCATCGTCTATCCCCGCGCTGCAAGGCCCTCCGGGGCTTTCACGACGCCGCTCAAGGAACGCCCGATGTCCGAATCCACCCCCGGCCTGGTCACCGTCTTCGGCGGCTCCGGTTTCGTCGGAACCCAGGTCGTGCGCGCCCTGGCTCGCAAGGGCTGGCGCGTCCGCGTCGCGGTCCGCACCCCGGCCCTCGCCCAGGACCTGCGCATCCTCGGCGATGTGGGCCAGATCCAGCCCGTCCGTTGTGACATCACCCAACCCGCCGACGTGGCCGCCGCCCTGAAGGGGTCGAGCGCCGCGGTGAACCTGGTCGGCATCCTGTTCGAGACCCCCGGTCGCGGCTTCAAGGCCCAGCACGTCGAGGGCGGCCGCAACGTCGCCGAGGCCTGCGTCGCTGCCGGCGTCGACCGCCTTGTGCAGATGTCGGCCATCGGCGCCGACGCGCATTCGGACGCCGAATACGCCCGCACCAAGGGCGAGGCCGAAGTCGCCGTGCGTCAGATCAAGCCCGACGCCGTCATCGTCCGCCCCTCCATCGTGTTCGGAAACGGCGACGGCTTCCTGAACCGCTTCGCCTCTATGGCGACCATGAGCCCCGCCCTGCCCCTGATCGGCGGCGGCGAGACGAAGTTCCAGCCCGTCTGGGTCGGCGACGTGGCCGAGGCCGTCGCTCGCGCCGTGGTGCGCACCGACGCGGCCGGCCGCACCTTCGAGCTGGGCGGACCCGAGGTCTGGTCGTTCAAGCAGATTCTCGAATACATCCTGCGTGAGACGGGCCGTAGCCGCCTCCTGGCGCCCCTGCCCTTCTTCGCCGCCGAGACCATCGGCTCCGTGGCCGAGATCACGGCCGTTCTCGGCATCGCGCCGGTGCTGACGCGCGATCAGGTCCTGATGCTGAAGACGGACAACGTCGTGGCCGAGGGCGCCGAAGGGCTGTCGGCCCTGGGCATCGAAGCGACCGGCCTGGAAGCCATCGCCCCCTCCTACCTGTGGCGCTACCGTCGCGGGGGCCAGTTCGCCGAGGGGCCGAGCGCGGCGCGGGCGCAAGCGGCCTGAGCCCGCAGCCTCCGTCATCCTCGGATCAAGTCCGAGGATGACGGTGTCGGTCACAGCAGCCGGATTTCCTTCAGCCGCTCCGTCAAAAAGTCCTCGGCCATGATCGACTTGCCCGCATAGCGATCCGGGTTCTCGGCCGTGATTGTCGACGGCAACGTCTCGATGACGAAGTCCGGGTTGAAGTGCAGGAAGAACGGCGTCGAATAGCGCGCGAAACTGGCCCGTTCCGGCGCCGGATTGACCACCCGGTGGCTCGTCGACGGCAGGACGTGGTTGGTCAGCCGCTGCAGCATGTCGCCGATGTTCACCACCAGGGCCCCGGGCGGCGGCGCGACTTCCAGCCACTCTCCATCCGCGTCCTTCAGTTGCAGCCCGCGCTCCTCTGCGCCCAGCAGCAGGGTGATGACGTTGATGTCTTCGTGCGCGCCGGCGCGCACGCCGGCCGCGCCCGCCTCGACCGGGGGATAGTGGAGCATCCGCAGAATGGAGTTCCCCAGCTGGACCTTGTCCTCGAAATAGTCGTCGCCGAGCTCGAGATAGTGGGCGATGGCCCTGAGGATCTTGGCGCCTAGCCGATCCAGGGCCTCGAACATCCCGTAGAGGTGCGCCTTGAACCCCGGCACTTCCGAAGGCCACAGGTTGTCGCGCATGTAGTGTCGATAGGGGTGGCCCTCCGGCAGCTCACGCCCGACATGCCAGAACTCCTTCAGGTCCACGGCCGCGGCGCCCTTGGCCGCCTCGACCCCGAACGGCGTCAGGCCGCGCGCCCCGCCGGTGCCCGGCTGGTGATACTGGCGCTTCACCTCCTCCGGCAGGGCGAAGAAGGCCTTGGCGTCGTCGATGGCGGCCTTGATGACGTCCTCGTCCAGACCGTGGTCCGCGATCACCGCGAACCCATAGCGTTTGAACGACGCGCCCAGGTCATCGCTGAAGCCCTGGAAATCCGTGTCGTAACGCGACATGGACACCGGCCTGATGCCCTTGGTCTGGCCGGAATCGGCGGCGGCGGCGTCGAGGGTGGAGGTCACGGTGCGGGCCTTTCGGTTCGTGCGCGGCGGTCGTCGGACGGCCGGGGGAGACGTTCATACGCCTTGCCGCCGGAAATTGGCAGATTGACGTCGCAACGCCCGCCGACGCGCCCGTTCATGTCCGGGTCAGGCAGGAACCTTCACCGTGAGACCACGTTTCCGGCCGATACGGACCCGTACACTCAAGGAGATTTTCAATGCGCATCAACGTTTTGGTCACCGGTCTCGGCGTCGCCGCCATGCTCGGCACGGCGGCCTGCACCACCATGGACCCCTATTCCTCCACGCCCCAGCGGAACAACACCGGCACCGGCGCCATCTACGGCGCCCTGGGCGGCGCGGTCCTCGGCTACCTGACCAACACCTCGGACGGTGAGCAGGGCCGTCGCAACGCCCTGATCGGCGCCGGCGTCGGCGCGCTGGGCGGCGCGGCCGTCGGCAACTACATGGACCGTCAGCAGCGCGCTCTCGAGGCCGAACTTTCGGGCAGCGGCGTCGGCGTCGCACGCCAGGGCGACAACCTGGTCCTGCGCATGCCCTCGGACGTGACCTTCGCCACCAACCAGTCCAACATCGAACCCCGCTTCGACGCCGTGCTGTCCGATGTGGCCGCAGTGCTCCAGGAGTACGACCGATCGCTCGTCGATATCGTGGGCCACACGGATTCGTCGGGCGGCGACGCGATCAACCAGCCCCTGTCGGAGCGCCGCGCCCTCGCTGTCGCCGACGCCCTGATCAATCGCGGCGTGCTGCGTGATCGCCTGTTCGTCGCCGGCCAGTCCTCGCGCGTCCCGGTCGCCTCCAACGCCACCCCTGAAGGCCGGGCGCAGAACCGCCGCGTCGAAATCCTGATCCGTCCGTTCACCGGCTGATCCTCCGACCTTCCCACGGCGCGCCGGGCCAACCCGGCGCGCCGTGGACGTTCTTCTTACCGCACACGGTTCAGTGACTTGCGTCGCTGACCGTGGTGTGGTCCCTGCACATGCTGACGACTCGGGGGAGCGGCATGGATCAGGACGTCTGGAATCGCGACGACGGTCATCTGGCGCAGGGCGCAAGGATGGTCGCAGCCGCTCTCGTCTCCGCCGTCCTGACCGCCACCGTCGTCATCGCCATCGGCCAGACCGTGGTCGATCGTCGCGCGGCCCCGCCCGTTCAGTCCGAAGCCCTGCTGATCCGCACGAGCCACTGATCGCCCGCTTGCGAAAAGCAGCGACGCGGCCTCTCCTGCTCCGGTGACCCAGGCCGCCCGCATTCCCCTTTCCGCGCCCGACATGGGCGCCGCCGAGCGCGCGCGTTTGCTCCGGACCTTCGACGACGGCTGGGTTTCCTCGGCCGGCCCGGTGGTCGAGGCCTTCGAACGCGCCTTCGCAGAGGCGACCGGCTTCGCCCATGCCACGGCCATGTCGTCCGGCACCGCCGCCCTCCAGGTCGCTCTGACGATGCTTGACCTCAGGCCAGGCGACGCCGTCATCTGCCCGACCCTGACCTTCATCGGCGGCGTCAGTCCTGTCGTCCACGCTGGCGCCCGGCCGATCTTCGTGGACTGCGCGGCCTCGGACTGGAACCTGAACCCGGTCCTGCTGGAGCAGGCCTTCGACCGCGCCGGGGCCGAAGGCCTGACCGTCCGCGCCGTCGTCCCCGCCGACCTCTATGGCCAGTGCTGCGACATCGCCGCGATTCGCGCCGTCGCCGACGCTCATGGCGTCCCGGTCATTCTCGATTCCGCCGAGGCCGTGGGCGCCACCTTCAACGGTCGTCATGCAGGCCATGGCGCCCAGGCCGCCGCCTTCTCCTTCAACGGCAACAAGATCATCACGACGGGGGGCGGCGGGATGCTCGCCTCCGACGACGCGGACCTGATCGCTCGCGCCCGCAATCTGGCGGCGGCCGCCCGCCTGCCGGCTGTCCACTACGAACACGCCGAGGTCGGCTTCAACTATCGGATGCTCAGCCTGGCCGCCGCCGTGGGCCTGGCACAGTTGGAGACGCTGGAGGCCCGGGTGGCCCGTCGGCGCGCCATTTTCGCTCGCTATCAGGATCGCCTGGGATCCCATGACGGCGTCGCCTTCGCCCCCGAGGCGCCGGGCCGTCGCCACACCCGCTGGTTGACCGTCATGCTTCTGGACCCCGAGATCACCACGGTCAGCCCCGAGCACCTGCGGCTCGCGCTCGAGGCTGCCGACATCGAGGCCCGGCCGGTCTGGAAGCCCATGCACCTCCAGCCGGTGTTCCGCGACGCCCTGATGATCAACGACAGGGTAGCGGAGGTTCTGTTCGCCACCGGACTGTGCCTGCCCTCCGGCAGCGGTCTGACTGACGCCGACATCGACCGGGTCTGCGACGTCATGGAGGCCACGCTCCGGCCCTGATGCCGCCTTCGCGGCTTCTGCCTGCGGTATCGGCCGGGATGGCCGTTGGCGATTGCCTTACTTTTGCAGTTCACGTCCGCGCCGCTTCCG
This sequence comes from Brevundimonas sp. NIBR11, assembly GCF_027912535.1. Classification (NCBI taxonomy): domain Bacteria; kingdom Pseudomonadati; phylum Pseudomonadota; class Alphaproteobacteria; order Caulobacterales; family Caulobacteraceae; genus Brevundimonas; species Brevundimonas sp. NIBR11. The sequence goes on along the minus strand of NZ_CP115465.1, from coordinate 109,835 downwards.
GCGCTCCTGGCCTGAATCGCATGACCCGCTCTGGTTGTGAGCGGACTGCGACGGCCGGGTTCAGCGGGCGGCGGCGAACCGGCGGGCCAGCGCCTTGGCGGTGGGCTTCAGGGCCTTGGGCTCGTGATAGTTGCCGTTGACCTGGGTGCGGTTGATCACGTGAGCCTTGAACCGCTTGAACAGGTCTTCGTCAGGCCGCACGGGATCCGTCCAGAAGGTGTCGATCGACTGCCGGTCGGTCAGGCCCTCGATGTCGAAGAAGGCCTCGCCCAGCACCTTGACCGGGGTGGAGAAGCCCATCGCCGACAGGGCCGCCGAGGAGTTGTTGACGACCATCCCCGACGAGGCCCGGCACAGAGCGGCCAGGTTGCCCCCATCGATGAAGTCGACCCGGTCGGCGATGCCGCGCTCGACCGCCAGCACATGGGTCATGCGCGCCAGGTCCACGAGGCCGGGATCCAGCGGATGGTTCTTGACCACCAGTCGCGCATCGGCCGGGGCGTTCTTGGCGAATGAAGACAGGACCTCGGCCAGGAAGGCGGTGTTGTCGGCGTAGTGGCTGTAGCGCAGAAGCTGGGCGTCGCCCTCGCGCTGCAGGATGGCCAAGAAGAAGGGGCCGCGCGCGCGGATGACCTGGGCGTCCGTATCGGCCTTGGAGCGGAAGGTCAGCGACAGATAGCGCCGCACATGGCCCACGAACTGCAGCCACGGGGACTGGGTATAGGGGTAGACGTAGCGGCGGAACACCAGGCGGCCAAAGGGCTGCATGGCGTGATACAGGCTGATGTTGATGACGTGGTGGGGCAGGATCTTGCCTACCGGCCGCGTCGGCAGCATCTCGGGGATCGGCGGATCGTAGGATTTCCGGTCGCGCGGCAGGGCCGAGGACGCATTGACGCCGTTCTCCTCCACCGTGATCCAGTCGGGACGGAAATATCCGTTCTCCAGCACCCAGACCCGCAACGGGTGGGTGCGCCCGGTCTCGACTGCGGCGGCGGCTTTCAGCTTCTTGGCCTGCGAGAGGACGCCTTGATTGTAGGGCCCCCCCTCGCCGAAGACGATGAGGTCGGTAAGGCCCTGGTCCTGAACCATCTTGGCCAAACGGGCGGGCCAGCGGCGGACGTCGCCGGTGTAGGGCTGGGCGCCGGACCGACGCCAGTAGGCGGCGTCGCCGGCGTTGAACAGCATACGCGCCACCGAGGCGCCTTCGGCCGTCAGTTGCTCGGCCAGGGTACGGCCGAACGGGCCGAACGGAGCGGTCACGATCAGGAAGCGTCGTCCCGCCAGCGACTGGCCGGGTTGCGGACGCGCGGCCGGCGTCGCAGCAGGCGCGGCGGCCGCCTCGACCACGCGTGAGGGCGCGCGCCGGACCGCCTGGCCCTCGCCGTCGCCCGAGGCGCGTCTGGAAGTGATGCGGACGTCCGCCATGCTCAGGACCGGCTCACGCGAAGTCTTCAAGACGGATGGAAACGCTGCGAACTCCGCCCTGATCGGGGTTCCCTGCCCGGAGCTTCGACACGGGCCGCACGACGCGCGATGGCGTGGCGACTCCGTCGAAGGCCAGACAAGAGGGTCGGAACTCTGACATGGATGCCCTTGTCGCTGGCCCTGTCGTGCGGATCAACCGACTTGTCCAAAAAAGCGAGTGGCGTGTGCGGGAATTCGCGAACTCTTCCAGCGACATCGGACGAAATCCAGGCCCGCCGATCCCCGGTGAGGGGCTCGAAAAGGCCGTGGGCCGGGCCCTGACGCTTGAAGCGAGACATTCGGGCAACGCCGCTGAGAAACGCTAAACCGCCGGCCTCCTGGAGCGGAGAACCGGCGGCTCAACATACGGTCATCGTCGGGGAACGCCGTGCTGTGGAAGGTCGCCCTTCCGTGACGTAGACGCCCCCCGGCGTCTTCTTTTCGGCTTGGTCGGGCCCCGATCCTTTGGGGGTCGGGGCCCTTGTCCAGGCGTCTTAGAAGTTGATGCCGATGGTGGCGCGACGGTTCAGAGGCTCGCGAACGCCGTCGGCGGTCGGACGGGCCAGGTTGGTCTCACCCTTGCCGTCGAGGGCGATCACGCCGCCGGCGACGCCTTGGGCGACCAGGGCGTCAGCCACGGTGCGCGAGCGACGGTTCGACAGGCCCACGTTGTAGGCGGCCGAGCCGGAGGTGTCGGCGTAGCCGACGACCAGCACGCGCGTCGGACGACCCGACTTGGCGTAGTTGGCGGCCTGCGTCACCACCGAGCGGGCTTCGGCCGTCAGGTCCGAGCGATCCCAGTCGAAGTACACCACGAACTCGCGCGCGACCGGAGCCGGCGGAGGCGGCGGCGGGGGCGGAGGAGGCGGCGGCGGCGGGGGAGGCGGCGGGGGCGGCGGCGGGGGCGGAGGCGGCGGCGGCGGGGCCGAGTCGGCGCCGAAGGCGTAACGCAGGCCCAGGGTCACCGTGTGGCTCTCGTCGTAGTCGCCTTCGAACGTGCCGTAGTTGTTCACGGCCAGGGCCGAGCTCGTCGTGACGGCGGCTTCCATGTCGCCCGTCAGGTAGCGGTACGTCAGGTCGATGTTGGCGCGGTCGCCGATCGCGTAGCTCAGGCCGGCAATGGCCTGGGCGGCGAACTTGGTCGACGAATCGTCGGCCACGATCGAGACGGCGCGCTGGCCGCGGATGGTGCCCACGAACTCGGTGTTGACGCGGTTCACGCCGACACCGAGGCCGACGAACGGACGAACGCCCCAGTACTCGCCGCCGATGTCATAGATGACATTGGCCATCAGGGTGGCGGATTCGATGTCGCCGTCCGGCGAGTAGCAGGCGCCGGTGGCCGGGGTGAAGTTGCACACGCCCGACGGAACCGAGCCCGTCGAGTGACGGATGCGGCCGATGTCGCCCGAGCGGTAGCCGCCTTCGAGTTCGACGCGCCAGTTCGGGTTGAACCGGTAGCCCAGACGCGCGAACGCGGCCCAGCCGTCGTTCACTTCGGCGTTCCAGTTCACGCCGTTGCCGGTCGCTTCCAGGTTGATGTCGTCGATCTTGTGGTAGCCGGCGTCGATCGCGCCGTACCAGCCGTCCGGCTCAGCCGAAGCAGCGCCAGCGGCGAAAAGCCCCGCGGCTGCGACGCTGGCGAGAAGTTTCAGCTTCATGTCAGTCCTCATAATTTTTGAATGCCCAAAGGCCACGCTTACACGCGACGCTCACCGGGCCGAACGGCATAGTTGGGCCCGAGTTCCTTATTTCGGTTCGCAATACGGCGACTGTGGCGCCGTTTCAACACATATCCCCCTCTTGGCGAACCGCCCGAGCCTGTTATCAGGGTGAACAGCGATAAGGGAGGCCTCAATGGCAATGCGGTTCGACGGCAAGGTGGCGATCGTCACGGGCGCGGGCGGAGGGCTCGGTAGAGAGCACGCGATAGCCCTCGCGGCCCGAGGCGCGAAGGTGGTGGTCAACGATCTGGGCGGCGCGCGCGACGGCTCCGGCGCCTCGTCCAGCGCGGCCGAGGCCGTGGTCGCCGAGATCGTGGCGGCGGGCGGCGAGGCCATCGCCAATGCGGCGTCCGTCACCGACTTCGAGGCGGTGAAGGCCATGGTGGCCGAAGCCGCCGCCAAATGGGGTTCGGTCGACATTCTGGTCAACAACGCCGGGGTCCTGCGCGACAAGTCCTTCGCCAAGATGGAGATCGCCGACTTCCAGTTCGTTTTGGACGTCCATCTCATGGGCGCGGTGAACTGCACCAAGGCGGTGTGGGACGGAATGCGAGAGCGGAACTACGGCCGGATCGTCATGACCACGTCGTCTTCGGGTCTCTATGGGAACTTCGGCCAGGCCAACTACGGCGCGGCCAAGATGGCCTTGGTCGGCTTCATGCAGACCTTGGCCATCGAGGGGGCCAAGAACGACATCCGGGTCAACTGCCTGGCGCCGACCGCCCACACCCGCATGACCGAGGATCTGGGAGCGGCCCTGCCTCTGGAAGCCCTGGGGCCGGAGCTGGTGACGCCGGGTCTGTTGTATCTGGTCAGCCAGGACGCGCCGACGCGATGCATCCTCGGCGCAGGCGCCGGCGGCTTCGAGCGGGCCTATGTGACCCTGACGCAGGGAGTCCACATCGTCGGCGACGACGCCCCCGAACAGGTCCAGGCGCAGTTCGAGGCGATCTCCAACCGCACCGGCGAGATCGTCCCGGAGATGGGCGCGGCCCAGGGCATGATCGAGCTGACCAAGGCTCAGAAAGCCCACGCCTGATCCTGAATGCCGCGTCGGGCGCTTGCCTTGACGCGGCGACAGGCGCGTAGGCCAGATTGACCAAGATCCGACCAATCCGAGCGACCGATGACACCAAGGTCGCCAAAGGGAGAACACCATGCGTGAAGCCGTCATCGTCTCGACCGCCCGGACCCCGATCGGGCGCGCCTATCGTGGGGCGTTCAACGACACCCAGGCGCAGCAGCTGGGCGCCCATGCGGTGAAACACGCCGTCGCCCGCGCCGGCATCGACCCGGCCGAGGTGGAGGACGTGGTTCTGGGCGCGGCCCTGCAACAGGGTTCCACCGGGACCAATGTCGCGCGTCAGATCGCGCTCGCCGCCGGCCTGCCGGCCTCGGTCGCCGGGATGACCATCGACCGCCAGTGCGCCTCGGGCCTGATGGGCATCGCCACCGCCGCCAAGCAGGTGGTGTTCGACCAGCAGAAGGTCGCTGTCGGCGGCGGTCTGGAATCGATCTCGCTGGTCCAGAACCAGCACATGAACCTCTATCGGATGAAGGACGAAGCGCTGCTGAAGCTCTCTCCCCACATCTACATGTCGATGCTGGAAACGGCCGAGGTGGTGGCCAAACGCTACGGCATCTCGCGTGATCGGCAGGACGAATACGCCCTACAATCGCAGCAGCGCACCGCCGCCGCCCAGGAAGCCGGCCGCTTCGACGCCGAGATCGTGCCGATGACCACGACCATGCAGGTCATGGACAAGGCCACCGGCCAGGTTTCCGCCAAGGAAGTGACCCTGTCGAAGGACGAGGGCAACCGCGCCGACACGACGCTGGAGGGCCTGAAATCGCTCAAGCCCGTCTTCGGCGGCGGCGAGGAAATCCAGCAGGGCGAATACATCACCGCCGGAAATGCGTCGCAGCTGTCGGACGGGGCCTCGGCCTCGGTGATCATGGAGGCGGGTGAAGCCGTCCGTCACGGCCTGCAGCCGCTCGGCGCCTATCGCGGCATGGTCGTCGCGGGCTGCGAGCCCGACGAGATGGGCATCGGCCCGGTCTACGCCGTGCCGAAGCTGCTGAAGCGCCACGGCCTGACCATGGACGATATCGGCATCTGGGAGCTCAACGAAGCCTTCGCCGTGCAGGTGCTCTACTGCGCAGATAAACTCGGCATCCCCATGGACCGTCTGAACGTGAACGGCGGCGCCATCTCCATCGGCCACCCCTACGGCATGTCGGGCGCCCGGATGACCGGTCACGTCCTGATCGAAGGCAAGCGTCGCGGCGCGAAATACGGCGTGGTGACCATGTGCATCGGCGGCGGGCAAGGCGCGGCCGGTCTGTTCGAGATTTACTGAGACTAAAGAGGCGTCGGCGAGTCAGTGCTCCTCGACGCCGTACTGCTCCCGCAGATACGCCCGCCATTTGGCGCGTAGCGCAGCTGGCCGGGCCGGATAACGGTCCTCAAGCACCTCCGCGACGATCACCCGGTCGGTGCGGAACATGCGGAAGTCGTCGCGGGTCTCGCACCAGGCGATGACGATGCGGGTCGTCTCGCGATAGGCGACCTGGAAAGGCCAGATGGTCCGGCGTGTTTCGGCGTCCTTCTCGTCCTTGTAATGAAGCGCGACCTTCCGCGCGGAATGAATGGCCCCACGCATCGCGGCCATGTCCAAGGTCTCCGGCAGGACGTTCCAGCTTTTCGGCGCGCCCAACGCCGGTTCAAGCACCACCGGACGCAGCCGTTCAGGCACGGTCGCGGCGATCTTGGCGATCAGGTCGCGTGCGGCTCGGGCCAGGGCCGGGTCTCCCCTGCCCGCCACCCACTGGGCGCCCAGAACCGCGGCCTCCACTTCGTCGGAGGTCAACATCAGAGGCGGCATGTCGAAGCCGCTATCCAGCACATAGCCAATGCCCGCCTCGCCCCGGACCGGAACGCGCTGAGCCATAAGGGCGGCGATGTCGCGATAGACGCTGCGCTTGGACGTCTCCAGCTCGATCGCGATGGCCTCCGCCGTCACCGGCTGTGAACTGCGCCGCAGGAGCTGGACGATCTGGAACAGGCGGTCTGCGCGTCTCATGAAGGGAACCCTAGCGTACCGATGCTGACAGCATGCTGGCAGCAGGGTGGCGGTAGTCAATCTCACACGGTCAGGGCGCACCGCCCGACCCACCGGATGGGAGAGAAAATGATGCTGACCCTGTTTCACGCCCCACAGTCGCGCTCCTCGCGCATCGTCTGGCTGATCGAGGAGTTGGGGGCCGAGGCGACGATCGAGTACTGCGCGATCGCCTATCGCAACGGCCGAAAGGTTGGGGAACCGGACCCGAAGAACCCCCATCCGGACGGCAAGGTCCCGGCCCTGATCCACGACGGAGCGCTGGTGACGGAATCGGCCGCGGTGGCGCTCTATCTGGCCGACCTGCATCCTGAGGCGGGTCTCGGCGCCCTGCCCGGCTCCCCGGAGCGCGGACCGCTGTTGACCTGGCTGGCTTGGGCCGCCGGCGAACTGGAGCCCGCGATCTGGAGCAAGATGACCGGCGAGACGGATCGCGATCCCGCCGCCGAAGCTCGCTACGACGCCGCCGTAGGCCGGCTTCTGGAAGCGCTCTGGGAAGGGCCCTGGCTGATGGGCGAACAGTTCACCGTGGCTGATGTGATGATCGGTTCGTCTTTGGCCTGGGCGCGGTTCGCCCTCCCAGACAGTCCTCTGCTGGACAGCTATGCCGAACGGCTGGCCGCGCGGCCGGCCCGCATCCGGGCCGACGCCAGGGACGCCGAGAGCGCGGTGCTGGAAGCGGCCTAGCGACCGTCAGGCGGCGTCGGCGTGGCCCTGATGAAAGGGCGCGTCGCCGTCGCCGACGATCTCGACCGCCTTCAGGGCGCCGACGAAGTCGTCGCGCCAGACGCCCACGTCGGTGTCTTTCACCACCTTCATCAGAGCCTGCCACTTCCGGACGCGCTCGGCCTTGGGCATGGTCAGCGCCTTCTTGATGGCCTCGGCCACCTCTTCGCGACTGAAGGGGTTGACCAGCAGGGCCTCGCCCATCTGCTCGGCCGCTCCCGCGAAGCGAGACAGGATCAGGACGCCGGGATCGTCCGGGTTCTGAGCGGCGACGTACTCCTTGGCCACCAGGTTCATGCCGTCACGCAACGGCGTCACCAGACCGACCCTCGCCGCGCGATAGATGCCGGCCAACTGATCGCGACGGTAGGACCGGTTCAGATAGCGGATCGGCTGCCAGTCCATATCGGCGAACTCGCCGTTGATGCGGCCGGCCAGGGCGTCCAGCCGCGCCCGGATGTCCTGATAGGTGTCCACGTCGTCGCGCGAGATCGGGGTCACCTGGACGAGGAAGACGTCGCCGCGCATTTCGGCGTTGTCGTGCAGGAACTGTTCGTAGCCGACCATCCGCTCCTCCAGTCCCTTGGAGTAGTCGAGCCGGTCGACCCCGACCATCATCGAGCGGAAGGCCGACGAGGCCGCCATCCGGTCGTAGGTGCGATTGCCCTCGCGCGAGTTTCGAGCCTGGAGGAAGCCCTCGACATCGATGCCGATGGGGAAGGTGCCGATGCGCACTGTGCGTCCAAAGGCTTCCAACCCTCCGTAGCCTGCCAGTTCGCCCCGCGCCTCCGAGATCACATAGTCGCGGAACAGGTCCAGCCATTCCTGGGTCTGGAAGCCGATCAGATCGTAGGCGAACAGGCTTTCCACCAGCCGCCTATGGTGCGGCAGGGTCACCAAGAGCTGCCGCGCCGGCCACGGCGTATGCAGGAAGAAGCCGATCCGGTTCCTGATCCCGAGCCGCCGCAGGTCCCGCGCGATCGGGATCAGGTGGTAGTCGTGGATCCAGATGATGTCGTCCGGCTCGATCAGGGGCGCCAGCACCTCGGCGAACCGCCGGTTCACCCGCTCATAGCCCTCGCCGTAGGACCGTTCATAGGCGGTCAGGTCGACACGATGGTGGAACAGGGGCCACAGGGTCTTGTTGGCGTAGCCGTTGTAGTATTCGTCGACGTCCTGGGCCTCGAGATCGACCAAGGCGACGGTGACGCCGGCCCGATCCTCGATCTTGAGTTCCCCGGTAAACTGGCTGACGGTCTCGCCCGACCAGCCGAACCAAAGGCCGTCGTACTTTCTGAGAGCGGCGGACAGCGCCATGGCCAGACCACCGGCCGAGCCGGCGGCCGGATCGGCGGGCGCCGAAACACGGTTGGACACAACGATCAGTCGAGACATCTGCCCCAAAACGCCGAGCCCCGGGTTTAGCTGCAACGCAACATCGTGAAGCTCTACGGGGTTGACGCCGTCCGATCCGTCATCGGCTCCCATTCAGCGAACATCCGTCCACGAACGGCTGAGCAGGATGGCGCAGTTGATGATGCCGACCAGCGAGTAGGTCTGGGGGTAGTTGCCCCACAGTTCGTTGTCGCCGAGAGAGATGTCTTCGCTGAGCAGACCCGCATGGGTCCGGCGGCTCAGCATCTGTTCGAAGATCTCCCGCGCCTCCTCGTCCCGGCCGTTTTGGTGCAGAGCCTCGATGAACCAGAAGGTGCAGAAGTTGAACGCCGTCTCGGGCTCCCCGAAGTCGTCGGGGATGACGTAGCGGAAGAGGTAGGGGCCCTTCTTCAGGTCGCGTTCGATGGCGTTGAAGGTGGCGACCTGGCGGGGATCGTTGGGCGCGAGGAAGCCGAGATCGACCAGTTGCAGCAGCGACGCATCCAACTCCTCGCCCCCGAAGGATGCGCCGAAGCGGCCCTCCTCGGGGATGAAGGTCTCCTTCTCGATCCGTTCCCGGATGGTCTGGGCTCGCTCGCGCCAGACGTGGGCTCGATGCTCCAGTCCCAGGTGGTCCGCCGCCTTGCCCAGACGGTCGCAGGCGGCCCAGCACATGACGGACGAATAGGTGTGGACGCGGGCGATCGTCCGGAACTCCCACAGACCGGCGTCGATCTGGTCATGCATGGCAAAGGCCCGTTCGCCGACCTTCTCCAGCGCATAGAAGTCGTCGACCGTGCCGGGGCGCAGCAAACGCTGATCGTAAAAGGATTGGACCAGCGGCAGGACGATCTGTCCGTAGACGTCGTGTTGCAGGTGTTCGCGCGCCTGATTGCCGACGCGAACCGGCTTCATCCCGCGATAGCCCTCGACCGAGGTCACGATCCGCTCGTCGATGTCCTCTTCCAGACCCACGCCGTAGACGGGTTGGACGTGGCCGCCGCCCGAGGCGTCGACGAGGTTCCTCAGGTAGACGAGGTAGTTTTCAAGCATGTCGACGGCGCCCAGCCGGTTCAGGGCGCGCACCACGTAGTAGGCGTCGCGGATCCAGCAGTAGCGGTAGTCCCAGTTCCGCCCGCTCTCGGGGAACTCCGGCACCGAGGTGGTCATGGCCGCGACGATGGCGCCCGTCTCCTCGTAGGCGCAGAGTTTCAGCGTGATGGCCGCCCGGATCACCGCCTCCTGGTAGTCCAGAGGGATGTAGAGGGTGCGGACCCAGTCCTTCCAGTAGGCGACCGTGCGATCCAGCGTCGCCGAGACGCCGGGCCCCACCTCCTGGTCGTAGCCCTCGTCAGGCCCGAGGAAGAAGGCGAGCGGGCTCTCGAGCCTGAAGGCGCGTTCCTCCAGCACATGCGACACCGGACAGTTCGTGGTCAGACGCAGCGTCACGTCGCTGCACAGATAGCGGATGTGATTGGAGCCGGAGGTGACCTCAGCCCGACGCGCGCCCCAATCGGCGGATGGCCGAAGCCGCACCCGGATGCGCGGAGCCCCGTCCAGCGGACGCACCACCCGAGCGAACGCCAGCGGTCGATAGGTGCGCGAATGCTTCAGGTGGCGAGGGGCGAAGTCGATGATCTCCACCGCCGCCCCGTCCTCGGCCGTGAGCACGGTCCGCAGCACCGGGGTGTTGTCGATATAGGCCTGGCTGACGTGCTTCAGCCCCTCCAGCTCGATGTCCCAGAAGCCGTGATCGGGCGCATCGCCGTTCATCAGGGCGGAGAAGACAGGGTCGCCGTCCACACGCGGGGCGCAGGCCCAGACGAATCGGCCGCTGCGATCGATGAGGGCCGAGATCGAACAGTTGCCGATGGGGGCGAGGTCGAGGTTCGGCTGGTTCTGGGGCGCGCTCATGCCGAAATCTCCGCATCGGCGACGGCTTCGAGCCAGTCGAGCACCTCGGGCACGCCGCTCAGGCCGTAGCGGGCAGCCGTGTTGCGGTAGGGGCCGACGAGAACGCCGAAGCCGCCGAACGCCTCTGCGGCGCGGAAGCCCGCCTCGTCGGTCAGATCGTCACCCAGCATGACCGGCGTCGCACCGGCGAACGGGGCCTCGGCCATGAATGCGGTCACCGCCCCGCCCTTGTCCGCGCCGGGCGTGCGCAGTTCCAGAACCATGTGTCCGGGTTGCAGCGTCAGGCCCGTGCGCCTGGCGAGAGTCCGGGCCAGAACCAACGCCTCGTCCGCGCTGTCGGGCGACTGGCGATAATGAAGACCGGTCGAGATCGACTTGTCCTCGACGATGACGCCGGGCCGATCGGCCGCGAAATCCCGGAAGGCGGCCAAGGCCTCGGCCACGCCGGGCGAGGGCGCGGGACGATCGATGTCCCCGTCGCGGCGACGCCGCTCCAGGCCGTGGACGCCCGCAGCGGCGGGCGACGCGCCTTCGGCGATGCGATCGATCTCGGCTAGGGTCCTACCGCTTACGATCGCCAGACGCCCGTCCAGAGCCCGGTCCAGCCGGCTGAGCACCGCGGTGCGACGCGGATTTGCGATCACCGCGTCCGGGGTGGGAGCCATGGGCGCCAGCACGCCGTCCAGGTCAAGGAATAGCGCCAGCGGTCGCGTGATCGCCACGGGGGGCGCGGGCAGAGTCCTGATCAGGGTTCCGGTGTCAGACGGCATGAAATTCCAGACGTGTTGTGCAGCCCCCATCCCCAACGCGCCCGTCCGGCAAAGGTTGACCGCTTTTACCGTGAACTTGCGTTACGGCCGATCCTCGCCAGGTGGATCCCTCCGTCCGGCCGGATTGTGAAACCCGGTCGAATGGGGCAATTCCCGCAGATCACAAAGATAGACGCCGCGAAAAAGCGCCGCCCAAGGACCACCGCCATGCCCCTCGACACCCCCGTCTCCACGCCCGAAGCCGTCGGCGCCATGACCGACCGCGCACGCGAGGTGATCCGGCTGAACATCGAGGCCCTGCAGGCGCTGGAGCGGACGGTCGATTCCAGCATCGCCCGCGCCTGCGACGTCATCCTGTCGCGCCGCGGCTATGTCGTCGTCACCGGCATGGGCAAGTCTGGCCACATCGGCGGCAAGATCGCCGCGACCCTGGCCTCCACCGGCACCAACGCCTTCTTCGTCCACCCGGCGGAGATGAGCCACGGCGACCTGGGCATGCTGCGCGGCGACACCACCCTTCTGGCGATCTCTTCTTCGGGCGAGAGCCGGGAACTGCGCGACCCTCTGCTGTTCTGCCAGCGCAACGACATCCCGGTCATCGGCATGACGCAGCGCGGGTCGTCCTTCCTGGCCCGAATGTCGGCCGTTCCGCTGATCATGCCCAGCGTGGCCGAAGCCTGCGCCAACGGCCTGGCGCCGACCACTTCGACCCTGATGACCTTGGCGCTCGGCGATGCGCTCGCCATGGTGCTGATGGATCGGCGGGGCTTCTCGGCCACCGACTTCGGCATGCACCACCCGGGCGGCTCGCTGGGGATGAGCCTGCAGAGCGTGCGCGAATGGATGGGCGACAACCACGCTCCGCCGCCGACCGTGTCGATGGACGCCGTCTTCGCCGATGTTGTCGCCCGCATCACCGAGGGCCGCAAGGGCGCGGTGGCCGTGCTGGACGACGACGGAACCCTGGCCGGGATGATCACCGACGGCGACATCCGCCGCGCCTTTGCCCAGGACATCGGCCGCATCACCGCCGCCGACATCATGAGCCGGTCCCCGATCACGGTGTCTCCGGACCAGAGGATGAGCGACGTCGTCGACCTGCTGACCGCCAACAAGATTTCCAACCTGTTCGTGATCGACAACGGCCGGCCCGTCGCCATCGTCCACGTCGCCGAACTGATGCAGGCGGGTTACGTCTCCTGACGGCCAAGCGGGTTGCGGTTGACCCCCGACAGGCAAGGGTCTACCCCGCAAGCCAGCCGCGCGACCTTAGCGCCGGTCCGGAAAAACCACGCCGAAGGCTGGATTTGAACACGTCGCCTTTTGCTGCAGATCAGCCCTTGAGCTCTGATCTTGCTCGTGATTCTGTGAACCTGACCGCATCTGGATCGCCGGGCGTGACGGTCAGCGCCGCCCCGACGAAATCCCACGCCACTCTCTGCATAGACGGCTTCAACATCGCCCTCGCCAAGGGCTCGGGGATCGCCACCTACGGGCGGAACCTGCTGTCGACGATCCAACGCCTGGGCATGAATGGACAGGTGCTCTATGGGCCTGCCGCCAAACGCTCGACTAGCAATGTGGTGAACGAGGCGGCCCTGGTCGACGCCGACAAGCCGCCGACCAAGTTGAGGAAATTCGAACGTTTCCGCCGGACCTTCATGACCCGGTTCGGACAGACGGCCTGGCCCATTACGCCGAGTGGCGAGGTGGTTTGGCCGTCACGCGGCGGCGGCCGCCCCGAAGCCAGCGCCTACTGGGCTGTGCAGGACCTGTTCCACGTCGCCAACCGCAGCTTCAACGCCTACGGCAAGGAAACTCCGGTCGAATTCGAGGTCTCTGGCGGGGTCCGGAAGCCTGACGCCATGCAGTGGACCGCCACCGTGCCCCTGTACGCACGCGGCGTGCCAAACATCTACACGATCCACGACCTCATCCCGCTGCGCCTGCCGCACACGACGATGGAAGACAAGGCGACCTATATGGCCTTGTGCAAGATGATCGCCCGGCGCGCCGACCACATCGCCGTTGTGTCCGAAACGACGCGCCAGGACGTGATCCGGATGCTGGACGTCCCCGAAGACCGGGTCACCAACACCTATCAAGCCGTCGACCTGCCCGAAGCCTTGACGAACCGGTCGCAGGCCGATGTGACCATCGAGCTGGAAGGCGTCTTCAACCTCGGCTGGAAGGACTACTTCCTCCACTTCGGAGCCATCGAGCCCAAGAAGAACCTCGGCCGGATCGTCGAGGCCTATCTGGCCTCGGGTCTGGAGACGCCTCTGGTCATCGTCGGGGGTCGCGCCTGGCTTGACGAGGGCGAGACCGCCCTGCTGAACCAGGTGATGCGCGACGGCGGGCCAAGCGCCCAACGCATCCGTCGCTACGAGTTCATGCCCTTCTCCCTGCTGATCAGCCTGATACGCGGGGCGAAGGCGACCTTGTTCCCCTCTCTGTACGAAGGCTTCGGGTTGCCGGTGCTCGAATCGATGGCCCTGTCGACCGCTGTCCTGACCTCGACCGGCGGCTCCTTGCCCGAGGTGGCCGGGGACGCCGCGATCAGCGTCGATCCCTATGACGTTCAGGCGATGACCCGGGGCCTGCGTGCGCTGGACGCCGACGAGGCCCTGCGCGAAGACCTGGTCCGTCGCGGCCTGGGCCAGGCCGCGAAATTCTCGGTCGAGGCCTATCAGGGACGGCTGTCCGACATGTACGGCCGCCTCGGCCTGTCGTGACGCGGTCGGTCCTCTTCGACGCCAGCCGACTGCTGAGCCGGGTCGAACGAACCGCGCCGACGGGAGTGGACCGCGTCTGCCTGGCCTACGCCGAGTGGCTGCTGTCCCTGCCCGACGTCCAGGTGACGCCGGTGCGCGGACGCAACGACCAGCTCGTCGCCGTGGACGAGGCCTGGTTCCGCGAATGCGTGGCGACGCTGCGGTCCCGCTGGACGGGGGCTTTCTTCGAACGCTCCCTGACCGAGGACGAGATGCGGCTGATGACCGCCCTCAGCAGCGATGCGAAATCGTCAGAGTCCGTCATCGGTACGCCGCCGGCCGATCCGGCGAAGACCCTGGGCCGCCGTCGCCGGGTGTGGAAGCAGTTCTTCCGGTCTCGCTGGGCCCAGAAATTGCCGGACAGCGCCGTCTACTTCAACGTGGGCCACACCGGCCTGGGCGACGGGCGAATCCTGTCCGAGTTGCACGAGCGGAACATCGAGCGGATCGTCTTCCTGCACGATCTGATCCCGATCACCCACCCCGAGTTCTGTCGCCCCGGCGACGAGGACAAGCACCGCAAGCGGGTGCTGAACACCCTTCGAAACGCCTCCCGCATCGTGGTCAACTCGCAGTACACCGCCGAAGAACTGGCCGCCTTCGCGGCGCGTGAGGGCGTCCAGCCGCCGCCCATTCACGCCGTCCACCTCGGACTGGAGCCCACCTTCCTGACGCCGCTGACGGCGGCGACGCCCCGGCCCTATTTTGTGCACATCGGCACGATCGAGGCGCGCAAGAACCTGGCCTTTCTCCTGACCCTGTGGCGGCGGCTGTACGAGCGGATGGGCGACGCCGCGCCCCAGCTGGTTCTCGTCGGCCGCTATGGCTGGGAGAACGAGGCGGTGCTGGACCACCTGGAACGCTCGCCCGCTCTGCGCGGCCTGGTGCATCAGGCGGCCGACCTGCCGGATTCGGCGCTCGCCACCCTGATGGCCAGCGCGCGAGCACTGGTCGCTCCGTCCTCGGTGGAGGGCTTCGACCTGCCGGCGGTCGAGGCCTCGGCGCTCGGCGTGCCCCTTATCGCCTCCGACATCCCGGTCCACCGCGAGCTGGTCCCCGGCGCACAGCTGATCGATCCTCTGGACGGACTGGGTTGGCTCGACGCGTTGGAGAAGGCCACGCGCCATCGCCCCGAGGCCGGGCCGTTCACGCCGCCGACCTGGGCCAGCCATTTCGCCGAGGTCGGGCGGCGGGTCGGGCTCACCGACTGAGACGTTTCCCTGCGGTCGGGACAACGACCGCGCTGGCGCCGCCGCCCAAAGGCCGGTAATCACAACGCTGTGCTGCTGAGTTCGAACACCATGACGCGATCCATCCTCGCCCTCACGATCGTCGCCATCCTCGGCGGCTGCTCGACCCTTCCCCGCGACGGGCCTTCGAACAGCGCCGTCGTGCGCGGAGCGGTCGAGAACGCCGACTATGCGATCGTCGACCTCGACTACGCTGCGGCGGAGCGGATCAAGGCCGTCGGCGGCGGGGCGTACGGCTCCCTCGTCGGGGCGGCCAGCCTTGCCCCCGTCGATGTCATCGGCGAGGGCGACCAGCTCGCGATCGCCATCTTCGAGCCCAGCGGCTCCCTGTTCGGCGGCGGCGCGTCCAATATCCGGTCCGGCAGTCAGAGCCTCCCCCCGGTGACGGTGGACCGCAGCGGTGCGGTGACCGTGCCCTTCGCGGGCGCCG
This sequence comes from Brevundimonas sp. NIBR11, assembly GCF_027912535.1. Classification (NCBI taxonomy): domain Bacteria; kingdom Pseudomonadati; phylum Pseudomonadota; class Alphaproteobacteria; order Caulobacterales; family Caulobacteraceae; genus Brevundimonas; species Brevundimonas sp. NIBR11. The sequence continues at coordinate 94,284 of NZ_CP115465.1, read as the reverse complement.
TTCAAGTGGCCGGCATGACCACGACGGAGGCGCAGGGCGCCATCCGCCGGGCCCTGATCGGCCGGGTCGGCAATCCTCAGGTCAGCGTCACCGTCGCGACCAACGTCTCCAACGCCGTCACCGTTCTGGGCGAGGTCCGTCAACCGGGCCGCGCGCCCCTTTCGACCAACGCCGACACCATCCTGGACGTCATCGCGGCCAGGGGCGGCGCCTCGCGGCCGAACCAGGATGTCGAAGTCCAGATCCGGCGCGGCGATCAGACCTTCGCGGCGCCGCTGACGGCCGTCACGAGCCGCTTCGAAGAGAATGTCCGCCTGCAGAGCGGCGACCAGATCAACCTCGTCTACCAGCCGCGTCGCTTCTCCTCCTTCGGCGCCCTGAGCGCGGTCACCCAGCAGGACATGCCCGCCGGCGAATTCACCCTGGCCGACGCGCTGAGCCGCTCGGGCGGCCTGAACGACTCGGCGGCGAACGCGCGCTCGGTGCTGATCTTCCGCTTCGAGCGTCCCGAGGTGGCCCAGGCGCTCGGCGTCACCCAGCCTGCCACCACCCAGGGGGTGCCGATCGTCTATCGCCTGAACCTGGAGGAAGGCGTCGGCTTCTTCACGGCCTCGAGCTTCCTGATCCAGCCGCGCGACATCATCTACGCCCCGCGCGCGCTGTCGGCCGAGATCGGCAAGTTCTTCGGCCTCGTCCAACAGGTCACCCGCGTCGCCTACGATGTGACGGTGGCGAGCACGCTGAACAACGACTAGCCGGATGCCGGCCTGGAAAGACTGGCTTCTGGGCAATCGCGGTCTCCGCGATCGCCAACGGTCGGCAGTGGCAGTGGCGGCCGATGTCTGGGAACGCGCGGGCAAGGCGTCGACCGCTGTCCTGCCGATCATGGCCAAGGTCGAGAAACTGGCCTTGCAGGTCTACGCCGAGTACGGCCTTCCGACCCAGCCCGGCCACTACCGGCGCGGGCCCTCGACCGACGGATGGGTCTTCCTGGGCGAGCACATCGACGCGGGGATGCGGTGGTCGATGCTGCTGTCCAACCCGCCTGAGCAAGGATGGCGCTATGCGACCCTGGAGGACATCGGTCGCTTTTCCGGCGCGCCGGCCGAGTTGCAGGCGGCCTCGAACCTCCTGGCCACCTGTCGGCATCTGAAACAGCGCCTGCTGGGTCGCGAACCCGGTGAGCCGGGCGACGACATCGAAACCGCGATCCGTCTGGGCGTCGACTGGCGGGAGCTTCAGGACCTGATCTCCTGGCGGGAGACGTCCAAGCTGAAGCTGACGACGCCGTCGGACGCCCTGCCCTCTCCGCAGCCGGATCCTGGCCCCGTACCGAAAGCGGCGGCCGATCCCGAAGCCCCCGCCAAGCCGCCGCGCAAGCCCCGCGCGCCGAGGAAGAAGAAGCCCGTCTAGGCGGCCGCGCGACCCTCGCCCATCGCTTCCGACAGCAGTTCCAGCGAGCGCACCCGCGCCGCGTGGTCCCATATCTGGCTGGTGATCATCAGTTCGTCGGCGCCCGTCCGGCCCACGAAGGCGTCGATCGCCGCGCGCACAGTCTTGGGCGAGCCCACCGCCGAACAGGCCAGGGCCTGAGCGATCATGCCCCGTTCCGCGTCCCCGAGGCTTTCGGCATATCCGGGCTTCGGCGGCGGAAGCTTGCCGGGCCGGCCGGTCCGGAGGTTCACGAAGGCCTGCTGGACCGAGGAGAACAGCAGTTGGGCCGCCGCATCGGTCTCGGCGGCGAAGACGTTGTAGCCCAGCATCAGATAGGGCCTCGCAAGGCGCGCCGAGGGCCGGAAGGTCTCGCGGTAGATGCGGATCGCCGACATCATTTCCGATGGGGCGAAATGGCTGGCGAAGGCGTAGGGCAGGCCCAGATGAGCGGCCAGCTGGGCGCCGTAGGTCGAGGAGCCGAGGATCCAGACCGGGATGTCCTGACCCTCGCCGGGGTTGGCGCGGATGCGCTGATCGGCCTCGGCGGGCTCGAACCAGTGCATCAGCTCCATCACGTCCTGGGGGAAGGCGTCGACATCGCCCTGAAGCGTGCGGCGAAGAGCGCGGGCGGTGGCCTGATCCGATCCCGGCGCGCGCCCCAGACCCAGGTCGATCCGGCCCGGATAGAGGGCGTTCAGGGTCCCGAACTGCTCGGCGATCACCAGCGGTGCATGGTTGGGCAGCATGACCCCGCCGGCGCCGACACGGATCGTCTTCGTCGCCCCCGCCACCGCCCCGATCACCACCGAGGTGGCCGCCGAGGCGATACCCGCCATGTTGTGATGCTCGGCCAACCAGTAGCGGTTGTAGCCCAGCCGCTCGGCGTGCCGAGCCAGGTCGAGCGTGTTGGCCAGAGCCTGCGAGACGTCGGAGCCCTCGGGCACCGGGGCGAGATCGAGAACAGAGAGCGTTGCCATCCCCCGCCATATGGGGTCGACGACCGACCCCGCAATCAGTCGCCTCGGACCGTTCGGCTTTCGTCCGTCGGTCCGGACGAAAAGCACCATGACGAAACGGACGTAACGGACGAAAGCGTCGCCGCCGCGATGGCTGGGTCCAGATTGCGAATCCCACCCCCAATCAGCAGGCAGGCGTCTCGTCCAGCCGTCCCACTCCGTGGACCCCAGCCCTCGCGGGGCTCCACGGACAGGGAGGCGCGGTGCGAAAGGATCAGGCGGCGTTGGCCGCCTTGCCTTCGCTCTTGGCCTTTTCGTCATAGGCCTTCATGCCCTGGGCGATCAGTTCGGCGGCCTCGCCGGCGTCGCCCCAGCGCTTCACGCGCACCGACTTGTTCTTCTCCAGATCCTTGTAGCGGGTGAAGAAGTGTTCGATCTGCTCGACCATGATGGTCGGCAGCTGACGGTACGACGCGATGTCGGTGTAATAGGGGTGCAGGGAATCCACCGGCACAGCCAGGATCTTGTCGTCGCCGCCGGCCTCGTCTTCCATCATCAGGACGCCGATCGGGCGCGAGCGGATGACGCAGCCCGGGACCACCGGCGTCGGGTTGAGGACGATCACGTCGCAGGGGTCGCCGTCGTCGGCCAGGGTGTGCGGCACGAAACCGTAGTTGCCCGGATAGTACATGGCGGTGTGCAGGAAACGGTCCACGAACAGGGCGCCCGACGCCTTGTCCATCTCGTATTTGACCGGCAGGCCCCCTTGCGGGATCTCGATGATGACGTTCAGGTCCCAGGGCGGGTTCGGACCGACGGGAATGGCGTCGATGTTCATGGTCGGCTCGGTTTTGTGCGTCTGCGAAGGGAGGCGGGCGTGATAAGCCTCTCGGCGCGGAACAGCAAGCGGAACGGCCGCTCGCCAGAGCGGATGCCCATGGGAGTTCGACCGGAATGAGCATGATCGACTGGCTGGGCCTGGGCCTCTTTTTCCTGTGCTGGCTGGGTTACGACCCCCTGCTGAAGGGTCTGGCGCACCGTTCGGGGTCGCTGAACACCGACATGCTGACCGTCCGTCACGCGTGGATGACGGCGATGACGCACCGAGAAATCCGGCTGCTGGACAGTCAGTTGCTGGGGCACTCGATCAATTCCGGCTCCTTCTTCGCCTCGTCCAACCTGCTGCTGATCGCGGGGGTGGCGGGCATTCTGTTCGGCGGCGATCAAGCATTGGCCGGCTTTTCCGCCGTTGGGGCGGAGGCCGTGCCGACCCAGTTGCTGGAGGCCAAGCTGGGTCTGGTGCTTCTGTGCCTTGCGCGGGGTCTGCTCGATTTCATCTGGTCGATCCGGCAGATGAACTACGCCCTCGCCCTTATCGGGGCGGCGCCGGAAATCCACAGCGAGGCCGATAAGGTCGCATTCGGCGAGGCCGCGGCGGATGTGCTGAATCCCGCACTGGGCGCTTTCAGCCAAGGGGTGCGGGGCTATTATTTCGCCCTGGCCGCCGCCGCGTGGCTGTTCGGGCCCTTGTGGCTGTGCGCCGGGGTCATCCTGGCCTTCTCGCTTCTCGTCTGGCGCCAGTCGGGTTCGCCCGCCGCGAGGGCCATTCGGACCGCCAGACGGCTTCTGGAGGCCGAACGTCAGCGCGGAGCTTGACCATTTCGCACTGCAGCATTCATTCAGCAGGCGGATCGTGCACGAAACGTGTTCTGAAAACGCTTACATCAAGGCGGAACGGTCACTCTTTCCAGTAACAAGGCGTGATCATTGATAACAAAAGCCCGCTTGACGCGTTGTGCACCGCAACCTAGATTGACCTTCGACGCCTGCGGGCGTCTTGCCCTTCCTGGGCGTTTCCTCCCTATAGACTTTTATGCCGCGCCTTCGGGCGCGGCTTTTTTTCGCTCTCGAGCCGACTTCAGCGAGACCAGCGCTCTGCGGCGAGTGCGGCGACGACCCGATCCAGCGCGCGGGCGAAGCGGTCGTGATCCGCAGACGGCTCCAGCGTCTCTTCATTCAGATAAAGCGCCCGGTTCAATTCGACCTGAACGGCCTGATACCCCTCGTCGGGTCGGCCCCACCGTTCGGTGGAAAAGCCGCCCGCATAGGGGGCGTTCAGACCGACGCGCCAGCCCTGGGCCTCGAACAGGGCGCGTAGCCGCCGCATCGTCGCCCCCCGGCAGGAAGATCCGTGCCGATCACCCAGGATGATATCGACGCCGCGCCGACCCTTTCCGGCCGCGACGGCCCGCGACGGCATCGAGTGCCAGTCGATCAGCAGGGCCGCCCCATGCCGGTCACGCGCCGCCTGCATCAGATCGCCGAGAGCGGCGTGATAGGGAGCATGCACCCGCGCCAGCCGTGCGTCCGCCTCGTCCCGCGACAGCCGCCGGTCGTACAGAGGACTGCCGTCCCCGGCCTTGCGCGGGATGACGCCGAAGCCGGCCGAGACCTTGGCCGTCGGCGTCGTCTCCATCTCGCCTTCGACCAGCAGCGGATCCAGTTCGCCCGGCGACCGGTTCAGATCCACATAGGCCCGGGAGATCAGTCCGGCGATGACCGGCACGCCCCGCGCCGGACCGCCGGCGACCAGCCGGTCCACCCCGACGTCCTCCGCGCTGCGCAGGGCCGAAAGACTGAGGCCCGCGGCCTCGCCCATATCGGCGGGGCGCGCCACGCCCGAATGCGGCGAGGCGAAGACGATGGCCCCCGCCACCCCGCGCGCCGGGGTCACGGCGAAGGCGGTCAGGGGATCCGGGACGGACAGGCTGGCGTCGAACGGCGGCGTCATTCGTCCCGCATAAGGGTTTTCCACCGTCTCGTCCCCGGCGGCGCTGCACCTGAGGCGGGAATTTCATCGCCGGTTTACCGTTCCGGCACTAGGCTTGGCGCTCGAAACGGGGGGACTTCCACGCATGGCGCGCATTCTGCTGGCCGAGGACGATGCATCTCTGCGAGGCTTCCTGACCCGGGCGCTGGAGCGCGCCGGCCACCAGGTTATCGACTGCGAGAACGGCGACGACGCCATCGACGCCCTGGAACACGGCCCCTACGACCTTCTTCTGACCGACATCGTCATGCCCGGAGCCGACGGCATCGAGGTGGCGCGCGTCGCCGCCGCCCGCCAGCCTGGCCTGCGCATCATGTTCATCACCGGCTTCGCGGCCGTCGCCCTGTCGGCGGCCCAGGCCAGCCCCCAGGCCAAGGTCCTGTCGAAGCCCGTCCACCTGCGCGACCTGGTCAGCGAAGTCGAGAAGATGTGCGCGGCCGCCTAGACGGCTGATCGACCGACGTTTCGGGGAAAACACCCTTGCGGCCTCTGCGGAGGCTGGGTATAGACCCCTCCTTCCCGTTCCGGAGCCATCCGGAACCGTCTTGGCGGATGCGTAGCTCAGCGGGAGAGCACTTCGTTGACATCGAAGGGGTCACAGGTTCAATCCCTGTCGCGTCCACCATTCCTCCTCCAAGCCATTATTGATTGTCAGGCGCTGATCGGTTCTCGGTCGGCAAACCTGCGGGACCTCCCGTCCCTGGCCTGGCGGAGCCTGAGCCCTCTCTATGACGGCCTCGGGGCTGACGGTCCCTGACCCTGTCGGCGTTTTAACGCAACCGCGGAGGCTCTCCCGGCTTCCACAGTCATGTTCTCCAAGCGCGAAATCTTCTGGGTGGCCATGATGGTCGTCGCGGCGGCGGCGATGATCGGGTTGACTGCCGGGCATTGGGCTCAATGACCATCGCTAAGGCAAAGGTCAGCCTGGGTTCAGGCTGCGCCGGATAGAACGACGGCAACGGGAAACCGCGAGAACCAGGTCGGCCCGGCGCCTTTGCGCCAACCATGGAGGCCGCGCCGGAGATGTGACGCCTCCGAGCCGGAAGACCGCCCCACATCTCTACCGACCGACTCTCGTCTAGGTTGATCGACACAACCATTCATCGTTTGGAGATGAATCTATCGGACATTCATCTCATGAGGAGCTGGGCTTCATCGACGGGCGCTAGACGCCAGGGCTCCGCCGCTATCGAGTTCGCGCTCGTGGGGCCGCTGCTGATCCTGATGCTGGTCGGGATGGTGGTGTACGGCGGCTGGATGTGGCTGGCGCAGAGCGTGCAGACCCTGGCGACCGAAAGCGCGCGGGCGGCGGTCGGAGGGCTCGACGCGGCGGAGCGGGTCAGCCTGGCCAAGGCCTTCGTGGCGGCGGAGGCCGAGGAGGGCGCGGGGCTGGCGCGCGATCATCTGACGGTCACGGTCGACAGCGATGCGGCGGCGATCCGCGTCCACATCGCCTTCGACGCCCGCGACCACTGGGTCATGACCATGGCCGGCCTGTTGCCCGCCCCGCCCTCCGTCATCGAGCGGACGGCCATCGTGCGGACCGGCGGGTATTGAGATGCGCCGGCGCGCGTTCGGCGCCGACGAGCGGGGCGGCGTGGCCATCATGGCGGCCGCGGCGGGCGGATTGTTCTGCGTCCTGGCCGCCATCGTGGTCGATCTCGGGTCGCTGGCGCTGGACGGGCGGACGCTCCAGGGCGCGGCGGATCTGGCCGCCCTGTCCGCCGCCCGCGATCTGGACCGGGCCCAAATGGCGGGTCAGGCGACGGCGCAGGCCAATGTCGAGGACGTGACGACCCAGGTCGTGACCGGCCTCTATATCGCTGACCCCGGACTGGCGCCGGCCGCGCGGTTCTCAGCCACGACAACCCGTCCCAACGCGGCGCGCGTGACCCTGTCGCAGGCCTCTCCCCTGTATTTCGGCCGCTGGATCCTGGGCAAGGACTCGGTCCGGCTGACCCGGACGGCTACGGCGGCGACGGAGGTCGATCCGCCTCGGGCCATGTTCTCGATCGGCTCGCGGCTGGCGGCGCTGGACGGCGGAGTGGCGAACGCCCTGCTGAGCGCGCTGACGGGATCGACCGTCTCCCTGAGTGTCAGCGATTACAACCGACTGGCCGATGCGCGGGTCAATCTGCTGGGCTTTTCCGACGCCCTGGCCACGGAGCTGGGGGTCCATGCCGGCGACTATGACGCCCTGCTGGCCCACGAGGTCGATGCCGGCCGTGCGCTGCGGGTGCTGAAGGATCTGGCCGGGGATCAGGCGGACTCGACCCTGTCGAAACTGACCGGGGCGGCGGCGAACGTCACCTTCAGGGTCGGCGACCTGATCGGGGTGGAGGCTGCGGCCGGCGAAGGCTTGAAGAGCGGGCTGGACGCCTCTGTCCCGGTCATGGATCTGGTCATGGCCATGCTGGAGACGGGCGGCGAGCGTCAGGTGGCGCTCAACCTGGGGGCCAGGACGGGGATCGCCGCGCTGGACGTGTCGCTGGCCATAGGCGAACGGCCTGACAACTCGCCCTGGCTGACCGTCACCGGGACGGGATCGCCCATCGTGCGGACGGCTCAGGCGCGGCTCTATATAAAGTCGAAGACGGCGCAGAAGCTGTCGGGTCTGGCGCAGGTCAATCTGCCGATCCTGATCGAGCTGGCGGCGTCGGAGGCGAAGCTGAACAGCATCACCTGCGATCCCGAGGGGGTGGAGCTGGGCGTCCGGCCGGGCCTCGCCTCGGCGAAGATCGGCGAGATCGACGAGGCGAAGCTCGACGACTTCAAGCATGCCCTGACGCCGACGCCCGCGACCCTGTTGTCGGTGCTCGGTGTCGTCCGACTGACCGGCAAGGCCGATGCGGAGATCGCGGACACAGGGTTTCGACCCGTGCGCTTCAGCGCCCCCGACATCGCCGACCAGAGGATCAAGACGGTCACCTCCGGCAACCTGGCGAGCGGCCTGATCACCACCTTGATCCAGAGGCTCGACGTCACGGTCCAGGCCTTAGGTCTCGGGTTCGGCCTGGGCGGGATCGTCCAGGCGCTGGGCGTTCTGCTGACTCCGCTCGGCCCGGTGCTCGACGGCGCGATCAATCCGCTGTTGGACATGCTCGGTTTGCGGCTGGGTCAGGCCGATGTCCGCGTCCATGGCCTCTCATGCCCGGATGCGCGAGAACAGCGGCCGGTTCTGGTCGGCTGACCTTGAGGCGGCCGGGGAACCGGTCGATACAGCCCCCCATGACCGACACGCCCGCCGCCGACATGACCTATGCCCGCTATCTGGATCTGGACCGGCTGCTGGCCGCCCAGAGCCCGGTGACGGACCAGCATGACGAGATGCTGTTCGTCATCATCCACCAGACCAAGGAGCTGTGGCTCAAGCAGATCCTGCACGAGGTCGCCCTGGCCCAATCGCTGGTTCGCGCCGGAGATCTGGTTCCGGCCTACAAGAGCCTGGCGCGGGTCAGCCGCATCCAGTCGGTCATGACCCAGAGCTGGGACATCCTGGCCACCATGACGCCCGCCGACTATCTGCGTTTCCGCTACGGCCTGGGCTCCTCCTCCGGCTTCCAGAGCGATCAGTTCCGGCGCTTCGAGACCATGCTGGGCCTCAAGGATCCGAAATTCCTGGCCTTCCAGGAAGACCGGCCCGAGGCGCACGCCGCCCTGTCCGAGGCGCTGGCCGCGCCCAGCCTCTATGACGATGCGCTCGCCCAGATGGCCAAGGCCGGCCTGCCCATTCCGGCCGAGGTGCTGAATCGCGACGTGAGCCAGCCCTATGAGCCGTCCGAGGCCGTGGAGGCCGCCTGGCTGGCGGTCTATCGCGACACCGAGCGCTGGTGGCCCTTTTATCAGCTGGCGGAAAAGCTGGTCGATCTGGATGACGCGCTGCTGACGTGGCGGCACAAGCATGTGGTGACGGTGGAGCGGATCATCGGTCGTCGTCGCGGCACCGGCGGCACCGACGGCGTCGGCTACCTGTCCTCCACCCTGGCGCGTCGCTGCTTCCCCGAGCTCTGGTCGCTGCGCACCAAGCTATAGATGCAGAGGTTGAACTGGACGGGCCTCACGCCCGCCCGCTATCAGGGCGACTGACACCGGTTTCCGTCCGCGAGTTTCGCATGCCCCATCCCCTGCGCCTCAACCCCGATCGCCTGTTCCCGTCCGATCCCGCGACGCGGGACGTGGCGCGGCGTCTGTACGCAGAGATCAAGGACCTGCCGATCGTCAGCCCCCACGGCCACACGGATCCGTCCTGGTTCGCGCAGAACCAGAACTGGGCCAACCCGGCCGAGCTCCTGATCACGCCGGACCACTATGTCTTCCGCATGCTGTTCAGCCAGGGCGTGGCGCTGGAGGACCTGGGCGTGCCGCGCGCCGACGGCGGCCCCGTCGAGACCGATCCCCGCAAGATCTGGAGGCTGTTCGCGGAGCGCTATCACCTGTTCCGGGGCACGCCGTCGCGGATGTGGCACGACTGGGTCTATTCCGAAGTCTTCGGCATCGACGTCCGCCTCTCGGCCGAGACCGCCGACCATTACTACGACATCATCGATGCAGCCCTGAAGACCGAGGCCTTCAAGCCCCGCGCCCTGTTCGAGCGCTACAATATCGAGGTCATCGCCACGACCGAGAGCCCGCTCGATCCGCTGGCGCATCACGCCGCGATCAAGGCCTCCGGCTGGTCGGGCAAGGTGGTCACCGCCTATCGCCCCGACCCGGTGCTGGACCCGGACTACGAAGGCTTCCGCGACAATCTGGTGCAGTTCGGCGCGATCACGGGCGAGGACGTCTCGACCTGGGAGGGCTACCTCGCCGCGCACCGGAACCGCCGGGCCTATTTCGCCTCCTACGGCGCGACCTCGACCGACCACGGCCACCCGACCGCCTTCACCGCCAACCTGAGCCAGGCCGACGCCGCCGCCCTCTACCACAAGGTCGCAACCGGCCCGGTCTCGGCCAAGGAGGCCGAGCTGTTCCGGGGCCAGATGCTGACCGAGATGGCGCGGATGAGCGTGGACGACGGCCTGACGATGCAGATCCACCCCGGTTCGTCGCGCAACCACAACCAGGTGGTGTTCGACAGGTTCGGTCGCGACAAGGGCGCCGACATCCCAACGCAGACCAACTACGTCGCCGACCTCAAGCCGCTGCTGGACGCCTTCGGCTCCCACCCCGGCCTGACCATCATCCTCTTCACCCTGGACGAGACCTCCTACAGCCGCGAGCTAGCGCCCCTGGCCGGACACTATCCGGCGCTGCGTCTCGGCCCGCCCTGGTGGTTCCACGACAGCCCGGAGGGCATGCGCCGCTTCCGCGAGCAGATCACCGAGACGGCCGGCTTCTACAACACCGTCGGCTTCAACGACGACACCCGCGCCTTCCTGTCGATCCCGGCCCGTCACGATGTGGCCCGCCGCATGGACTGCGGCTGGCTAGCCCAGCTGGTTGTCGAGCACCGGATCGAGGAGGACGAGGCGCACGAGCTGGCTCGCGCCTTGACCTATGATCTGGTCAAGGCGGCCTACAAGCTGTGACCCGTCTGTCGAACGCCACGCTCGCCGACCTCCCATCGGACGTCGAACGCCCCGGCTACGACCGCGCCGCCGTGAAGACGGGCGTGGTCCATCTGGGCATCGGCGCCTTTCACCGGGCGCATCAGGCGGTGGTGTTCGACGACGCCCTGAGGTCCGGCGACCTGCGCTGGGGCATCCTCGGGGTGTCGCTCCGCTCGCCCGGCGTTCGCGACCAACTGAACGCACAGGACGGCCTCTACTCTGTCGTCGTCCGCGACGGCATCGAAGATCGCACCCGCATCATCGGCGCGGTTCAGGGCGTGCTGGTCGCCCCGGAAGACCCCGCCGTCGTGGTCGCCGCCATGGCTTCCGCCGACGTGCACATCGTCTCCCTGACGGTGACGGAGAAGGGCTATCGCCTCGATCCGGCCTCGGGCGGCCTGCTGACCGCAGACCCCGACGTCGCTGCAGACCTCGCCGACCTGTCGCAGCCCAAGACCGCGCCCGGCTTCCTCGTCGCCGCCCTCGCAGAGCGCCGCCGCACCGGCCTGCCGCCGTTCACCGTGGTGTCGTGCGACAACCTCCCCCACAACGGCGCCCGTGTCCGCTCCGCCGTCCTCGCGATGGCCGAGGCCCACGACCCGGCCCTGGCTGAATGGATCGCCGCCGAGGGCGCCTTCCCCCAGACCATGGTCGACCGCATCGTCCCGGCCACGACGCCCGAAGACATTGCCACGCAAGCCGCCACTCTGGGCGTCCGTGACGAGGGCATGGTCAAGACCGAACCCTTCACCCAGTGGGTGGTCGAAGACACCTTCGCCGGCCCGCGTCCGGACTTCGCCTCGCTCGGCGTCCAGCTGACCGCCGAGGTCCCGCCGTGGGAGGACGCCAAGCTGCGTCTGCTCAACGGCGCCCACTCCTCCATCGCCTATCTGGGCGGTCTGGCGGGCCACGAGTTCGTCCACCAGGTCGTCGCCATCCCCGCCTTCAAGGCCTTCGTCGAACGCCTGTGGGACGAGGCGGAGACGACGCTCGACCCACCGCCGGGCCTCGACATTCCGGCCTACCGCGCCGACCTGATGGCCCGCTTCTCCAACCCGTCGCTGCAACACCGCACGCGCCAGATCGCCATGGACGGCTCGCAGAAGCTGCCCCAGCGCCTGCTCGCCACCATCGCCGCCCGACTGGACGCCGACCAGTCGATCGACGACTTGGCCCTCGGCGTCGCCGGCTGGATCAAATGGCAGGAGGGCGTCACCGAGACCGGCGAACCCTTCACCGTCGACGACCCGATGGCCGCAGCGATCGCCGAGGCCCTGTCAGACGCCGAGACCGCCGAGGCCCGCGTCCGCGCCGTCTCCGCCCTCTCGGGGATCGTCTCGCCCCGGCTGGCGTCCGACCCCCGCTTCATCGAGACGGTCACGCGCCAGCTCGACGCCGTCATGACATCCGGCGTCGCGGCGCATCTGGCCGCGCAGGTCTGACGGAGGGGGATCGGCCATGCTCGCGCCTGTCGCCTCTGAGCGCCTCGCTCAGGCGCCGGCCGTGTTCGACGACATCCATCTCGGCCGCGACGGCGCCGATGTATTCGCCGCCATGGCGCGCGGGACCTGATGATCGCCGTGCCGGAACTGCGCTCAAGCCTCGTGCCCTGACAGGCGCACCAAGCCTCGGGACGCGAGGCCCGTTCGATCATCGATGTCTTGAAAGAGAATGGCGCACCCGGAACGATTCGAACGTCCGACCCTCAGATTCGTAGTCTGATGCTCTATCCAGCTGAGCTACGGGTGCGCACTGGCCTTGCGGCGAGGGCGGGTATCTAGCGGGTCGCCCTCGCGGGCGCAACCCGGTTTTCGAGGAAGTTTGAAACCGGTGCTTGGCGAGGCGGACACAGGGGCTTAGGTCCATCGGATCGCGCTATCGCCCCATGCCTCGGACCGCCATGACGTATTCGCCGTTCCGCCCCCTGATCGTCGCCGTCCTGGCCCTGTCGCTGGCGGGGTGCCAGACCCCCATCGGCGGCGCGACCGGAACAGCGCCGGCCGTCGAGGCTCCCGCGCCCGCCCCGGCACGCGGCCCCTTCGTGGCGGCGGCCAATCCGCTGGCGGTCGAGGCGGGGATGGCGGTCTTGCGACGCGGCGGGTCGGCGGTGGATGCGGCGGTGGCGGTGCAGGCGATGCTCGGTCTGGTCGAGCCCCAGTCGTCGGGCCTCGGCGGCGGGGCCTTCATCATGGTCTATGACGCCGCGACCCAGGCGGTGACCACCTATGACGGGCGCGAGACCGCCCCGGCCGATGCGACGCCCGAACTGTTCTACGAGAACGGCCGCCCCCTGCCCTTCATGGACGCGGTCCTCAGCGGCCGGTCCACGGGCGCGCCGGGCGCGGTGGCGGCCCTGGCGATGGCGCAGGAGGCCCATGGGACGCTGGAATGGTCCAGCCTGTTCGGCGACGCCGAGCGGCTGGCCCGCGAGGGCTTCGTCGTCAGCCCCCGTCTGGCCGGCTTCATCGCAGGGCAGGGTCAGGCTCGCACGCGCTGGGCGACCGAATATTTCACCAAGCCCGACGGGACCCGCTACGTCGCCGGCGACACCCTGAGGAACCCCGCCTACGCCCAGACGGTGGCCACGATCGCGCGGGACGGCATCCAGGCCCTGCGCACCGGCCCGATCGCCCAGGCCATCGTCGACACGGTCCACGCCGAGCCGCGCCCCGGCACGCTGAGCGCCGCCGATCTGGCCGCCTATCGCCCCGTCGTCCGCGACGCCCTCTGCCGGCCGTTCCGCGTCTATGTCGTCTGCATCCCGCCGCCGCCGTCCAGCGGGGTGGCCCTGCTGCAGCTTCTGGCCATGGCCGAGACCCCGACCGCCGCCCCCGTCCTGGCCGAGGGCGAAACCAGCGCCGACGCCTGGACCATGTTCGCCCAGCTGCAGCGGCTGATGTACGCCGACCGCGACCGCTATGTCGCCGACCCGGCCTTCGTCGGCGTGCCGGTCGCCGGCCTGCTGGACCCCGATTATGTGGCCCAGCGCGCGGCCCTGGCTCCCGGCCTGACCGGCGCGGCGACGGCCGGGACGCCTCCGGGCGGGATCTTCCGTGCGCCCGACGCCACGACCGAGCCCGCCGGCACCTCGCACATGGTCGTGGTCGACGCAGCCGGGAACGCGGTTTCCATGACCACGACGGTGGAGAGCATCTTCGGGTCGGGCCGGATGGCGGCGGGCTTCTTCCTCAACAACCAGCTGACCGACTTCTCCTTCTCGCCGACTACGCCGGAGGGGGCGCCGGTCGCCAACGCCGTGGCGGCGGGCAAGCGGCCGCGCTCGTCGATGTCGCCGGTCATCATTCTGAATCATCAGGGGCGTCTCGTCGGCGCCCTGGGCTCGCCCGGCGGGCCGTCGATCCTGGCCTATAATGCCAAGGCCCTGATCGGAAGCCTGGTCTGGGGCCTGCCGATGCAGGCGGCCTTCGACCTGCCCAATCTGGTCGCCAAGGGACCGGGCTTCGGCGCCGACACGTCGCGCTTCGGCCCGACCCTGACCGAACAGCTGGCCCAGCGGGGCATCCGGCTGGAGCCCAACGCCTCGGAGACCTCAGGCCTGCACGGCGCGATCTGGCGTGGCGACCACTGGGATGGCGGCGCCGACGACCGTCGCGAGGGCGTGGCCCGCACGGAGTAGTTAAAGAGGGGCACGATCCAGACCATCGTGCTCGCCTTCAATCTCCATCTTCTACCAGCCGAAACTACCCCGGCAGGCGCAGCTCGAACGTCGTGCCGGTCGGCCCCGTCTCGACCAGCCGCAGCTCGCCGCCATGGGCCGCCGCCAGTTCGCGCGAGATGGTCAGGCCCAGACCCGTGCCCTCGGCCGACCCGCCCGAGACGAAGGGTTCGAACAGCTTGCCCGACAGGCGCGGCGGGATTCCCGGGCCGTCGTCCACGATGCGCACGACCGACCAGCCGGGTTCGCTGGCGCCCTCGACCAGGATGGAGCCCAGCGGCCCCTTCTTTCTCGCCGCCCGCCCGGCGTCGCCCTCGATCGCCTGACGGGCGTTGCGCATCAGGTTGACCAGGATGCGGTGCAGCTGGTCGGCATCCGCCTGGACCGCGAACCGGGCCGGTAGGGCCTTCACCAGACGCACGCCGTGGCTCTCCAGCCCCGCATCCTCGGCCGCCGAGGTGACGGCGGGGGCCAGCGACACCCGATCCAGCACCGGCGCCGGCTCCTCCGACTTGCCGTAGTCGAGCACATTGCGGGTCAGGGCGGCGGCCCGTCCCAACGCCCGTTCCAGACGCGGCAGGGCCTTGGCCACCTGGGGGTCGGCGGAATCGGCCAGACGCTCGGACGCGATCTGGGCCGAGGTCAGCATGTTGCGAAGGTCGTGGTTGATCTTGGCCACCGCCTCGCCCAGCGCTACGAGGCGGGAGCGGGAGCGCAGGGCCTGACGCACCTCCTCCTGCATGACGGCCAGTTCGCGCTCGACCCGACCGATCTCGTCATGTCGGTCCGAGGGGGTGGGGGCGACCGTCTGCGGATCGGCGGCGAAGCCTTCGATGGAACGGGTCACCCGGCGCAGCGGCTGGATCACCAGGAAGGAGAGGCCGGCATAGAGAAGCCCGCCCGCCACCACCGAGATCAGGATCGACACCAGAAGACTGTTCAGCAGGAAGGCGCGGAGTTCGATCTTCAGCGGCTGGGCCGGCGCCACCACGTCGATGAAGTCGCCGGAGCGATAGCGGGGCGCCGCCCGCGCCCGGATCGAGCGGTCCTCGGGTCCGAACAGGGTGCGGATGGGGTCGAGCAGCCGCGCCCCCAGACTGCGACGCCGCAGGTCGATGAAGTCGGGCGTCCGGGCCAGGTTCGGGGCCTGCAACAGCTGGCGCATGACGCCCTGGTCGCTGATCGCCACGGCCGAGACGCCGCCGATGCGCAGCAGCTGTTCGGCCGTCTGATCGTCAACTGCGCTGTAGGGCAGAGCCTCGACCCCGACGGAAGCCAGCTCCGCCGCCTGCAGCCGGTCCATCAGCCAGCGCTCGTGGAAGCTCGCCGCGTTCGGCCCCAGGATTAGGGCCTGCACGGCCAGGGTGAACAGGACAGTCAGCAGCAACAGGCGTGACGACAGGCCGTCTGGCCCGTGCGGCATGAACCGCTCGCGCCAGTCCCCGGGCAAACGCGCCTTGAGCCGGTCCAGAAGACCGCTCACGGCGTGGCGGCTCCCGGCAGGCGTTTCTGGACGGCCTTGAGCACCAGGGGCAGAACGACGGCCAGCACGAACACTCCCGCCATCGGGGCCCAGAACTGGCCGAACAGGGCCTGGATGTCGGGATCGGGGTTTTCGGCCAGCAGCTGGTTCAACCGCGCGCCGATCCAGCAATAGATGATGTGGGCGGGCAGCAGGCCGACCACCGTGGCGATCGTGTAGGGCAAGAGCCGCACCGACATGATCCCCGCGGCGATGTTGATCATGTGGAAGGGCACCACCACCGCCAGCCGCGAGGCCAGCACATACCAGAACGTGTCCTTGTCGATGGCCGCACAGACCTTCTTCAGCATCCCCTGATCGCGCTCGGCCTTGTCGCGCAAATCCCGACCCAGGGCGGAACGCGCCACCGCATAGACGATCAGGGCGCCCGACGTGGCGGCGATGGAGGTCGACACCCCGCCGACCCAGGGCCCGAAGAGGTATCCGGCCGTGATGGTGACGAAGAAGACGCCCGGCACCACGCTGGCCGTGGCGATGGCGAAGATCGACATCAGGATCAGCAGGGCCAGGACATAGTGCTCGGCGGCGTAGGCCCGCAGTTCGCCCCCATGCAGACGCAGGGTCTCGAGCGACAGATATCGGTTCCAGCCCATGCCGAAGATCAGCGCGATGACGCACGCCAGGACCACCAGGGGCAGAAACCGTTTTACGCGATCCATAGTCTTCCCAACGCTCCCGGCCGTTCGAAGCTGCCGGAGAGCGTTCCCCGGCGTTGACAGCCGAAGCCTCGCCCCTTATACGCCCGCCCTTCCCGCAGAGGACAGTTCGTCCCCCGCGCAACCCTTTAACTCTGGAGCCGACCGTGAAGCGGACCTATCAGCCGTCGCGACTCGTGCGCAAGCGCCGTCACGGCTTCCGTTCGCGGATGGCCACCAAGAACGGTCAGAAGATCGTCGCCCGCCGCCGCGCCAAGGGCCGCAAGAAGCTGACCGCCTAAGCGGTCGGCTCCCCTCTCCCGGAGGGGATCGATGACGATTGCCTGCACAATCCATCGCCTGACGTCGCGGCCCCAGTTTCTGGCGGCCGCGAAAGGCGTTTCTCAGGCCCGCGGCGCCGTGGTCGTCCAGCGACTGGACCGAGCCGATGGGGATGCGACGATGCGGATCGGCTTCACCGCGACCCGCAAGGTCGGCGGGGCCGTGGTGCGCAACCGCTGCAAGCGCCGCCTGCGCGAGGCCGCTCGCGCCATGGTCGGCCAGTACGGCGTCCCCGGCAGCGACTATGTCTTCATCGCCCGACAGGGCACGGCCGACCGTCCCTGGGACCGTCTGCTTGACGATGTGAAATCGGCCCTTACAAGGCTCGCGACCCCCGCCGACGGCTCGAAATCCGCCCGGCCGGCCTCTATTTCCCCCGATACGACGTCTCAGGACCGCTGACCCGAATGAAGAACGAGAACACCCGGAATATGGTGATCTTCGCCGTGGCCACGGCGGCGATCCTGATCCTGTACCAGATCTTCGTCATGGGCCCGCAGATGGAGCGCCGCAAGGCCGCCCAGGAAGCCGCCGCGGCCGCCGCCCCGGCCTCGCCCGACGCCGCCGACCAGGTTCCGGGCTCGTCGCCGGCCTCGTCGGGCGCCATCTTCGTCACGGACCGCACCCAGGCCATGGGCACGGTCGCCCGCGTGCCGGTCCGCACCGATCGCCTGCAGGGCTCGCTGTCGCTTCAGGGCGGCCGCATCGACGACCTGTTCCTGACCACCTATCGCGAGACGCTGGACGCCGACGCGCCGCCGGTCGAGCTGTTCCGACCGCAGGGCATGGAGCACGCCTATTTCGCCCAGTTCGGATGGACGGGCCAGAATATCGCGGGCGGCGTTCCGGGCCCCAACACCATCTGGCGGCTGACGTCCGGATCGACCCTCAGCCCGACCACCCCGATCACCCTGACCTGGGACAACGGGCAGGGCCTGCGCTTCACCCGTGTCGTCGCCATCGACGACCAGTATATGTTCACTGTCACCGACACGGTCGCCAACCTGGGGACCCAGGCCATCACCATCGCCCCCTATGGCCGCATCGAGCGCCAGGGCGTGCCGGCACACCTGGGCAAGACTCAGATCCTGCACGAAGGCGGCATCGGCACTTTCTCCAAGGGCGACGGCTTCGCCACGACCCAGCTCAAGTACGGCGACTGGGCCAAGAACCCGCGCGAGGCGTTCGAATCCACCGGCGGCTGGCTGGGCATCACCGACAAATACTGGATGGCGGCCCTGATCCCGCCCCAGACGGAGACCGTGAAGGCCGAGTTCGTCGTCACCGACGCCGACCGCTACAACATCCACGAGGCCCGCATCCTGGGCGAGGCGCGCACCATCAACCCCGGTCGCCAGATCACCGAGGTCCAGCACCTGTTCGCCGGCGCCAAGCGCAACGAGATCCTCTCGGCCTATGAGAAGTCGTACGACCTGCCGCGCTTCATCTATGCGATCGACTGGGGCTTCCTCTTCTTCCTGACGCGCCCGATCTTCCTCCTGGTCGAGTTCTTCTATGGTCTCGTCGGCAACTTCGGCGTCGCCATCCTGCTGCTGACCCTGACGATCAAGCTCATCATGTTCCCGCTGGCGAACAAGAGCTACGAAAGCCTCTCCAAGATGCGGAAGCTCCAGCCCGCGATGGAGAAGATCAAGGAACAGCATAAGGACGACCCGCAGGCCCAGCAGAAGGCCACGATGGAGCTGTACCAGAAGGAGAAGATCAATCCGCTGGCGGGCTGCCTGCCCATCCTGGTCCAGATCCCGGTCTTCTACGCCCTCTACAAGGTGCTGTACGTCACCATCGAGATGCGGCACGCGCCCTTCTTCGGCTGGATCCGCGACCTGTCGGCGCCCGACCCGACCAACATCTGGAACCTGTTCGGCCTGATCCCGTGGGATCCGTCGTCGGCGCCCCTGGTCGGCGGCCTGATCGGTTCGCACGCCGGCGGCTTCACCCTGGCGCTCAGCGTCCTGGCGATCATATACGGCTTCACCATGTGGCTGCAGCAGGCCATGAACCCGCCTGCGCCCGATCCGGTCCAGCGCCAGATCTTCATGTTCATGCCGATCGTCTTCACCTTCATCATGGCCGGCTTCCCGGCGGGTCTCTTGGTCTACTGGGCGTGGAACAACGTGCTCTCCATCGGCCAGCAGTATTTCATCATGCACCGCTTCAAGGCCGAGAACCCGATCGACACCTTCTTCTCCAAGCTCAAAAAGACGGCGTCTTGACCGAGTTCACGGACGAAGAGATCGAGGCCGCGCGGGTCCTGTTCCAGCGTCAGGCGACCTTCGTCATGGGGGCCGCCAAGCTCGAACAACTGCCCGAGCCGGATCTGCCGGAGATCGCGTTCGCCGGGCGGTCCAATGTCGGCAAGTCCAGCCTGATCAACGGACTGGTCGGCATGCACAAGCTGGCCCGCGCCTCCAACGAGCCGGGCCGGACGCGCGAGGTCAATTTCTTCGACCTGGACGGCAAGATGCGCCTGGTCGACCTGCCGGGCTACGGCTGGGCCAAGGCGTCCAAGTCGACGGTGCGCCAGTTCCAGAACCTGGGTCGCGACTATCTGCGCGGTCGCGTCACTTTGAAGCGTGTCTATCTCCTGATCGACAGCCGTCATGGCCTGAAGTCGGTCGACACCGAGGCGCTGGACGCGCTCGATCTGGCCGCCGTCAGCTACCAGATCGTTCTCACCAAGGCCGACAAGATCAAGGCGCACGAGCGGGTGACGGTGGCCGAACAGACTCTGAAGGCCATCTCCAAACGTCCGGCCGCCTTCCCGGCGGTGGCGGTGACCTCTGCCGAGAAGGGCTATGGCCTGCCGGAACTCCGCGCCGAGATCATGCGGACGACCGGCGCGGAGCTCTAAGGCGCAGGCTTCTCCCTCCCCCTCGGGGGAGGGTGGTCGGAGCCGTAGGCGGAGACCGGGTGGGGGTGGCCGGGCGACAAGGCGGCGATGTGTCCGTGGGGCCTCGCCTTGCCGCCCCCACCCGGCTTCGCTTCGCTCAGCCACCCTCCCCGAACGGGGAGGGAGAAAACCCTCTCTGGCCTCCCCACGCCTGACCCACTAGTTACGATCCATGCCCCCCGCCGACACCCCCGCCGAGGTCTTCAAGCGCGCGCTCGCCCATGCGGCCCGCGCCCTGGCGGAACAGTCGGAACTCGAAGTCGTCTTCGGCTCCGACGGCCCCAAGCTGACGGGCGGCGTCCTGACCCTGCCCCACCCGCCGCGCACGCCCTCCGAGGGCGACAGCGCCACCATCCGGGGCCAGGCCGACCGGCTCGCCCTGCGCCTCGCCAACCACGACCCGGCGATCCACTCCACTCTGCGTCCCGCCGATAGCCGCGCCGCCGAGGTGTTCGAGGCCGTCGAACAGGCCCGGGTCGAGGCCCACGGCTCCACCGCCTTGGCCGGCGTCCGCAACAACATGAACGCGGCCCTCCTGACCCGTCTGGAGAAGATGGGGGCGCTCCGCGTCACCGAGGCCGATCGCGTGCCGGTCGCCGAGGCCGTGGCCCTGCTTTTGCGCGAACGGGTCACCGGCCAGCGCGCGCCCGACGGCGCCGGCGCCATGCTCGACCTCGTCCGCACCGACATCGAGGCCAAGGCCCATGTCCAGCTCGACAGACTGGCCGAGACCGCCGGCGACCAGGCCGCCTTCGGCAAGGCCCTGCGCGACGTGCTTCGCGCCCTGGACCTCGACCCCGGCGATGGGCGCGGCGACGACGCCTCCGACGATCAGGGCGAGGACGAACCCGATCCGCAGGAACCCGAAGCCTCGGAAGATCAGGACGACGAAGAGGACGAGAGCGGCGGCGAAGGCGGCCAGTCGATGGACGGCTCGTCCGAGGACCCGACCTCGGAACAGGACCGCGACGCCCGCCCGGACGGCGCTCCCGCCGAGCGCGACAGTGATGCCGCCGACGACGGCCCGGATGTGGCCGAAGGCGCCCTGCCGAACCGTCAGGAGAACGCCGACGACGGCCGTCAGGTGGACTTCTACAAGGTTTTCACCACCGCCTATGACGAGGTCGTGGATGCGGCGGACCTGTGCGACCCGATGGAGCTGGAGCGCCTCCGCTCCCTGCTGGACCAGCAGCTGACCATCCTGTCCTCGGTCGTCGCCCGCCTGGCCAACAAGCTGCAGCGCCGTCTGATGGCGCAGCAGAACCGTTCGTGGGCCTTCGATCTGGAAGAGGGCGTCCTCGACACCGCCCGCCTGACCCGCGTCATCACCGATCCGACCAGTCCTCTGTCGTTCAAGATGGAAAGCGAAAGCCCCTTCCGGGACACGGTCGTCACCCTTCTGCTCGACAACTCCGGCTCCATGCGCGGCCGCCCGATCATGGTCGCGGCCGTCTGCGCCGACATCCTGGCCCGCACGCTGGAGCGCTGCGGGGTCAAGGTCGAGATCCTGGGCTTCACCACCCGCGCCTGGAAGGGCGGACAGGCGCGCGAGGCCTGGATCACGGCCGGCAAGCCCGCCATGCCCGGCCGCCTGAACGATTTGCGACACATCATCTACAAGGCCGCCGACGCGCCGTGGCGCCGGGCCAAGAAGAACCTCGGCCTGATGATGCGCGAGGGGTTGCTGAAGGAAAACATCGACGGCGAGGCCCTGACCTGGGCCCATGACCGGCTGAAGAACCGGCCCGAGAGCCGCAAGATCCTGATGGTCATCTCCGACGGCTCGCCGGTGGACGACTCGACCCAGTCCGCCAACGCGGCGCTGTATCTCGACAAACACCTGCGCGCCGTGATCGAGCGGATCGAGACCCAGAGCCCGGTCGAACTCATCGCCATCGGCATCGGCCACGACGTGACCCGCTGGTATCGCCGCGCCGTCACCATTGTCGATGTGGAACAGCTGGCCGGGGTGATGATCGAGAAGCTGGCCGAACTGTTCGACGCCGCGCCCAAACAGACGACGCAGAAGGGCGGACGCCGCCTGAAGCGCGCGGCGTGATGCGTCTCGCCCTTCGCGCAGGGCTTTCGCTGGCCCTGGTGGGTCTGGCGGCCTGCGCGGCCGTCGTCACCGCCACGCCCGGCCCCGTCGCCGGTCCCGATCGCGCCGTCCGGATGGAGGCGCGCCACGTCCCGCTCGGCGTCGGCGGCGCGACTCTGGCGCCCGGCGTCTCCTATGCGGGCGGTCTGATCCTGCGCGGGCCGGACCTCCACGGCCTGTCGGATCTGAAGATCGACGCAGACCGCGCCTGGGCGATCAGCGACTTCGGCCATCTGGTCCGCTTCACGATTCGGCTGGACCGCAACGGTCGCCTGACCTCGGCCGACAGCGCCGTCACCCGTCCCCTGACCGGCCTCGACGGCGTCGCCCTGGCCCCCAAGGAGAACGCCGATGCGGAGGGGCTGGCGCTCCTGCCCGACGACCGCGTCCTGGTCAGTTTCGAGCGCGACCACCGCATCTGGTCTTACGGCGCCGGGGCGAACGAAAGGCCGGCCCTCGTCTCCACCCCCCACCACCCGTTCGAGGACAATCAGGGCGTCGAGGGCCTGGCCGCCGCGCCGGACGGGAAATGGCTGGCGCTCGGCGAGTCGGGCGGCGCCTGGCTCTGCGACGCCGACGCCTGCGCGCCCCTGCCCAACGCCCCGAGGGCCCACACCGACGGCTTCCTGACGACCGGCGCGGACGTCGATCCGGCGGGCGGCTGGTTCATCGTCCAGCGCCTGTTCGTCCCGCCCCTGAACATGCAGGCGCGCGTCCGCCACATGGCTCCGGACGGGACGCTGTCGGAGCCGCTGATCCGTCTGCGGCCACCAGCCTCGACCGACAATTTCGAAGGGATCGCGGCGGTTCGCACGCCGTCCGGCGTGCGCCTCTATCTGCTCAGCGACGACAATGACAACGTCTTCCAGAAGACGCTGCTGCTGGCGTTCGACGTCTCTAGACCCGTTCGCTGAGCTTGATCGCCACCCGGCATCCGGTCTTGATCACCGCGCTCAACAGCCGATAGGCCGGCGCCTCCCGACTGCCATGGGCGACGGCGTGGTCGTGATGGTCCAGCTCCTCTTGCCGGAACCTGTCCAGCTCGGCGGCCAGCTCCGGCTCGCGCTCGGCCAGTTCCGCGACCTGGTCGGCGTAGTGTTCCTCGATCACGCTCTCGACCGCCTCGGTGCAGGCATGGGCCGCCTTCTCGCCCATCAGGGCCGTGGCTGCGCCCAGACCCGTCGCCGCCAACGACCACAGCGGCAGCATGACCGTGGGCCGCACTCGGTGCTGGGTGAGCAACGCGTCGAAGCGCGCCTTGTGCACCTCTTCGCCGGCCTTCATCTCGACCATGTCGGCGGCGATCGCGTCCTTGCCGCGCACGCCGCCGAAGACCCTCGCCTGCGCCTCATAGATCTTGACCGCCGCGAACTCCCCGGCGTGATCGACCCGCAGGATCTCGGCCATCCGGGCGCGCATCGCGCCACGGCCGGGCCGAGCGAGCGTCGTGCGGCGGACCTTAGTTTCGGGGGGCACGAGCATCCTTGGGCCTCTTGGCGGCGACCAGGCTGAAGCCGGCCAGGACGGCGGAGATCAGGGCGTTCCATCCGGCCATGGAGAGGCCCAGGAAGCTCCAGGCGACCGCGTCGCACATGGCGACGCGAATGGCCGGGCCGGTGCCCAGCGCCAGCGACGTCAGGCCCTCCAGATCGGCGGGGGCGCCCCCGGCCGAGCACAGGGCCGGCAGCGCCCACCACTTCATCTCGCCCCCGGCGTGGAAGCCGGCGGTGATCGCTCCTGTGGCGAAGACGGCGAACAGCAGGAAGGCGGCGATGCGGGGCGTGCCCCGTCGCGCCTGGCTGATCACGGTCCAGATCGTGGCGACCAGGGAGACGGCGACCGCGCCCCAGAAGACCTCGCGCTGCTTGAGGCAGAGGTTGCAGGGGCTCAGCCCCGCGAACCGTTCGAAGGCATGGGCCGCGCCCAGCATCGCCAGCGAAATGGCCAAGGCGACGACGGTCCACCAACGGGTCAGGAAACGGTAGGCGGTTCTCATGCCCACGTTCTTAGCCGCAGCGCGCGCGTCCGTCGATGGATGGCTAGAGCAGCTTCAGCAACAGGAAGCCGCCGATCAGCAGAACCAGGCCGATCACGAACGAAAGGGCCAGCCGCTTCTCGACGATCTCCAGCATGGAGGGCCCCCAGGTCTTGAGGATCCAGGCTTCCAGGAAGAACCGGCCCGAGCGGGTGATGGCCACGGCCAGGACGAACAGGCCGAGATTGAACTTCGCCAGACCGGCCGCGATGGTCACCAGCTTGAACGGGATCGGCGTCAGGCCCTTGCCGAGGATGACCAGAAAGCCGTTGTCGGCGAACCACGACTGATAGACGCCCATGTCCATGCCATGGCCGAAAATCTCCAGCAGCCGGATCGCCACGGGCTCCAGAAACACCCCGATGGCGTAGCCCAAGAGGCCGCCCAGCAGCGACGCGATCGAACAGACCGCCGCATAGCGATAGGCCCGGTCCGGCCGCGACAGGATCATCGGCGCCAGCATGACGTCCGGCGGAATGGGGAAGAACGACGCCTCGGCGAAGGACACCGCCGCCATGGTCTTCTCGGCATAGGGCTTGCGCGCCTGTTCGAAGACCCAGTCGTAGAGTTTGCGCAGCATGGGATCCCCGAGATCGACGCCCGGGCGTTAGCATCGCTGCGGCATCGCGTCACCTGAGGCGGCCGTCGGCGCCGGGTAAGGAGGCCGCGATGACCCGACCGCCTTCCCGCCATCAGGATGACGTCTCGCACGACCTCGGCCGCCTGCTGCGCCGTCTGGCGGATGACGGGGCCGATCGGGGCCTGACCCTGCACCAGATTCGCGATCGGCTGGACGAGCGGGCTTACGGCCTCCTCATCCTGATCCTGTCGATCCCCTGTCTCGTGCCTGGTCTCTACGGCGTGCCCCAGGTCGTCGGGGTCATCATCATCCTGATCGCGGCTCAGTTGCTGATCGGGCGCGAGGAGCCTTGGCTACCCGGCTGGGTGCTGAACCTGCGCGCCAGGGGCAAATGGCTGAAGGCCATGGCTGAGTTCGCCGAGACCCGTTTGGGCTGGATCGACCGCCTGTCCCGCCCGCGCCTGCTGATGTTCGCGACCGGAGCCGGGGAGCGTATGACCGCCCTGTTCATGATCCTGGCGACCCTGACCATCGTCCTGCCGATGACCAACACCATTCCTTCGATCGCCCTGGCCCTCCTGTCGGTCGGGCTGATCCAGCGCGATGGCCTGTTCGTGCTGGGCGGGGCGGCGGTGACGACGGCCTGGCTGACCCTGCTGGGGGTGCTGGCCTTTGGCCTCCTGATCGGCGCGGAATGGACGTCCCGGCTGGTCTTCGTCTAGGTTCAATCGACACTCAACGAACGAGCCGCTCCCCAGTCCTTATTACTGACGTCACGTTGAGTGTGGGTCGTTCTTTCCCGCGTCAGCGGAATTTAAAACGTCTGACATCCTGCTGAGACAGAGGGTTGGTTCGTCACGGCGGGCACGGCGACAGCACAGCGAACACGGATCGCGTCGTGCCCGCCGTGAACCCGCCGTGATCGCTGTGATGAACCTGGCGCATCACGTCTGCGCGTCATCGGCTTGGCTTGTCGCGGTTGCGCCTCTAGGTTCCGCGCCAATCGACCCGGCCGGACCGGGTCCCGACCCTTGCAGGAGACGCCCCATGGACGACCTGACCACGACCACCCCCGACGCCACCATCCCCGCTCTCGAGAACCCGCTGGGCGTCGACGGCTTCGAGTTCGTCGAGTTCACCGGCCCCGACCCCCAGGCCATGATCAAGCAGATCGAGGTCATGGGCTTCGTCCAGACACACGTGAACCCCAGGAACGGCGTCGTCCGCATGAAGCAGGGCGATATCACCTTCCTGGTCCACACGAAGCCAGAGGGTCACGCCGGCGAGTTCGCCAAGGATCATGGCCCGTCCGCCAACGGCATGGCCTTCCGGGTCGCCGACGCGAAGAAGGCCTATGACGAGGCGGTCGCCCGCGGCGCCCATCCGGCCGATATGCACAACGGCGGCGCGTTGGGCGAGGGCGCCTACGTCCTGCGCGGCATCGGCGGCTCGCTGCTCTACATCATCGACGCCTATGGCGAGACGGGCTCCCTGTACGACAGCTGGGACGAGATCGAGGGCTGGGAAGAGGCCGAGCGCAAGAACAACGTCGGCCTGCACCTGCTCGACCACCTGACCCACAATGTGAAGCGCGGCCAGATGCGCACCTGGTCCGGCTTCTACGGCGACGTCTTCGCCTTCGAGGAGCAGAAGTATTTCGACATCAAGGGCAAGGCGACCGGCCTGTTCTCGCAGGCCATGATCGCGCCCGACCGCGCCATCCGCATCCCCCTGAACGAGAGCCAGGACGACAACTCCCAGATCGAGGAGTTCCTGCGTCGCTACAACGGCGAGGGCATCCAGCACATCGCCCTGGCGACCGACGACATCTTCGCCACGGTCGAGGCCATGCGCGAACGCGGCGTCCAGTTTCAGGACACGATCGAGACCTATTTCGAACTGATCGACAAACGCTTGCCCAACCACGGGCATGACGTGGAGCGCATGCGCAAGAACCGCATCCTGATCGACGGCTCGGACGACGAAGGCCTGCTGCTGCAGATCTTCACCCAGGACACCTTCGGCCCGATCTTCTTCGAGATCATCCAGCGCAAGGGCAACGAAGGCTTCGGCAACGGCAACTTCCAGGCCCTGTTCGATTCCATCGAGCTGGACCAGATCCGTCGCGGCGTCATCAAGGTCGACGCCAATTAAGATCGCACCGCCCTCCTGGCTGCCCTTCCTCGGGCCGGTCGTCGCCGCCGTCGTCGGCGGCCTGATCGGCCAGTGGCTCCAGGCCGGCTTCTGGCCGGTGCTGGCGGGCGCCCTGATCGGCGGCTTCACCCCGATCGTCGCCTATCGCCTCTGGAAATGGTCGCATCACAAGCGGGAACCCTGATGATGAAGCGTCTTCTCATGGGGACGCTCGCCGCCCTCGCGCTCGCCGCCCCGGCCGTCGCGCAGGAGGCGCCGACCTGGTCCTTCGCCATCCACGGCGGGGCGGGCGTGATCGAGCGGGCGAACCTGACCGGCGAACAGGACGCCGCCTATCGCGCGGCCCTGACCCGCGCGCTGGAGGCCGGCGCCGAGGTCCTGCGAAACGGTGGCGAGGCCCTGGACGCCGTCCAGGCCGCGATCCAGCTGATGGAGGACGATCCGCTCTTCAACGCCGGTCGAGGCGCGGTCTTCACCGCCGCTGGTCGCAACGAGCTGGACGCCGCCGTGATGAACGGAGAGGACCTGACCGCCGGCGCCGTGGCGGGCCTGACCACCACCCGCCATCCGATCGCCGCCGCCCGCGCGGTGATGGAGCAGAGCCCCCACGTCATGCTGATCGGCACGGGCGCCGACAGCTTCGCCGCCTCCCAGGGACTGGAACAGGTCGATCCGAGCTTCTTTTTCACCGAGCGCCGCTGGCAGGGTTTGGTGAAGTTCCTGACCGACAACAACCTGCCCATCCCCGAACGCCCGGCCGGCGCACCCGCAGCCGGCATGGCTTCGCTGGAGCCCGCCCCGCCCCTGAACGAGCGCAAGTTCGGCACCGTCGGCGCCGTCGCACTCGACTCGCAGGGGAACCTCGCGGCCGGCACGTCCACCGGCGGCACGACCGGCAAGCGCTGGGGCCGGGTCGGCGACGTCCCGGTGATCGGCGCAGGCACCTACGCCTCCAACCGCGACGGCTGCGCGGTCTCGGCCACGGGGGACGGGGAGTATTTCATCCGGGCCACGGTCGCACGCGACATCTGCGCTTCCATTGGCGAAACCCGGCGCTGGAGCGATGGCGAACGCGCTGTGAACGATGCTGGGCTCAGCGCCGCCTGCCGTGGTCCGGAAGAAGCCGTCTGTCGGCGTGCACTCCGCCCTGTGCAGGCCGCCGCCGACTACGAGATCGCGGACGCCGACGACCTCGGTGGCAAGGGCGGCGTCATCGTCATGGGCCTGGACGGCGATCCAGCCTTCTCCATGTCGACCTCCGGCATGTATCGCGGCCAAATCTCTGCGATTACGCCGACCCCGCGTGTCGCCATCTACGCTGACGAGGCCCCGTGACCGACGAACTGACCCAGATGGCGCAGGAGGAGCTGAACTCGGCCTGTTCCCTGACCTGGCCCGAACTGAAGCGGATCACGCCCTGGGGCGACAGCTTCGAGGGCTTCGCCCCCTCCGGCCGCACGGTCGAGGTCGAGCGCCGCTACCTGTGGGCGCTGGACCCCGAGGGCGCCATCATCGTCGAGGTCGAGGTTCGCGACGCCGCCGCCCGCGAGGGAGTCGAGGCCCGGGCGGTCCTGCACGCCCCGCGCTGAAACCGTCACGCTTGCGCGTTAACCTTTTGCTTGGCGGACCATGGGTCGTTGATCCATGATCGGTTCGGCCAGACAGGAGCGCGTCGATGATGTCCCAGGATTTTGCGCCGGCGGACTCCTTCTACGAGCCGGCTCAGGACGGCCTGGTCCTGGGCGTGCCGCCGCTGCTGCTCGCCTTCCTGCTGATCCTGCTGCTCGCGGCCGGTTTGCTGGGCTGGTGGCTGGGCCAGAAGCCGCGAAACGCCGCCGGTCATGACGGGCCGGCGATCTGGAAGGCGGTGGACGAGGCCATCCGCGCGACGATGACCGCCCACTCCAACAGCCTCGTCGATAGCGCCCACGATCTGCAGCGGGTCATTCAGAATAGGTTGGGCAAGACCCTGGCCCTGGGCGCGGGCTTCGCTCCGCTGGCGGCCCTCGACGAAGCCTTGGCCGATCCCGCCGGCGATCATGGGCACGGGCATGACCACGGCCATGGCCCGGACCACGGAGGCTCGCACGACAAGCACGATGCCCACGCCGATGACGCCCATGCCGACAAGACTGACCTCACGGCTGCCCGAGGCATCGTAATCGAACGCGCCAGCCATGTCGTCATCCACCAGCCGCCTCGCCGCCCGACGCCGGCGCGCCCGACCACGCCCTCCACGCCTGCGCCCCCTCCGACCGAGGCCCAGCGTCGCGACGCCATCCGCAAGGCCGTGTCCGACCTGAACGATCACTGGCGCCTCAAGGAGGCCCGTATCGACGAG
Organism: Brevundimonas sp. NIBR11; assembly: GCF_027912535.1. Lineage (NCBI taxonomy): Bacteria > Pseudomonadati > Pseudomonadota > Alphaproteobacteria > Caulobacterales > Caulobacteraceae > Brevundimonas > Brevundimonas sp. NIBR11. The sequence goes on along the minus strand of NZ_CP115465.1, from coordinate 65,200 downwards.
ATCGCGGCCGCCCACAGGGAACTGTCCGCCCGCTGAGACGATCCGCGCCGCCGGCGGTTTGCACGCTGTGCGAAAGCGCCTAGCCTGCCGCCATGAAACTCGCCTCGCTCAAACACGGCCGCGACGGTCGCCTCGTGGTCGTCTCCTCGGACCTCGCCTGGTTCACCGACGCCTTCCTGATCGCCCCGACACTACAGGCCGCGCTGGACGACTGGGAGCAGGTCGAGCCCAAACTCCGCGCCCTGGCCGAGAGCCTCGACCACGAGGCCGTGCCACGCGGCCGCTTCCACGAACGCGACGCCGCCGCCCCCCTGCCCCGCGCCTATCAGTGGGCGGACGGCTCGGCCTATGTGAACCACGTCGAACTGGTGCGTAAGGCGCGCGGCGCCGAGATGCCCACGAGCTTCTGGACCGACCCCCTGATGTATCAGGGCGGCTCCGACCACTTCATGGGCGCTCGCGATCCGATCCCGCTCGCCGACGAAAGCTGGGGCTGCGACCTGGAAGCCGAGATTGTCGTCGTCACCGGAGACGTGCCGCAGGGCGTCTCGCCGGAAGAGGCCCGCAATCACATCCGTCTGGTCGGCCTCGTCAACGACGTGTCCCTGCGCAACCTTATCCCCGGCGAACTGGGCAAGGGCTTCGGCTTCGTCCAGTCCAAGCCCGCCTCGACCCTGTCGCCCGTCTTCGTCACCCCGGATGCGCTTGGCGACCGCTGGAAGGACGGCAAGCTCTCGGGCGCCCTCACGGTCCAGCTGAACGGCAAGGATTTCGGAAGCGCCGACGCCGGCGTCGACATGACCTTCGACTTCGGCGTCCTGATCGCCCACCTGGCCAAGACGCGCAGCCTCGTCGCCGGCACGATCATCGGTTCGGGCACAGTGTCCAACAAGGGCGCCGACGGCGGTCCCGGCAAGCCGGTCTCCGAGGGCGGCCTCGGCTACTCCTGCATCGCCGAGATCCGCACGGTCGAAACGATCAACACCGGCGCGGCGACGACCCCCTTCCTCAAGCACGGCGACACCGTCCGCATCGAGATGCTGGACGACAGACACCACTCCATCTTCGGCGCCATCGAACAGACCGTTCAGCCGATCTGAACCCCTTCCCAGCCAGCCCGCGACCGGCCTAATGTGCGCCCTGCGGCAAGCCGCCGCAGGGGGATTTTTCGGCATGACGCCGCAACAGTACGCACCGCTCATCGTCATTCTGGTCATCCTGCCGCTGATCCTGCTCAGGAACCGCGCGCCCCGGACCCTGCGGCCGCAATGGATGTGGGTCACCCCGGCCGTCATCGTGCCCCTGATGGGTCTGGCCCTATGGGGGACCAGCATGGAGCCGGGCGCGGATCACACCCCGTTCGACGCCGTCTCCTGGATGATCCTTCTGGTCGGCTTCGGCCTCGGCTGCGCGGCCGGCTGGTGGCGCGGCAAAATGACCACCATCGAGAAACACGCCGACGGCACGCTGAAGGCCCAGGCCTCGCCGCTTGGCATCATCTTGATTATCGGGCTTTTTTTGGGCCGCAGCGCCCTGCGGTCGGTGCTGGAGCCGCACGCCGCCGCCTGGGGTCTGAACGCCCTCGCCATCGCCGACGCTTTCCTGGTGTTTGTCGTCGGCATGATCGTGGTGCAACGTATCGAGATGTTCATTCGCGCGCGGCGTGTTCTGGCGGGCGGAACGGACAGTCACGTCGAGGCCGCCGCCTGATCCACCCCTGTCGAGAGTAAGCGTATGCGTCTTCAAGCCCTGGCCTCCATCGCCCTTCTCGCCGGCGCCGGCTCCGCTCTCGCCCAGGACACGGTCGAGGATTGGGAGATCATACGCCAGCCGGAGCGCAAGACCGTTTTCGCCTTCGTCCCGACGACCACCGGCCTGACGATTGGCTTCCGATGTGTGGACGGGAGCTTCGGCGCCGTGATCGGGGGCCTGCCCGAGGCCCCCCGCGGGTCCCGCATCCGCACTCTTCAGTTTATAGACGAGGACGGCGAGTCGCATTCAACGACCTGGAGCGTGACCACCGACCGCACCGTCGCCCTGGCCGACTACCCCGCCAGCCTGGCCCGCAATCTGCGCGAGGGCGGTGAGATCGGCATCGTGATTCCCGGCGGCGGCGGAGAGGGTCGCAACCTGCGCCACAACCTGACGCTTCCGGCGTCCTCGGCCGCCGTGGACGAGACCCTGACGGCCTGCAACCGGCCGACGCAAGACCCCCGCGACGCCCTCCTGCCCGAGATCGAGGAGAGCGGCCTGCCCGACGGCGTGACCTGGGCGCGCGCGCCCCGTCCGTCCTATCCCCAGACCAACTATGCCGAGGGCTTCGCAGTCGTCACCTGCGTGGTCCAGCCGGACGGCGCCCTGGCCCAGTGCCAGATCGAGTCCGAACATCCCGACGACGGCCGGTTCGGCCGCAATGCGCTGCGCGCCACGACCGACGCCCGCATCGTCAGCCCGGGCGAGACCGTGGGCCAGTACGCGCCCCGGATGATCGGTTTCCGGGTCAACTATCGGATGGCCAACTAGGATCGGAGGCGTCTCGGCTGGCTCGGGCGAATGACCTTGGCGGAGAACCGCTCCATCTCTTCTTCCTGCGGCGACATCTGCAGGAGGACCAGATCCAGACCGGCGTCTTCGAACGCCTCCATCCGGTCACGGACGGTCTCGGGCGTGCCGACGAAGCCGGGACGCAGACCCCGGTTCGAGACGCTGTACTCGCGGATCTTCAGTTCCCGCTCCAGCTCGGTGCCGCTGAGCCACTGGTCGAAGTTGGCGAACCCGGCTGGCGGCGCTCCTTCGGCCAGGCCGGGGATGGTCGTGATCCGCTCCAGCTCGCGCATCGCCTCCGCGTCGGTGTCGCGCACGATCGCATAGCCGGCCATGCCGTACTGCATCGGCGGCAGGCCGAACGCCTCGCGCCGCGTCCGCATGTCGGCGATCTTGGCCGCGATATGCTCCGGCTCGTCGCCGTGCATGACATAGGCGTCGCAGTATCTGGCAATCAGGGTCTTGGCCGCCTCGGATTCCCCACCCGCATAGATGACCGGACGCGGCCGTTCCGGGCTCGACGTCGGCTTCGGCTCCACGATGGCGTCCTTCAGCGTGTAGTAGCGCCCTTCGAAATCGACCCGCTTCTCCGTCCACAGGCGATCCAGCACCTGCAGCCACTCCGTCGTGCGCGCATAGCGGTCGTCATGCTGGTCGAATTGCAGACCGTAGCTCTCGGCCTCCTTGGCCCACCACGAAGACACCACGTTCAAAGCCAACCGTCCGCCCGAAATCCGGTCGATATTGGCCGCCTGTTTCGCGAACAGGGCGGGCTGATGGAAGTTCGGCCGCACCGCCACCATCAGCTCGATCGTCTCGGTCACGGCCGCCAGGGCCGCCGCCGTCGACCAGGCGTCCAGCGCCGGCGCCTCGATCCCCTTGATGTCGTTCAGGTTCAGCTCGGCGATCAGCGTCAGGTCATAGCCCAGGGCCTCGGACCGCTTCACCAGCCGCGAGGCGTTCTCCCACGAGGCCTCGCGCTCGCCGTCGACGTTGCGCAGCCACCCGCCGAAGACCGGCGCCCAGTATCCGTACCTCATGCCGCCGCTCCCCCGTTTCGCTTCGCCTTCTCCTCGGCGACGATGCCCTTCAGCCATTCGACCAGGTCGTCGTGCGGGTCGAAGCCCAGCACCTCGACCGGCTTGGCGACGAAGTTCGACAGGCCGTTGATGTCGTAGAACAGGATCGATCCGTCCCGGTCGTCGATCAGATACTCGATCCCCCCGACCTCCAGCTCGGCCGCGACGGCCAACCGCTCGACCGCCTCGATGATCTCGGGCGGCGGCGTCGTCTTCGTCATGGTCAGGGTCGGCGCGCCGGGCCGCACCAGACACGCATCGGCCGGACACAGGTCGAAGGCGTCGCCGGGGCTCTCGATGTCGATGGCGTAGAGATATCTGCCGTTCAGGGTCTCGACCCGGGTGACCTTGCCGTCTCGCCGCGGCGCGTACTCCTGCACCAGGGAAATCCCGTTGACCCCGACGGGGCACCATTTCTCGCCCGCCGCCTCGGCCAGCTTCTCGGCGTCTTCATAGCGGGTGATGCCGGCCCCGGCCCCGCCAATGTCCGCCTTGACCAACAGGGGATAGCGCAACCCTTCCGCCGCCTTCGGAATGTCCGCCTGCCGGTGCGCCACCCGCGTCGCCGGCCCTTTCAAACCCAGGCGGGCGATCAGCGACATCTGCCGCGCCTTGGACGTATCGATGTTCATGGCCGATGCGTTCACCACCCGCGTCCCCTGCCCCTGCCAGTGCTCGAACAGGCTCTGGGCGTAGAAGATCGGATGCTCGGGCTCCCTCAGGAAGGACGACATGGCCACGCGGCTGAACACCACCGTCCCCGGCGCCGGCGACCCGGCCGGATCGAAGGTGTCGCCCGCCAGCGGGACCTTCACATAGCTGACCCCATGCCGGTCCAGGGCCGCGAACAGAGGCTCGAACCATTCGGGATGCTCATAGACGATGGCGAGATCGGGCAATGCGTCGGTCATGGGAGGGCAGATGCGTTACACCACGATGGAACGCAAGAGGCGGGACGCACAATCGCCGCCAGAGTTTCTCTCGCCGCCTCCAAAAAATCTTCCGGTCACGTAGCGCGAACCCCAACTGGCGACTAAACAGTCCGTCCGCACAGAGCCCCTGTGGTGGAATTGGTAGACGCGCCGGACTCAAAATCCGGTTCCGCGAGGAGTGTCGGTTCGAGTCCGACCGGGGGCACCAACGGTCAGCGCCAGCCACGCCGAACCGGCCGCCCCGCCTCTTCCAGCGCCAGCAAGAACCCCTCTTGCCCCTCGTCGCCGACCTGGTCGGACAGGGCCTGGGCCTGCTGGACCAGCTGCTGCACCTCGTCCCCGCCGGAACCCAGCGCCAGTCGCGTCAGCGCCACAGCCCGGGACCGGATCAGGGCCAGGGCCGCCTGAGGATTACGCCCCTCCAGACGTGAGGCCCACAGCGGGACCTCGTCGGCCGAGCCGCGAATCTCGCCTGCCCGGGCCACGACCATCTCCCCGGCTTCGCGCAGCGCCGGCCAGTTCATCAGGAAGCGCAGGCCCGCCGTGGCGTCCGGATAGGCGGCGGCGTGGGCGAAGGCGCGGTCCAGGGCGACGACATCCTCGAAATCCGGCAGCTTGGCGATCTCGGCTCGCAGCGGCGCCTCGGCCAGGGTCCGCTCGAACAGCATCCAGCGCGCGTCGGACGCCCCCTTCTGGTCGCCCTCGGCCTCGAGCACGGCGACCTCGGCGGCCAGCCAGCTCTCGGGAGGCGGGGGCGGCGGTTCGGGCTCGCGCCGGCCCCAGCGCGAGGTCTCCCTCACCACCGGCCGAGACGCCTCCAGCGCCGCCCGCGCCTCGGCGGCCCGTCCGGCCTCGGCCAGACGGCGGGCGACTTCGGCGCCGATCTCGGGTTTCGTCCGATCCTCGTCGGGCAGGGAGGCGACCCAGGCGTCGAGGTCGCCGGACCGGTCCGCCAGTTTCCGCACCACCAGGGCCAGCCGCCCGGTCGGCCTGGGCTTGCCGTCGGTGATCCCCATCAGCACCGCCCGCGCCAGCTCGGGCTCCATGCCTGCGGCCCCGCGCCCGACCCACGACGCCCATTCCGACAGCCGGGTGCTCAGGGCCTCGACGAAGACGGGCGCCGCGACCTCGACCCCCGCCAGCGCCCCGACCGCCGCCAGATCGGCCGAAGCCGCGTCGAACATCGTCGCCAGTTCGCCCTTGGGGTCCTTCACCCGCGCCGACAGTCCCGGATAGAGATCGAACCAGGCGACCAGCCGGTCCAGTCCCAGCCGCGCGTCCATGACGGCCAGCCGGTCGACGATGATCCGCCGCACGGTCCAGAGGTCCGAGATCAGCTCCGGCCGCTTGCGCCACGACACCTTGGCCCGGCTGGTCGCGAGCGTGTTCAGCCGCTTGTCGATCTCCAGCGCCAGATCGGCGGCCCCGACCTCGGCCGCCAGTTCCATGCGCAGCCGGCGTTTCCAGCCGGCGTCCTCCCCCGCCATCTCCATGAGGAGATCGGCCAGACGGTCCGCGCCCAGCGCCTTCAGGTTCGCCGCCGACAGGGTCTTCTTCGCCGTCGCCGGTCGCTTCGCCATGGGTCGCCCTTCTGTCCGCTAGCGTAGTGTGCCCAACGACACGCCCGCCCGTTAGCTCCGACCGGCGCCGCGAACCTCGGGAACGCACCAGTTCGTTGAACATTTGTAAATGAGTTCAAAAGGCCAGTCCCATGATCGCCATCACCGTCGCCCTCGCCCTGTTCGCCGATCCCACCGTCGGCGCCCCGTCGCTCACCCGTGCGGCGCTGACGGCCCAGCCGACCCCGGCCGTGTCGATGGCCCCGACCCCGCCGCCGGTGCTTCAAAGCGTGGCCGTGACCCTGGAGTGCACGGCCTTCGCGGACGGCCGCGTCGGCGACTGCAAGGTGCTCGAAGAGACGCACCCCGGCATGGGCTTCGGCGAGGCCGCCATCGCCCTGATGCGTGACGCCACCACCGACCGCTCGCCCGCCGACCATCAGTTCGCCCGCACCATTCAGTTCATGCCGTAGCGCTCGCCGTCACGGCCAAGCCATCTCGCAGTTGCGAAAAGTTACAGCGCGGGCGGTTGCGATGCAGCCGCCCGAGGCTCATCTGTACCCCATGACCTCCCCCAGCGCCGCTCCCCCCGCCGCAAAGGGCCCGGGCTTCCCCGAGTTCGTCTGCATGATCGCCCTGATGATGGCGCTGAATGCGCTGGCCATCGATTCCATGCTGCCGGCCCTGCCCGACATCGGGAATGCGCTGGGCGTCGCCAACGAGAACAGCCGCCAGTGGGTCATCACCGCCTATCTGCTCGGCTTCGGCGCCATGCAGATCGCCTATGGCCCTCTATCTGACCGGTTCGGGCGCAAGCCGATCCTCATGATCGGCGTTGGCCTCTATGTCGCCTTCAGTCTCGTCGCCATGCTGGCCCCCACCTTCGAGACCCTGATCCTGGCCCGTGTCGGTCAGGGCCTGGGCTCGGCCGCGACCCGCGTCCTGGCCGTCTCCATCGTGCGCGACCGGTTCTCCGGCCGGACCATGGCGCGGGTGATGAGCCTCAGCTTCCTGGTCTTCCTCGGCGTGCCGATCATCGCGCCCTCGCTAGGTCAGGTGATTCTTTTGGTCGCCCCTTGGGAGGCCATCTTCGGCGTCCTCGCCTTCGCCGGCGTCGCCCTGATGATATGGGCGGGCCTGCGCCTTCCCGAGACCCTGCATCCGCAGGACCGCCTCCCGATCGAGGCCCGGCGGATCGCGCTGGCCTTCAGGGAGGCGCTCACCAACCGCACCTCCATCGGCTACACCCTGGCCATGACGGCGATCACGGGCGCCCTGTTCGCCTTCATCAACTCGTCGCAGCAGATCTTCTTCGACGTGTTCGAGGCCCCGGCCCTGTTCACCACCGTCTTCGCCCTGATCGCCGGGGGCATCGCGCTCGCCTCCATCACCAATGCGAAACTGGTCGAGAAACTGGGCTCGCGCATGATCGGTCACACGGCGCTGCTGGGCTTCATCTCCTTCGGCGCCATCCATCTGATGGTCTGCCTCAGCGGACACGAGACCATCTGGACCTTCGGCATTCTTCAGGCCTGCACCATGTTCTGCTTCGGCCTGCTGGCGGGCAATTTCGGCGCCATGGCCATGGAGCCGATGGGCCATATCGCCGGCACCGCCTCCTCGGCCCAGGGCTTCATCTCGACCATCGTCGGCTCCCTGATCGGCTTCGCCATCGGTCAGGCCTTCAACGGCACGGTCGTGCCGATGACGGCGGGCATCACGGCCTGCGGCATCGCGGCCCTGTTGTTCGTCCTGCTGGCCGAGCGCGGCAGGTTGTTCGTGGCCCGGAACCGGGTCCCGGCCCCGGCGGAATAGTCCGCCCGCCCCCTTGATCTGGCCACGCTTTCAGGGCTCCCTCCGCGCCAAACGTTTCGGAGTTCGCCTCAGATGTCCCGCGCCCGCCTTCTCGTCATGGCCTCCACCGCCGCCCTGCTCGCCGCCGTCGCCGCCTGCGCCCAGGGCGACGTGAAGTCCGACATGCCGCCCCTGCCGGCCTCGGCCACCGCCCCGATCACCTACGAGGCGGACATCCACTCCTACGCCCAGCCCGCCGTCGCCCGGGTCAAGCACGTCGATCTCGACCTGACCGCCGACTTCGCGACCAAGACCCTCTCGGGCAAGGCCACCCTGGACGTCACCGGCGTCGCCGGCGCGACCCAGGTCATCCTCGACGTCAAGAACCTGGAGATCCGCTCGGTCACGGACGACAAGGGCGATGCGCTGCAGTTCGCCCTCGGCGCCGAGGACCCGATCAAGGGCCAGCCCCTGACCGTCACCGTCCCGGCCTTCGAGGACGGCAAGGTCCAGAAGATCGTCGTGACCTATTCCACCCGCCCCGACGCGGCGGCGCTCCAGTGGCTGACACCGGCCCAGACCGCCGGCGGCCGGCAGCCCTTCCTCTTCTCCCAGGGCCAGGCCATCCTGACCCGCACCTGGGTTCCGACCCAGGACAGCCCCGGCATCCGCCAGACCTACAGCGCCCGGATCACCGTCCCGGAAGCCCTGACCGCCGTCATGTCCGCCGAGATGCTGACCCCGGAAGGCGAAAGCGCCGCCGCCGGCCAGCATTCCTATCGCTTCCGCATGACCAACCCGGTCCCGCCCTATCTGATCGCGCTCGCGGTCGGCGACCTGAAGTTCGCTTCCGAGGGCGCCCGCGTCGGCGTCTGGACCGAGCCGAGCCGCCTCGACGCCGCCAAGGCCGAGTTCTCGGAAATGGGCCAGCTGGTCGATGCCGCCGAGGCCCTCTACGGCCCCTATCGCTGGGGTCGCTACGATCTGCTGATCCTGCCGCCCTCCTTCCCCTTCGGCGGGATGGAGAACCCGCGCCTGACCTTCGCCACCCCGACCGTGGTCGCCGGCGACAAGTCTCTGGTCTCCCTGGTCGCGCACGAGTTGGCGCACAGCTGGTCGGGCAACCTCGTGACCAACGCCACCTGGTCCGACATCTGGCTCAACGAGGGCACGACCACCTATTTCGAGAACCGCATCATGGAGGCCGTCTACGGCCGCGATCGCGCCCTGATGCTCCAGGTTCTCGGCTGGAACGACCTTCAGGCGTCGCTCGCCGACATGCCGCCGCTCGACACCCGTCTGCACATCGATCTGGAGGGCCGCGATCCCGACGACGGCCTGAACGACATCCCCTACGAGAAGGGAGCCGCCTTCCTGCGCACCATCGAGCGGATCGTCGGCCGCGAACGGTTCGACGCCTGGCTCAAGGGCTATTTCGAACGTCACGCCTTCCAGCCGATGACGGCCGCCGGCTTCCTGACCGATATCCGCGCCAACCTCGTGCGCGGCGATGCGGCGCTCGAACGCGAGCTCCAGCTCGACAACTGGGTCTATCAGCCCGGCCTGCCCTCGAACGCCCAGGCGCCGGTCTCCATCGCCCTGACCGCCGTCGACACCGCCGCCGGCGCCTTCTTCAAGGACAAGGGGCCGGCCTCGGCCATTCCGTGGGCGCGCTGGTCGACGCAGGAGCGCCAGCACTTCCTCGCCTGGCGTCCCGAAGGCGCCGCCGCGACGCGTCCCTGGCTCACCAACGCCCAGTTGGCGGACCTGGAAACCACCCTGAACCTGCGCGCCGAAGGCAATGCCGAGGTCCTGTTCCAGTGGCTTCAGATCGCCGTCGCCCACCGCTATCAGCCGGCCGTCCCGACGCTGGAGCGGTTCCTGACCTCGCAAGGCCGCCGCAAATTCGTCCTGCCGCTCTACACCTCGCTCTGGGCCCAGGGCGACTGGGGCCGCCCCATCGCAACGCGCATCTACGCCCAGGCGCGTCCGGGGTATCATCCGGTCACGACGGGCTCCGTGGACGGCGTCGTCGGGGTTCCGGCTTCTTGAGGACCCTCTCCCGGCGGGAGAGGGATCGTTCACAGGTTCACCACCTCGAACCCGTCCTCGCGCGCCAACTGTTCCGCCAGCACCGCCCGGTGACACGCCGCGTGGTCCGCCTCGAAGCACAGCATCGCCACCCGCTTCTCACCCGCCAGCGCCTTAAGCTGAGCCAGTTGAAGCTGCGACCCCGGCTCGGCCAGGTGATCGGCGAAGATGGCCCGCATCTCGCGGATATAGCCCTTCTTCGCCGCATCCCGTCCTGCCTTGGGCGTGCCGAGCGCGCGCAGATGCAGGTAGTCGATGCCCTCCGCCCTGAGGCTTTCGCCGAGGATGGTCTTTGAAAAGCCCGCCCGCCGCGACGCCGCCACGGCCCGCACGTCGACCAAGGTCTCGACCTTCGCCGCCTTCAGCCGCGCGATGACATCGGCCTGGGTCGCGCCTTCGTATCCGATGGTGAACAGTTTCATGGGTGGGATATGGGGGCCATCGCTATACCCATCAACGGACACCCGAATTCGCCCAACGAATTCAACGCCCGGCTCTGATTAAGGTCTTTATCGCAGGCGCCCCTCAAACCGGGCGTATACTTTTCCCCATCCCGTCGTTGGGGAAGGCGTCCTGGGCCCAGGACCCGGACGTGCGGCGGGGCCGATCGTAGCGGGTAGTCGTGGAGGGAGCCAACGATTTGGCTCCCGAAGCGAATGTTCGAGGGGCGTGAAACCTCGGAGCCCGGCGGGCCTGAGCCCGCCGCCCGTCGCGGGCCTATCGCCTGAGGGTCCAAAGGACCCGGGACCTGTGGTCAATCATCGTTGCGACGATGATGCAGACCCCTCCCGGGGTGTCCGTACACCCGCTGGGCGACGCTCGCGGACCCGGTCGGGGACGGAGCCTCGGCGCGAGCCGAAAAACATTTCATCGGTCCCCGTAACGCGAAAGCAGGGGGCCACCTCGGTTCCGGGCGACCGCCCAGGCTCCGTCGACTTCCCCAACCCGTTCGCAGCGGAGGAGCGATGAGGCGTGCCTGGAGCAAAAGCCTCCCCCTCCCCTCGGGAGAGGGAGAAAGGGCCCGGCCAATCTTGACCTCGCCCTCGCCTTGGCCGCAACTCCGCCCTCCGATTTGCACCAGCCCGGTGACCCCCATGTTCCGCGCCTTCCTGACCGCCGCCGCTCTCGCCGCCCTTGCCCTGCCCGCCCAGGCGCAGGACCTGCTGATCCGGGGCGGGACGATCTACACCGGCGTCGAAAGCGCCCCGACGGCCGAGGTGGTCATCGCCCGCGACGGCCGCATCGCCTACGTCGGTCCGGCGGCCGGCGCTCCCTCCGCCGAAGGCCTCGAGATCGTCGACCTTCACGGCGCGACCCTCTTTCCCGGCTTCACCGACGGCCACGCCCACCTCGACGGTATCGGCTGGCGGGAGTTGACGCTGAACCTCGAAGGCTCGACCTCGGTCGCCGACGCCATGGCCCGGCTCGCTGCCTGGGCCGAGGCCCACCCCGACGGCCCCATCATCGGTCGCGGCTGGATCGAGACCCGCTGGCCCGAGAGCGCGAACGGCGCCCGCTTCCTGACCGCCGCCGACCTGGACGCCGCCGCGCCGGACCGCATCGTCCTTCTGGAGCGCGCCGACGGCCACGCCATCACCGCCTCCTCGGCCGCCCTCGCCGCAGCGAACATCACCGCCTCCACCGTCGCCCCGTCGGGCGGCGAGATCGCCAGGGGCGCGGACGGCCGGCCCACCGGCTTCATCGTCGACGCCGCCACGGCCCTTCTCGCGCCCCTGATGCCCCAGGCCGATCCCGAGGCGAAGCGGAACGCCTATCGCGCCGGCTTCCGCGTCGAGGCCCGCTACGGCTGGACCGGCGTCCATTTCATGAGCGCCCCCGCCGGCGACATCGATCTCCTGGAAGACATGGCTCGCGACGGGGAGGCCTCGATCCGGGTCTATAACGCCGTCACGCCCGACGGCGCCGCCGCCCTGATCGCCTCCGGGCCGCGCGACGTCGCCGATGGCCGGATCATCACGCGCGCCATCAAATATTACGTCGACGGCGCCCTGGGCTCTCGCGGCGCCGCCCTCCACGCCCCCTATTCGGACGCGCCCCACACCTCGGGTCTGATGCAGACCAACGCCGCCGAGATGGGGCCCCTCTATCAGGCGGCCCTGCGCGGCGGCATCCAGGTCGCCACCCACGCCATCGGCGACCGGGGCAACACCGAGGTGCTCAACTGGTATCGCGACGCCATGGCCGCCGTCCCGGCCGGGGAGCGCGGCATCGCCGAGCCGCGCTGGCGCGTCGAGCACGCCCAGATCCTGCGGCCCGCCGACGAGCCGATGTTCCGCGACCTGCACGTCATCGCCTCGATGCAGCCCAGCCACGCCATCGGCGACTTCCACTTCGCCCCCGCCCGCCTCGGCGACGCCCGCCTGGACGGCGCCTACGCCTGGCACAGCCTGGTCGAGCTCGGCGTCGTGGTCGTCGGCGGCTCCGACGCCCCGGTCGAGCGCGGCGATCCCCTGATCGAGTTCTACGCCGCTATCGCCCGCCGCGACCTCGAAGGCTTCCAGGGTCCCGACTGGCGTCCGAACGAGGCCGTCGACCGCGCCACGGCTCTGAAGATGTTCACCGCCTGGCCCGCCTACGCCTCCTTCCGCGAGGATGAGCTGGGCACGATCGAGGTCGGCAAGCGCGCGGACTTCACCGCTTTCGACATCGACCTGATGACCGTTCCGGAAGCCGACATCCCCAGGGGCCACGCGGTCCTGACCGTCGTCGACGGCGAGATCGCTTATCGGGCGGACTAGAAAAAGGGCCGCCCACCTCGCGGTGGACGGCCCAGGTCTTTGACATCGTACGCCGGCTTAGAAGCGGGCGGTCAGGCTGATCGAGGCGCTCTGGCCCAGGTCGTAGGAGTTGACGTCGATCTTGGTCGAACCCAGCTCCTCATACTCGGTGTAGTCGTTGCCGAGCAGGTTGCGCAGTTCGATCGCCAGACCCAGCTCGCGACCCGCGACGTCGAAGTCCTTGCGGTAAACGAAGTCCAGGAAGGTCCCCGGATCCTGGACCAGGTCGGGGTTGCCGGCGATGTTGCGGGCTGAGGTCCGCTCCGAGACGTAGTTCAGGATGAACGTCGCCTGCGAGCGGGCCACATCGTCTTCCCAGCCCAGTTGCAGGTTGGCGACGTGATCCGACTGGCCTTGCAGGCGGCTGCCGTCGACGACGTAGAAGGCCGCGTTCTCCGGCACGCCCAGACCGCTCTGGGTCAGGACGGTGTCGCCCGCCTCCACCTGAACCTCGGAGTCCGAGAAGGTGTAGTTGGCCTGCACCAGCCAGCGCTTGTTGGCGATGAACTCCATGCTCGAATCAGGGAACTCGAAGTATTTCTTCGCCTCGACCTCGGCGCCCATGATCCGGGCGTTCGGAGCGTTCAGGAAGGTCTGCGAGATGTTCGAGCCCTGATCCACGACGCTGGATTCCACCGGCTTGGACAGGTCCTTGTAGAAGACGCCGGCGGTGATGAACTGCTGGCGGGCGAAATACCACTCGAACCGGGCGTCCAGGTTGGTGATCTCGGTGTCGACCAGGAACTGGTTGCCGATGAAGGTCCGGTCCGTCTCGATGTCCCGGTACTGCTGCGGCGCCAGTTCGCGGAACTGCGGACGGCCGATGGTCTTCGATGCGGCCAGACGCAGCTGCATGTCCTCGGCGAAGTTCCACGTCACGGTCGCGGCGGGCAGGACGTACTGCTCGGCGATCGTGGTGCGCGGCAGGCCGGTCACCCCGCCGAACAGGTCGCGCGGGTTGACCGTCTGTTCGCCGTCCTCGTAGCGGACGCCGACGGTCAGGTTGACCAGCGGGATCACCTCGGCCTCGACCTGGCCATAGACGGCGTTGACCGTCAGTTGGCCGTCATAGGCCGCGGCCCCGTTCGAGCCCGTGACCTCCTCGAGCTGCAGATACGGCCCGATGTTGAAGTCCGAGAACAGATAGTCGACGCGCGATTCGAGCTGGTCCGCGGTCAGGGTGTTGATCGCGTTGAAGCGCAGACGACGCTCGGCCGAGTCGCGGTTGTTGTCGTAGGTCGAGGCGCCGACCGTGAACTTGGCTTCGCGGTAGTCCGACAGCGGCAGGATGTACGACAGGTCCGCACCGCCCGACACGACGTCGTCGTTCAGCTCGCTGAAGGCGATCGAGTTCGACTGGATCGAGTGGATGTAGGCGCCCTGGGCGTTCAGCCCGTAGCCGAACTGGGTCTCGTAGGGAGCGTCGCGCGAGGTCTTGGCGTAGGCCGCCCGCCAGTTCAGCTGCCACGCGTCACCGAAGAAATGCTCGCCGGTCAGCTGGGTCGACAGCAGCTGGCGAACATACCAGGCCGTCAGATCCGTGCGACGGGTCGAGCCGGCCGCGTCGTCGACGCCTTCCTGGGTCCGGGCTTCCTTGGTGACGTTGCGGACGTAGAGGTTGGTCCACTTGATCGTGTTCTCGCCGCTCTCGAGGCTGAGACCGCCCAGGAAGTTCAGACCGATGTCGTTCTGGGTCGACTGGAAGCCGAAGTCATTGGCGACCACCAGATTGCCGGCGTCGAGGCGGCCGGTCTGGCGAACGCCCTGGCGGGTCTTCCACGCGTTATCGTAGCCGGCCACGAAGACGGCGCCCACGGCGCCGATGCCGGTGTCCATGGACGCGCCGCCGGTGGCGCCGAGGCTGAAGTTCACCGGCGCCTCTTCACGCTGCAGCAGACGCAGCGGCGCATTGACCAGCGACTGGCCCATGCGACGCAGCTCGGCGGCCGAATAATTGTTGGCGTTGATCCGGCGACCCGAGTTGAAGGCCAGGGCGATCGGACCCGGGACGTCGCGGGTATCGTCGTCGAAGCCCGTGAAGTCCGTCCGCGAGCCCATGTAGATCAGGCTGTCTTGCGCCGTCGTTTCGGTGTTGCCGCCTATGCCCGCCTTCAGGGTGAAGAAAGGCTCGTTCGGCGTCGCGATCGTCTGCAGGTCGATCAGACCGCCGCCGAACTCGCCGGGATAGTTGGCCGAATAGGTCTTCTGGACCGTCACGCCGGCCAGGATGTCCGACGGGAACAAATCCAGCGGAATCACGCGCTGCAGCGGTTCGGGGCTCGGCAGGGGCGAGCCGTTCAGCAGGGCCGAGGAATAGCGCTCGCCCAGACCGCGGACGTAGATGAAGCGGCCTTCGACGATGGACAGGCCGGTGACGCGGGTCAGGGCTTCGGCGGCGTTGGAATCCCCGGTGCGGGCCAGGTCTTCCGCCGTCAGGAAGGCCGCGACTTCCGGGCTCTCGCGGTTTGGTTCGGGGATGTAGCGGCCCAGCACGACGATCTCGTCGACCTGGGTCGACTCGTCTTGGGGATCGGCGGGGACCCCGACCCGTGCGGGGCCTTCAGCCGGGGCGGTTTGAGCGTAAGCGAACGCCGGCGCGATCAACGCGCTGGTGGCCAGCAGGACCCCGCTCAGGGTCAGGGAGAGCGTCTTCATGATCTGCGCCTTGAAGGGGGGTTCAACGAAAGAGAGCGAAGCCGGGGCGACCCGCATGGGCCGCCCCGTTCTCCGTCATCAGCAGGTCGAACCGGCCGCCAGACCGCAGGTCCAGCCGAGGTACCAGGTGTCGGCAGCATTGCGCACGGCGCCGATGTAGGTGACCGAGGTGAAGAACGGGTACAGCGCGTTCCCGTTGGTCGCCACGACCGCCGTCTCGTTGGCGCCGTTGATGAAGTTCAGACCGTTGTTGGTCATCGTCGCGCCGGCAGGGGCCGTCATCGTCGAGGTTCCGGCGGCCGTGTTGTTGGTGTTCGTCGCCGAGATGAAGACGGCGGCGGTGGCGGCGGCGTTCACGTTCGAGTCGTCTTCGTAGGGACGCGAGCAGGCGAAGTAGACCGAGCGGAAGATCGGGGCGTTGGTGACCGTCTGGGCGTCATCGATGTCCAGGCAGGCCGCGGCCGAGGTCGTCGGGTTGGTGAAGACCGAGTTGATGATCGTCGGCTTGGTGCCGGTGTTGAGGGTGATGATCGCGTCGGCGGCCACGGCGGCGTTGCGGCCGACGATGGTGAAGTTCGAGATCTTGGGCTCGGCGTAGAAGGTCGTGCCCGACGGAGCGGCCGACCATTCGAGGCCGCGCGAACCGTTGGTCACGGCCGTCGGCTTTTGGGTGATGATGCCGAACTGGGCGCCGCCCTTCCAGCCCGTGTCCGTGTCCAGGCCGTCGTCGTCGGCGCCGTTGATGACGATGTTGCGCAGGTTGACGGTGCCGCCGAAGATTTCGATGCCGTCGTCCGACGAGTTGTAGGACTGGAAGAACTCCACCGTCGTGCCCGAGCCCACGCCGGCCAGGGTCAGGGCCTGGAGCTCGTTGTTCGGCGACAGTTCGAAGCCCGAGTAGTTGACCTGCACGTAGCGCAGGCGACCCGAGTTATCGGCCAGGGTGTTGCCGCCGTAGTTGGCGCTGGTGCCTTCGACCTGACCGACGCACGAGGCGCTCGGGGCGGTGACGCCCGCCGGGCAGACGGCGGTCGGGGCGCGACCGGCGATCACGATGCCGCCCCACTGGCCTTGTGAGCTCAGGTTGGTCTGGCCTTCGATGTTCTGGCGGCTCGTGAAGACGATCGGCTGGGTCGCGGTGCCCTCAGCAAAGATTTGCGAGCCGCGGTTGATCAGCAGGTAGTCCGAGCCGCCCGAGGCGAAGACCTTCACCCCCGGATCGATGGTCAGGATGCCCTGGACGCTGCCGGCGACCGGAGCGGCCGGATCCGCGCCGCGGTCGGTGCCGACCTGGGTGCGGCCCGAGATGGCGTAGATGGTGCCGGCTCGGACCGACAGGGTCAGCGAGCCCGTGATCGTCTCGGGCAGCTGGCAGGCGCGCAGGGTGTTGTTGGCGACGGTGCCGACGTTGGTCAGACCCGTGGGGCAGTCAGCGGCCGGGGTGCCCGGAGGCGGCGTGGTCGGACCGGTGCCGCCACCGCCGGTCCCGCCGTTGCCGAAATCGCCCTCACCGGGGGAGGCCACTTCGGCGGAGCCGCAGGCGGCCAGCGCCATCACGGCCGCACCGGCCATCAGAACCTTGGTCAGACGAAGCATCGAGATCCCCTCGGGTTGGAAATGTTTGATCGCCACGCGCCGTTCGACACGTTCCCAGCGATCCCGAGGGCCGCCTTTAAGAGGTCATTGCAAAGCTGAAATGACAGAAAATCGCTCGAATATTACAGTCGATCCGAGCTCTGATTTATGTTCACCGAACTTTCGCGACGAATACTTGACGTCACTTCGGCGACATTGTTTCTGGACGCGGAGCGATTGTCACAGAAGCGATTAAATCAGCCTCCAGGCCTTGAGCCGGCGACACTTTCCGCTAGGTTGCCCCGTGCTTCCGCGGGCGTGATGTAGTGGTAGCCTGAAAGCTTCCCAAGCTTTTCGTGCGGGTTCGATTCCCGCCGCCCGCTCCATAAATCAATGACTTACACAGGCGTGGGTCCGACCACGGAGCAGATCGTTCGTCTATCTGAGTCTTTCCCGAACATCGCCGCCGAGGCAGCGCTTTACGTCGAGGCCCCGACCTGTCTGCTCGGCTACGACCGACCGCTCGTGTGGTTCGCCCTCTACGCGGTATCGATGGTCTTCGTCCTGCGAGGGCCGGCAGGTTCCCAGGCGCCTGGCTCCTGGCTCGGCTGCCTTGGCAGAGGGTGTTGGCGATTTACCGCCTCGGAGTGTTGGTCTGCTTCGTCGCCGCGGCATTTGCGGTCGTGGCGTCGCCGCCCTCGTTCTTCCCGCCTCGGGCATGTTCATGTCGGTCCTTTATCCGACCATCAACTCAAAGGGCATCCGTCGCTTCGAGCAAAGTCGCCAGAGCCAAACGGCGGGCCTGCTGCTCTTCTTCACATACGTGAGCGCCGTCCTTGTCCCGCTCGCCATGGGATTGCTCGGCGACACGTTCGGCGACGCCACGTTCAGCCTCTCCCTGGGTACGGCTTCCATTCTGGCCCGTGCGGGCTTGGCCGTCTGAAACGCAGGTCAGCGACCCCACAAAGGGACGCCTCGATGCATGCGACGAGGCGGACTACGGGTTAGGCATTGACCCTTCGCAATCGATTGCGCGCTATCGCCCGATCGATTTGAACTCTGCTGTTCCGAGCTTGCACGGTTTCTGCCGTCCTCTTTCGTCCAGGCCAAGACAATGCGCGGCGCAGGTAAGCTCCGCGCCAGCTCGAAGTCCCGCCCTGTCGCCCGTGCAGCGGTTGGCTAACCGTCAGGTCTGGGGCGTGAATGCACCGCAGGTCTCTCACGCGTCCGGAGGGAAATACTGGGGGCAGGCTCTAGCGTTGGGACGCCGCCATCATCGTGCCGGGGGAACCCGCCCGCGTCGCAGGCGGCAAAAAAAAGCCCCGCGGCACTGGGCGGCGGGGCTTTATGTTGTTTGGGTGCGGGAGCAGGATTTGAACCTGCGACCTTCAGGTTATGAGCCTGACGAGCTACCGGGCTGCTCCATCCCGCGGCGAACGGTAGGGTGAAGGAAGACGTTCGAGAGAGGCATTCGTTCTTGATCTGCATATCCGCTGGGTAGACCCGGCGGCGACCTACTCTCCCATGCCTTGAGACATAGTACCATTGGCTCTGGAGGGCTTAACGACCGAGTTCGGGATGGGATCGGGTGGGGAACCTCCGACATAACCACCAGGTCAACCGAGCGGATATGCAGATCCTTGGGCTCGCGCAGCGCGAACGCGCGTGAGGCCAAAGAAGAATGTCGAGAAGACATTGTCGGTGATCAAAAGATCGAATGAGTTTTGCTGAGAAACGATCAAGCCGATCGGATTATTAGTACCAGTAAGCTTCATGCGTCGCCGCACTTCCACACCTGGCCTATCAACGTGGTAGTCTTCCACGATCCTCAGCGAAGCCTTGTTTTGAGGTTAGTTTCCCGCTTAGATGCTTTCAGCGGTTATCTATTCCATACTTAGCTACCCTGCTGCACAGCTGGCGCCATGACAGGTCCACCAGAGGTATGTCCATCCCGGTCCTCTCGTACTAGGGACAGATCCTCTCAAGCTTCGAACACCCACGGCAGATAGGGACCAAACTGTCTCACGACGTTCTGAACCCAGCTCACGTACCACTTTAATCGGCGAACAGCCGAACCCTTGGGACCTGCTCCAGCCCCAGGATGTGATGAGCCGACATCGAGGTGCCAAACTTTGCCGTCGATATGGACTCTTGGGCAAAATCAGCCTGTTATCCCTAGAGTACCTTTTATCCGTTGAGCGATGGCCCTTCCACTCGGGACCACCGGATCACTATGGCCGACTTTCGTCTCTGCTCGACTTGTCAGTCTCGCAGTCAGGCGGGCTTATGCCATTGCACTCGACGACCGATTTCCGACCGGTCTGAGCCCACCATCGCGCGCCTCCGTTACACTTTAGGAGGCGACCGCCCCAGTCAAACTACCCACCACGCCATGTCCCGGGACCGGATAACGGCCCTCGGTTAGACGTCAACGACAGTAAGGGTGGTATTTCAAGGATGGCTCCACCGGTGCTGGCGCCCCGGTTTCATAGCCTCCCACCTATCCTACACATACGGTCGCTAACGCCAAGGCGAAGCTATAGTAAAGGTTCATAGGGTCTTTCCGTCTGACCGCGGGAACCCCGCATCTTCACGGGGAATTCAATTTCACTGAGCCTGTGCTGGAGACAGTGGGGAAGTCGTTACGCCATTCGTGCAGGTCGGAACTTACCCGACAAGGAATTTCGCTACCTTAGGACCGTTATAGTTACGGCCGCCGTTTACCTGGGCTTCAGTTCGACGCTTTCACATCTCCCTTTAACCTTCAGGCACCGGGCAGGCGTCAGACCCTATACGTCGCATTGCTGCTTCGCAGAGCCCTGTGTTTTTGCTAAACAGTCGCTACCCCCTGGCTTGTGCCACTCTGCAGAGGTTGCCCTTAGCAGAGTCACGCTTATTCCGAAGTTACGCGTGCAATTTGCCGAGTTCCTTCAGCACAGTTCTCTCAAGCGCCTTGGTATGCTCTACCTGACCACCTGTGTCGGTTTCGGGTACGGTCTCTGCTGGAGTTATTTCCAGGGACAACTTCCCTGCCAGGACAATCCAATAAGCCCTGACAAGTTGCGCCATCCGTCACTTCCAGCTGGTGCAGGAATATTTACCTGCTTCCCATCGACTACGCTTTTCAGCCTCGCCTTAGGGGCCGACTAACCCTGCGCAGATTAGCTTTACGC